>NZ_JAPSLE010000013.1:0-47445 GCF_031181085.1 Domibacillus sp. | reverse complement strand
AACTTCATAGTCAGGTGGCAATAGCGAAGAGGTCACACCCGTTCCCATCCCGAACACGGCCGTTAAGCTCTTCAGCGCCGATGGTAGTTGGGGGTTTCCCCCTGTGAGAGCAGGACGCCGCCTGGCAATACTGAAAAAGAGATGACCTCGTGTCATCTCTTTTTTTATATTCTTTATTCGATAAAGGAGAATTCGTAAATGAATCATTCCCGTATGCCTCTGCTTGAAGCTTTAAAAAAGCATCAGCAGAAAAAGCCTCTTTCTTTTCACGTACCCGGTCATAAAAATGGCTTGCTTGCTTCTTGGATGGAGCTTTCACTGGATGTAACCGAATTAACGGGCTTGGATGACCTTCATGCTCCAGAAGAATGTATTAAAGAAGCAGAAGACCTGCTTTCGGACTTACACAATACGGTGGAAAGCAAGTTTCTTGTGAATGGAAGTACAGTCGGCAACCTTGCCATGATTCTTGGCACCCTTTCCAAAGGCGATATTGTGTTTGTTCAGCGCAATTGCCATAAGTCTGTGTTAAACGCCTTAAAAATGGCTCAGGTCTTCCCCGTTTTTTTAACACCTGATTTTGATGAACATACGCAGACAGCAGCCCAAGTATCAAAGCAAACATTAATGGAGGCATACAAAACATATCCTGAAAGTAAAGCGGTCATTTTTACGTATCCGACGTATTATGGAATAACCGGTTCTTTTCAAGAATTGGCGGATATTGCCAGGTCTCGCGGTTCCTTGGTGCTTGTGGATGAGGCGCATGGAGCCCACTTTGGGGCTGTGGAAGGGGAAGTGCCCATGAGCGCCTTGCAGCTGGGAGGAGATATCGTTGTACAGTCTGCGCATAAAATGCTGCCTGCTATGACGATGGGTGCTTACCTTCATATTAAGTCTTCCCAAATCGATCGCACGCGCCTTCAATTTTATCTGCAGGCTCTGCAGTCAAGCAGTCCATCTTATCCAATTATGACTTCCTTGGATTATGCCCGTTTTTATGCCGCTTCCTATACGAGGATAGATCATACTTACTCTATGGCTCTAAAAAACAGAGTGATTCAGTTTCTCCAATTAAAGGGGTTCGCTTGTATATCTACAGATGATCCGTACAAACTGCTTGTAAGGGCTGAAGGACTGACAGGGTATGAGTTGCAGGCTTTGTTTGAAGAAGCAGGCATCTATATTGAACTCGCCGACCCTTATCAGATACTGCTCGTTTTTCCTCTTTTAAAAGCAGGAGAGAATCTCTTTGAAGCACAAGCCATGCAAAAACTGGGCAGCTTATCGTTTAAAACAGGAAAAACATCTCCTTCTTTTTCAGAAAATTTTCCGTCTGCTCATGTATCCACTCTCGACTTGCCTTATAATGAGCATAGTTGCTTCCAAAAAAAAGCTGTTTCCTTGAAAGACGCAGCCGGCGAAGTGGCAGCTGAAATGATTATTCCGTACCCGCCTGGTATACCGCTTGTGATGGAGGGGGAACAGATTTTAAAGGCTCACGTAGAGCAGATTGAGTGGCTGGTCAGCCAAGGAGCCCGCTTTCATGGGGGAGAAAAATTGAACGAACAGAAGCTTATGGTGTTTCGGAAGGAGAACTAATGTGCCAGGATTATTTATTACAATAGAAGGACCAGAAGGAGCAGGGAAAACGACCGTGCTACAGCGGATTGTTGAAGAGCTTGAAAAAAAGGGGTACCCGATTGTTCAAACGAGAGAACCGGGCGGCATAGCCATTGCGGAGCAAATACGTTCGGTTATTTTAAATAAAGACAATACAAAGATGGATGCACGCACAGAAGCACTTCTTTATGCAGCAGCCCGCCGCCAGCATTTGGCGGAAAAAGTCATGCCGGCCCTTCAACAAGACTTTATTGTCCTTTGTGACCGGTTTGTCGACAGTTCACTTGCGTACCAAGGCTATGCAAGAGGGCTTGGTATGGAGGAAGTGGCCTCTATTAATGCTTTTGCGATTGATGGCATGATGCCTGCCTTGACGTTATTATTTGATGTACAGCCTGAAGTCGGGCTTGCCCGTATTCATCACCATGATGGACGAGAAGTCAACCGGCTTGATCTGGAGGACCTTTCTTTTCACCAGAAAGTACGGGAAGGATATTTGAAATTGGCCGAGGCCAACCGGGAACGCATCGTAGTGATTGATGCCGAGCAGGAGCAGGAGCTCGTGTACCGAGCTGCACTTTTCGAAATTGAAAAAGTGCTTGGCTAAAAGATTTGGTATAATAGAAGAAATCCTGTAAGGGGGAAAAAATATGAAATTGATTACCGCAGTCGTACAGGACCAGGACAGCAATAAATTATCACAGGCGCTGATTAAACATCAATTCCGCGCAACGAAGCTTGCTTCAACTGGTGGCTTTTTAAGAGCAGGCAATACAACATTCATGATCGGCGTAGAAGATGACCGTGTGCAGGAAGCACTAAAGCTCATCAAAAAAAATTGCCAGTCTCGTGAACAGGTTGCTCCTCCCGTATCGCCGATGGGCGGCAATGTTGATGCGTATGTGCCGTATCCAGTAGAGGTGCCAGTAGGCGGTGCGACCGTTTTTGTTCTGCCGGTTGAACAGTTTCATCAATTTTAAAGGGTGTGAAGTTCGTGTCTAACCCGTGGAAGGAAGCAAAAGAGCGCCAGCCGATCGTCATGAGGATGATTGAAAACAGTTTACTTCGTGACCGTGTAGCGCATGCTTATTTGTTTGAAGGCGATCCTGGAACCGGAAAAAAAGAAACAGCCCTGCTGTTTGCAAAAAGTTTGTTTTGCCGGGAACCACTGGATGGGTATCAGCCGTGTGGGGCATGTATTAACTGCCGCCGCATCCAAAATGGGAATCATCCTGACCTTCACATGATTGAGCCGGATGGCTTATCGATTAAAAAAGAGCAAATTCAATTTTTACAGCAGGAATTCAAAAAAACTGCGGTTGAATCCGGCTGGAAAGTATATATTATCAATCAGGCAGACAAAATGACGGCAAGTGCGGCGAACAGCCTGCTCAAGTTTTTAGAAGAGCCTTCCGCCCGCACCGCCGCCTTTTTATTAACAGAGCAAAGCAGTCTTGTGCTGCCGACCATTTTGTCGCGTTGCCAGCAGCTGACGTTTCGTCCTATTAATTCAAGCGAGCTTAAGCAGCGCTTGATCGAAGAAGAAATTAATGTGCCGATGGCTTCCATTGTCTCCAAATTAACCAATCATTTGGATGAAGCGCTCCAGCTTGCACACGATGAGTGGTTTGCACAGGCACGACTAGTAGTGTTAAAATTATACGAAGGTCTGAAAGGCGGCAGGCTCTCGGCTATTGTTTCGCTTTCAGAAGAATTTCACTCTCATTTTAAAGAGAAACAGCAGGTCAGTCTTGCCCTTGATCTTTTTGTTCTAATTCACAGGGATTTGCTTTCCATTATGACCGGGGAAGAAAAAGGTCTTGCATTTCCCGACCGTCTTGCTTCTTTTCAGCAGGATGCCCTGCATTTGTCAGCAGAAGCGCTGGCAGACCGGATGGCATTCATTCTAGAGGCAAAACGAAAGCTCAGCCGCAATATGAACCAGCAGCTGCTAATGGAGCAGCTTTTGTTAAAGTTACAGGGGGGACACGCCTTTGTGTAATGTAGTAGGTGTACGCTTTAAACAAGCGGGTAAAATATATTATTTTGATCCAGGTGACCTCGGGATCCAAAAGGAAGACCACGTTATTGTGGAAACGGTACGCGGAGTTGAATATGGACATGTTGTTGTCGGGCCAAAAGAAATCGATGAAGATGATGTTGTTCTGCCATTGAAAAAAGTGATCCGGGCGGCGGATCAGAAAGATCGTTTGGCTGTACAGGAAAACAGTGAAGCAGCTATACAGGCATTTGAGACTTGTACGAGTAAAATTACCGAGCATAATCTAGATATGAAGCTTGTTGATGTAGAATACACCTTTGACCGTAATAAAGTGATTTTCTATTTCACAGCGGATGGGCGGGTGGATTTCCGAGAGCTCGTAAAAGATTTGGCTTCGATTTTCCGGACGCGCATTGAGCTGCGCCAAATCGGCGTTCGGGATGAAGCAAAAATGCTCGGCGGTATCGGGCCATGTGGACGGATGCTTTGCTGTTCAACATTCCTTGGTGATTTTGAGCCGGTCTCAATCAAGATGGCAAAAGATCAAAACCTCTCCCTGAATCCAGCTAAAATTTCCGGTTTATGCGGCCGATTAATGTGCTGCTTAAAGTACGAAAACGATGAGTATGAGGATGCGCGCCGTGAATTGCCGGATGTGGGCCAAAAAGTAACAACGCCAAGCGGGAACGGGCGTGTGACGGGCTTAAATATTTTAGAACGGCTCGTACAGGTGCATCTTCCGGAACTGGAACGGACGCTTGAATTCTCATCTGATGAGATCGGAAGAGAGGGAGCCGTTTCTGTGAAAGCAGGTGATTGAGACGGTGGAAAAGTTAGATAAAAAAGGTATTTTTGATTCTGTCATCCATATGGAGCTGCAAATTGGTGAATTATATCAGCAGCTTGGCGAAGTAAAGGTACAGCTTGCGGAAATACTAGAAGAAAACAATTCATTACTGATTGAAAATGATCATTTGCGCCGCCGTCTTGAAGAGTTAGATCATCAGGAGCAAAAAGTGTCAGGGCCTGTCAGCGTGCAAGCACGCGGAGCGGATATCGGTGAAGGATATGATAATCTGGCCCGCTTGTACCAAGAAGGCTTTCATATTTGCAGTGTGCATTTCGGGAGCCCGCGTAAAGATGAAGACTGTCTATTTTGCTTGTCTTTTTTAAATAAAAAATAATGTGATCGAAGCCTTCCTTTTCAAAGGAAGGTTCTTTTGTGCAAAAGGAGAAACAAGTATGGTTGAATTAAAACAAGATGAACGGCTTGATTATCTACTGGCGGAAGAGCTGCGGATTATCCAAAGCCCGTCTGTTTTTTCGTTTTCGCTGGATGCCGTCCTGCTGGCACGGTTTGCTTCCGTACCTAAAACACGCGGCGCTATTGTAGATCTTTGTTCCGGCAATGGTGTTGTGCCGCTTTTAATGTCAGCCAGAACAAAGGTGCCGATCATCGGTGTGGAAATACAGGAGCGCCTGTACGATATGGCGGTCCGCAGCGTAGCGTATAATGGCTTGGATGAGCAAATCGGGATGGTGCACGGTGATTTGAAGCAATCACCACAGCAGCTCGGAAAAGAAAAGTACACGCTGGTGACGTGTAACCCGCCTTATTTTTTAACGCCGTCTCAAAATGAAATGAATGCAAATGAGCATTTTGCCATTGCCCGTCATGAAATTATGTGCACACTCGAAGATTGTATCGTATCGGCTTCCCAGCTTTTAAAGCAGGGAGGAAAAGCCGCTTTTGTTCACCGGCCCGGCCGTCTGCTTGATATTGTCACGCTGATGAGAACATACCGGCTTGAGCCGAAGCGGATTCGCTTTGTATACCCGAAAGCAGGAAACAAAGAAGCCAACACCGTTCTTGTGGAAGGGATAAAAGATGGAGCACCGGACTTAAAGATTTTGCCGCCGCTTTTTGTGTATGATGATAAAGGCGAATATACAGATGAAGTGAGGACTCTTCTATATGGAGACGAGCCACCATTTTTACGTCGTTAAATGCAAAGATGATTCTCTGTATGCAGGATATACAAATGATCTAAACAGGCGGATAAGCGTTCATAATTCAGGAAAAGGTGCAAAGTATACGCGAGCCCGCCGGCCTGTTATCCTTATTCACAGTGAATCGTTTGAAACAAAACAAGAAGCGATGCGGGCAGAATATGCGTTTAAGCAGCTATCGCGTCCCCAAAAAATGAATTATTTGCGGAAAAGAGGTGCAAAGGATGAAATCACAGAAAAGTTTTGACCGTGAAGAAGGGCTTCTTTACCTTGTTCCGGTTCCTATTGGCAATTTAGAAGACATGACAATACGGGCTCTGCGTATCTTGAAGGAAGCCGATGTTATTGCAGCAGAAGATACCCGCAATACGAAAAAGCTGTGCAATTATTTCGAGATCGCGACACCTGTTGTCAGCTACCATGAACACAGCAGTGAAGCAGCCGGCCGCAAACTTATTGAACGCGTGCAATCCGGTGAAACCGTTGCGCTTGTGAGTGATGCCGGTACACCTTGTATTTCAGATCCAGGACATGAGCTTGTGCTGCTGGCCCTCCAAAACGAGGTGAATGTGGTGCCGCTCCCAGGAGCAAATGCTGCCATAACGGCCCTGATTGCATCAGGTATTGCGCCGCAGCCTTTTTATTTTTATGGTTTTTTGAATCGAGGAAAAAAAGAAAAAAAGAAAGAGCTTGAGAAACTGTCCGCTTGTCGCGAAACATTTATCTTATATGAATCCCCTCACCGTTTAAAAGAAACGCTGACGCTGATGGGAGAGTTTTTAGGAGCGGAACGGCAGATCGTTTTATGCCGGGAGCTGACGAAAAAGTTTGAAGAATTTTTGCGCGGCACGATCAGTGAGGCACGTGTATGGGCTGAGGAGTCCAAAATAATGGGAGAGTTTTGTCTCATCATAGAAGGAAATCCAGAGGCATCAGACCCTTTGGAAAAAACAGCATGGTGGAGTGACTTGTCCATTGAAGCGCATGTTGAACAGTATGTAACAGAGCAGAAAATGACGCCAAAAGAAGCGGTAAAGCAGGTGGCAAAAGAGCGTGGCCTGCCGAAGCGGGATGTGTACACTGCCTATCATACATAAAGTCTCTTTATTCATTCAAAACGTAAGCTGGCTGCCAAATGCAATAGGCGCCAGTTTTTTTTATTTTGTTTAACACCCTATACAATGCGTTCGATCCAGTCCCTATAAGCATATTGAGAGGCTTCAGGTAATAAGATGAATGGACATTGTGTTGGAAGGCGGGGCTGTAAAGATGAGAATCCATATAGTGAAAAGCGGAGATTTACTCTGGCGTATTGCCCGGCAATATCGAATAGATCCTGCCCTTATCGTTCGGGCTAATGATCTTGAACAGCCGGATCGGCTGGTGATTGGCCAGGCACTGGTGATTCCCGAACCTTATTTTCAGCACCTTGTTCAGCCTGGGGATACGCTTGGAAACATTGGGATTACATACGGCGTAACAGTTCAAGAAATACTGCAGCTAAACCGAATCAACAATCCTTCTGCTATTTATCCAGGACAAATACTTACGATTCCAGTGATTTATCATACCGTGATGGCCGAGGAGAGTCTTTCTGTTATCGCCAGCCGCTATGGAACAACCGTTCAATCAATCGTTCAGGTCAATCGATTAACAGCACCGTCACGTCTTTATATCGGCCAGGTTTTAAGAATTCCAGCCCAAACAAAGCCCGTCATTGATGTAAATGCTTTTACATATGCATTTGGGCAGACAGGAGCCAGAGAAGTACGTGAAGTCGCTTATGATTTAACGTATATTAGTCCGGTTGCGTATAGGATGCAGGAAGACGGCGGTCTCGAACCAATTGATGATACTCCTGCTATAGAAGCTGCCCGCTCAAATGGCGTTGTTCCTATGATGGCTATTACAAATTTTTCAAGTACGGAAGCAGGGACCGAACTTGCCCACACGATCCTTTCAAGCCCGACTTTAGTTGAAACACTGTTAACGAATGTAATAGAGATGATGAGAGAAAAGGGATACAGCGGTGTGAATATCGACTTTGAAAACGTAGCACCGGAGGATCGCCAGTTTTATAACCGATTTCTTGAAAGAGCGGTAGAACGACTGCATGCTGACGGTTATTTTGTTTCTTCTTCTCTCGCTCCAAAAACGAGCGGTGAACAGAGGGGATTGTTAGTTGAAGCGCAGGATTACCCGGCACACGGGCGCATTCTTGATTTTGTTGTGTTGATGACATATGAGTGGGGATATCGTAAAGGGCCTCCGCAGGCTATTTCACCTATTAACCAAATGAAGCGTGTTCTCGATTATGCGGTAACGGTTATTCCAAGAAATAAAATCCTGCTTGGTTTTCAAATCTACGCCCGGGATTGGCTTTTGCCTCACAGAGAAGGACAGGAAGCGGAAACATTCGATATGCAGGAAGCCATCAGGCGTGCGATTCGATATGGAGCAGAGATAAAATATGATCAGGTGAGTCAGTCACCTTATTACCGTTACGCAGACAATAATGGACGGTCTCATGAGGTTTGGTTTGAAGACGCACGCAGTGCAAAAGCAAAATTCGACCTGGTCAACACGTATAACCTTAGAGGACTCAGTTATTGGGTGCTTGGTTATCCATTTCCCCAAAACTGGGAACTTCTTGGAGATACATTTATTGTGCGGAAGAGGTAAAAATCATATATTTTTGACGATACACCATGGCGGCATAAGGGATCCCGTGTTTCTGCCGGTCATATGCGTGGGGAAATGGCTTATAAAAATACCCGGATACAAAAAACACCCGGACTTTTTCATTAGATTTTTTATCTAATGTGAAGTCCGGGTGTTTGTTTTTGCGATAACAGCAGATTACTTACCGCTTTTGAATGCTTCCTGAATTTCTTTCATAAGAATTTCAGCGCCTTCATGGCTAAGGATCAATTTGCCGTCAGCAAGCTTGATGTTATCATCAGATACTTCGCCTGTTACCTGGCAAGTCATGCTTGGCTTGTACTTTTTAAGGATAATTTTATCGTCATCCACGTAAATTTCAAGTGCATCTTTTTCAGCGATGCCCAATGTGCGGCGCAATTCAATTGGAATAACAACTCGACCGAGTTCGTCAACTTTACGTACAATTCCTGTTGATTTCATGTTAAAACTCCTCCCAAATGGATACATTTATTTTAAATAGCTTCATATAAATTTAATTCGTCAATATTCGACAAAAAATTACTGCTTGACGTAATTGTACCAAGAGTTCCCATAGACGTCAACAATAAAATGTAATTTTTCAATTAACTGTAAGAAGAGAAAACGTTAGTATATCAACGTTTTAAACAATACTCTGTAAAAGAGCTGGAAAAATATTTTCTGAATTTGTCGAAGAGTGTCGAATAAGGAAGAATATTCGACAAATAAATCAACAGAAAAAAAGGGGTTCATATTTACATTTATTCTTATATAGGGGACAATAAAAGAAGTGACTAAAAAAGCTTACGCCATATAAGTAGACGCTTTTTAAGGAGGATTTTCGAGTGAGTGAACATAAAAAAACGTTTTATTTAACAACACCTATTTACTACCCGAGCGGCAATTTGCATATCGGGCATGCGTATACAACAGTAGCAGGAGATGCCATGGCGCGCTACAAGCGTCTGCGTGGATTCGATGTTATGTATTTAACGGGAACAGACGAACACGGTCAAAAAATCCAGGAAAAAGCAGATGAAAAAGGCGTTACACCGCAGGAGTATGTCGATGAAATTGTATCCGGCATTCAAAAGCTTTGGAAAACGATGCATATCTCAAACGATGATTTTATCCGTACGACAGAAGAACGTCACAAAAAAGTGGTCGAAAAGATCTTTCAGCACCTGCTTGATCAGGGAGATATTTACCTTGGCGAATATGAAGGGTGGTATTCTGTTCCAGATGAAACTTTTTATACAGAAACACAGCTTGTTGACAAAGAACTGAATGATCAGGGAGAAGTCATCGGCGGGAAAAGCCCGGACAGCGGCCACCCGGTTCAAAAAGTACGAGAAGAGTCTTACTTTTTCAGGATGAGTAAATATGCGGACCGTTTGCTGAAATATTACGAGGAAAACCCGACGTTTATTCAGCCGGAATCACGCAAAAATGAAATGATCAATAACTTCATCAAACCAGGTCTTGAAGATTTGGCGGTATCCCGGACAACGTTTGACTGGGGCATAAAAGTACCAGGTAATCCGAAGCATGTTGTATATGTATGGATTGACGCCCTTTCAAATTATATTACCGCACTTGGCTATGGAACAGAAAACGATACGAAATACAAACAGTACTGGCCGGCTGATGTCCATTTAGTCGGAAAAGAAATTGTCCGCTTCCATACTATTTATTGGCCAATTATGCTTATGGCGCTTGACCTGCCGCTGCCAAAGAAAGTCTTTGCTCACGGCTGGCTGCTGATGAAAGACGGCAAAATGTCTAAATCAAAAGGCAATGTTGTGGATCCTGTTACGCTTATCGACCGTTATGGCCTGGATGCGCTTCGTTACTATTTACTGCGCGAAGTGCCATTTGGCTCTGATGGCGTATTTACACCAGAAGGGTTTGTTGAGCGGATCAATTACGACCTTGCCAATGACCTGGGCAATCTGCTGAACCGGACTGTAGCGATGATCAACAAATACTTTGGCGGAGAGATCCCGGCATACAGCGGCTCAGAAGGTGAGTTTGAAAAAGCGCTTATGGATGCAAACGAAAAAACGGTCCGCGAGTATGAAGAAGCGATGGAAAACATGGAGTTCTCCGTTGCGCTGACATCCCTCTGGCAGCTTATCAGCCGGACAAACAAATATATTGATGAAACACAGCCGTGGGTACTGGCGAAAGAAGAGAAAAAAGGTGAACTCGGTACAGTAATGTATCACTTAGCTGAATCACTGCGCCGTGCTGCTGTTCTGTTAACGCCATTTTTAACCGGAACACCGGAAAAGATTTTCGAACAGCTGGGATTAGCCGATGAAAGCCTTCGAGAGTGGGAAAGTCTTCAAACATTTGGAGCCATTCAAGCCGGCGTTAAAGTAGTGAAAAAAGGAGAGCCGATTTTTCCTCGCCTTGATA
Organism: Domibacillus sp.; assembly: GCF_031181085.1. NCBI lineage: Bacteria > Bacillati > Bacillota > Bacilli > Caryophanales > Bacillaceae > Domibacillus > Domibacillus sp. The sequence continues at coordinate 36,707 of NZ_JAPSLE010000013.1, read as the reverse complement.
TAGAAGAAGAAGTGAACTTTATCAAAGAAAAAATGCAAGGGCCTGCTCCTGTTGAGGAAGAAAAACCAGCGGAGGAAGACTATGCTCCTGTTGATGATGAAATCAGCATCGATGATTTTATGAAAGTGGATCTTCGGGCTGCAACAGTCATTGAGGCTTCTCCTGTTAAAAAAGCAGATAAACTGTTAAAATTGCAGCTGGATCTCGGTTTTGAAAAACGCCAGGTTGTTTCCGGAATCGCCCAATACTATAAACCGGAGGAGCTTGTTGGCCGAAAGGTTGTCGTTGTCGCTAACTTAAAGCCGGTAAAACTGCGCGGAGAACTGTCACAGGGAATGATTTTGGCCGGATCAAAAGATGGCATTTTAACCCTGGCCGAGGTGCCGGAAAACTTGCCAAATGGCGCAAAAATCAAATAATTGTTTCACGTGAAACAAAAGACGGGTGATAACATGCTGTTTGATACACACGTTCATTTAAATGCAGATCAGTTTCAAGGAGATATAGAAGAAGTAATCGGGCGCGCTCAGGAAGCGGGCGTTTATCGAATGGTTGTTGTCGGGTTTGACAGGCTGACGATCGAGCGGGCTATGGAGCTTATTGAAAAGTATGATTTTCTTTATGCTGCAGTGGGCTGGCATCCGGTTGATGCGATCGATATGACCGATGAAGACCTGGCTTGGATTGAAGAGCTGGCAGCTCATCCAAAAGTTGTCGCGATAGGAGAAATGGGTCTCGATTATCATTGGGATAAGTCACCGAAAGACATACAGAAGGATGCGTTTCGCCGCCAGATCGCTCTGGCAAAACGAGTGAAGCTGCCAATTGTCATTCATAACCGGGAAGCAACACAGGACATTGTTGATATCTTAAAAGAAGAAGGCGCGGAAGAAGTGGGCGGCATTATGCATTGTTTCAGCGGCAGTGCGGAGACAGCCCTTGAATGTGTTAAAATGAATTTTTACATTTCTCTTGGCGGTCCGGTTACGTTTAAAAATGCAAAAAAGCCGAAAGAAGTAGCCGAAGCCGTGCCGCTTGAGAAGCTGCTTATTGAAACGGACTGTCCGTACTTAGCGCCGCACCCTTACCGTGGAAAACGAAATGAACCTGCTTACGTCAAGCTCGTAGCCCAGGAGATCGCTGCACTAAAGGGAATTACGTACGAGGAAGTAGCAGCTGCAACCACTCAAAACGCCAATACATTGTTTCACCTTAAATAAGCAGGGGGCTCACACAGCCTCCGCTTTTTTACATGTTCGGGTAGCATGGACTAAATGGAAGAATGGGATGATGCGTTTCGATGTAAAGGATATAGTGATAAAAGGGCGGCAGCAAAAAAACGATTTACAGCTTTTTGTCATCATGGAGGAAAAATGAAAATAAAAGAAATTATTGTAGTGGAAGGAAAAGACGATACCGTTAAAATTAAACTGGCGGTAGATGCCGATACGATTGAAACGCGCGGATCGGCTGTGGATGACAGTGTGATCGAGCAAATTCGGCATGCCCAGGAAACACGTGGTGTTATTATTTTAACAGACCCGGATTATCCCGGACAGCGCATTCGCAGTTTAATCGATGAAAAGGTACCGGGCTGCCGTCACGCTTTTCTGCCTAAAAATGAAGCCATTGAAAAGTACGGGCGCGGTGTAGGGATTGAGCATGCGTCGGTTGAATCAATTCGCAGAGCGCTTCGTCATGCGCAGTATACAGACGAAGAAGCAGTGGAAGAAATAACGAGAGAAGATCTGGTCACAGCCGGCCTTATTGGTGGTCCAACGGCAAAATCACGCCGTGAAGCTATTGGACAAAAACTTAAAATCGGCTACGTAAACGGAAAACAGCTGCACAAACGGCTGATGATGTTTCAGATCACAGGCGAGCATTTCGCTAAAGCATTAGCGGAAGTGCTGGAGGAGGAGCAATCATGAAGGATATCGCAACACCCTCGCGGACAAAGGACATTCTGGCCCGTCATGGTTTTTCATTTAAGAAAAGCCTCGGTCAAAATTTCTTGATTGACCCAAACATATTACAGCGAATCACAGAAACAGCCGAGCTGACAAAAGAAACCGGTGTAATTGAAATTGGACCGGGAATCGGGGCCCTCACAGAGCATTTAGCCCGTTCTGCCGGAAAAGTGGTCGCATTTGAAATTGACCAGCGCCTGCTGCCTATTTTGGATGAAACGCTAGCACCGTACGATAATGTCACAGTTATTAATGAAGATGTGTTAAAAGCAGATGTAAAAGGAGTAGTAGAGCGGGAGTTTGCCGGATTTGACCGCTTAATGGTTGTCGCGAACCTTCCTTATTACGTGACAACACCGATTATTATGAAGCTGCTTGAAGATAAAATACCGGTAAACGGATTTGTGGTGATGCTGCAAAAAGAAGTAGGCGACCGTATTTCGGCCCGGCCGTCTTCAAAAGAATATGGATCGCTTTCGATTGCTGTCCAATATTATACAGAAGCCTCCATTGCGTTTATTGTCCCAAAAACAGTGTTTATGCCGCCTCCAAATGTGGATTCTGCCATTATTAAACTTGATGTGCGCAGTAAGCCGGCCGTCTCTGTAGAAGACGAAGACTTCTTTTTCCTTGTCACGCGGACATCGTTTGCCCAGCGCCGGAAAACGATTTTAAACAATCTTGTCAATGGTCTTCCGGAAGGGAAAGAAAAAAAAGAAGCGATTACCGAAGCGCTTGAGGAAGCAGGCATTGAGCCATCGAGGCGCGGTGAAACACTGTCACTGGCTGAATTTGCTGCATTGGCTAAGGCATTAGCAGACAAAGGAATAAGTCAATAAAAAACCGCTCTTTCAAAAAGAGCGGTTTTTTTTAAGAGGTTGGGAAATACTAGCGTTAGCGAAAAAAATCGTTATTTGCCGAATAAAAAATATTGACATTAGATGGACACGCTGATAAAATATTTTGTTTATTTGACTAAAACGAAAGTTTGTGCTACACTAAACATAGTGAGGTGGATGCAGATGCCGAAAACATTAGCTGACATTAAAAAAACGCTTGATTGTCATTTGGGTAAAAGATTATTGCTAAAAGCAAATGGTGGACGTCGGAAGACCGTTGAGCGTTCTGGTATTTTAACGGAGACGTATCCTGCTGTTTTTGTTGTAGAACTTGATCAGGACGAGAATTCATTTGAACGCGTTTCTTACAGTTACGCGGATATACTCACTGAGACAGTGGAACTAACATTTGAAGATACAGCGGCAGGCAGCGCAGTATAAATGACGTGCTTCTCGTAAAACAGCACATCAGAGAGCAGGCTCAAAAGATTCAATTCGAATCTTTTGAGCCTGCTCTTTTTCTTTTGTGATAAAATAAGACAATAATTTATTGTGTATAACGCAAAGTAGGTGGATTGAAATGAAATTAATGATTAAAGCGCCGGCGAAAATTAATTTAACGCTCGATGTGCTGCATAAACGGCCGGACGGTTACCACGAAGTAGAAATGATTATGACGACAGTTGATTTAGCAGACCGGCTTGAGCTGGAAAGCTTAAATAAAAATGAAATCCGAATCATTTCCCACAATCGGTTTGTGCCGGATGACAGCCGAAATCTCGCTTATCAGGCAGCCAGGCTGTTAAAGGATCGATACGGCATTAAAAAAGGTGTATCTATTCAAATCGACAAAATCATTCCGGTTGCCGCAGGGCTGGCAGGCGGCAGCAGTGATGCGGCAGCGGCACTCAAGGGGTTGAACCAGCTGTGGGACCTTGGCCTGTCACTCGATGAGCTTGCGGAGATTGGAGCAGAGATCGGTTCGGATGTTTCCTTTTGCGTCTATGGAGGCACAGCGCTTGCGACAGGGCGCGGTGAAAAAATTGAACATCTGCCGGCTCCGCCCAACTGCTGGGTTGTTTTAGCCAAGCCGACGATTGGCGTTTCAACCGGTGAAGTGTATAAGAATTTAAAATTGGACCGCATGATGCGGCCGGACACACGGGCGATGATCGAAGCCATCAAAGAAAGTAATTATGAGAAAATGTGCCGGAATATGGGTAACGTTCTGGAATCTGTCACCCTTCATGCTCATCCCGAAGTCGCTCTGATTAAAGAGCAGATGATTCGTTTCGGAGCGGATGCTGTACTGATGAGCGGCAGCGGTCCGACGGTGTTTGGCTTGATCCGTCATGATTCCCGCATGCATCGCGTGTATAATTGCCTGCGTGGATTTTGTGACCAGGTATACGCAGTGCGTATGCTTGGGGATACCGACCTGGTTGATTAAAACCGTATATTAAGATATATTGTAATTAAAATATTCGGTTTTACTCCCCAGGAGGTTTAAATAGAACGATGAAGTTTCGTCGAAGTGAACGTATTATTGATATGACATATTATTTGCTCGAACATCCGCACCAGCTTGTGTCACTGACTCTTTTTGCCAATCGGTTTGGTTCTGCCAAGTCTTCGATCAGTGAAGACTTGGCCATTATTAAAGAAACGTTTGAAAAGCGCGGTATCGGTACACTGCAAACGGTTCCGGGAGCAGCAGGCGGTGTAAAATTCTATGCCCGTGTTGATAAGGAAAGCGCAAAGGAATTTATTACCGATTTGTGCCGGCAAATTGAAAACCCGGACCGCCTTCTGCCAGGCGGCTATCTGTACATTATGGATCTGCTTGGAAATCCTGCTGTGATGAATAAGATCGGCAAGCTTCTTGCTTCCGCTTATGCAGACAAAAAAATTGATGCGGTCATGACGGTCGCTACAAAAGGGATCCCGATTGCACATGCCATTGCGGCCCATTTAAATGTGCCGGTTGTTGTCGTGCGCCGTGACAGTAAAGTAACGGAAGGGCCGACGGTCAGCATCAATTATGTCTCTGGCTCTACAAAACGTATTCAGGCGATGGTGCTTTCTAAGCGCAGTTTAAAAGAAGGATCAAAAGTGCTTTTGGTCGACGACTTTATGAAAGGCGGCGGCACCATCAATGGGATGATCAGCCTGCTGGCTGAGTTTAACGCATCTGTCGCGGGTATTGCCGTTTTAGTGGAAGCAGAATATCCGGATTGCTTGATTGAGGATTATATTTCACTCGTGAAGCTGAAGGATGTAGATGAAAAAAGCGCAGCGATCTCTATAGTAGAAGGCAACTATTTTGAAAAAAATACTGAATTTTTACAGGGGGAATCAGAATGAACATTGTAAACACAAAAAAAGCACCGGCTGCTATCGGTCCGTACGTACAAGGCGTTGTGGTTAACAACTTGTTTTACAGCTCTGGCCAAATCCCTTTAACAGCTGAAGGAACACTTGTGGAAGGAACGATTGAAGAACAGACACACCAAGTGGTTGCCAATTTAAAAGCTGTTCTGGAAGAAGCAGGCGCTTCTCTTGAAACGGTTGTGAAAGCGACTGTTTTCTTATCGGATATGAACGAGTTCGTTCCATTCAATGAAGTATATGGTGAATATTTCTCGGCGCATAAACCAGCCCGTTCGTGCGTAGAAGTCGCTCGTCTTCCGAAAGACGTGAAAGTAGAAATTGAAGTAATTGCACTTGTAAGAGCATAAACCGGCCTCGTGCCGGTTTTTCTATTTTATTTTTTTTCAAGAAAAAAGAGGGAATATTGCAACGATTATGGAATAAGTAGTTTAAGCTTTTTTAAATATGGGAAAAGGGGGTGAATATGCGTGGAAATAACAGATATAAGATTACGACGTGTTCAAACGGATGGAAGAATGAGAGCGATCGCATCAATCACATTTGACGGGGAGTTTGTTATTCATGACATTCGGGTGATTGATGGCAACAACGGCCTGTTTGTGGCTATGCCAAGTAAACGAACGCCGGAGGGAGAATTCCGCGATATTGCGCACCCCATCAATTCCGGAACCCGCGGAAAAATTCAAGATACCGTTCTTGGTGAATACCACCGTATCTGCAAATTAGAGCAGGAAGAACTGGTTGTGCTTGAAGAAGCATAAATACAATATGTTTTATCTGCGAGGCGGTCTCCGCCTTTTTCCACAAGAGCCTAGGGAATCCGATAGGCTCTTTTTTTGCGTTGTGAAAAATGTGTCAATTTCGGTCTAGCATTGAAATCAGCTGCTATTTAAGATATATTCAATAGTGGATAATTAGGTGAGGAGGCCTTTTATGACGAATATTTACGCTGTCATTCTGGCTGCAGGACAGGGAACTCGCATGAAATCGAAGTTGTACAAAGTACTGCATCCAGTCTGTGGAAAGCCAATGGTAGAACATGTTATCGATCAAATTTCAGATTTACATACAGAGCAGATTGTAACCATTGTAGGCCACGGGGCTGAGATGGTAAAAGCGCAGCTGGGCGAACGTTCTGCGTACGCACTACAGGCAGAACAGCTTGGAACAGCACATGCTGTGATCCAGGCGGAATCGATTTTAGGGGACAAAAAAGGCTGCACGCTTGTTGTATGTGGAGATACACCGCTTATTCAAACGTCGACAATGGAAGCGCTCGTGAAGCATCATGAAGAAACAGGTGCAAAAGCCACGGTTTTAACGGCTCACGCTGAAAAGCCGGATGGATATGGCCGTATTATTCGCGGTGCAGATGGTTCTGTCAGCCGGATTGTGGAACATAAAGATGCATCGGCAGAAGAACGGGCGGTAAAAGAAATTAATACAGGTACGTACTGCTTTGATAACGAATCGCTGTTTCATGCGTTGAAAAATGTATCAAATGATAACGTACAAGGTGAATACTACTTACCAGACGTGATTGAAATCTTAAAAGAAGCAGGCGAAACGATTTCAGCGTATCAAACTGAAAGCTTTGATGAAACACTAGGTGTAAATGATCGTGTAGCCCTTAGCGAAGCAGAGCGAATTATGCGTGCACGTATCAATGAAAAGCATATGCGTGCAGGTGTGACACTCATTGATCCGCAGAATACTTATATCGGGCCGGATGTTGTAATTGGCTCAGATACGGTAATTCATCCTGGCACGGTTCTTTCCGGCGATACGTCTATCGGGGAAGATTGCGTTATTGGACCAAACAGCGAAATAGCAGCGTGCCAAGTGGGGGACCGGACTATTATTCGTCAGTCAGCGGCTTTTGAAAGCCAAATTGGTTCAGATGTAGCGATTGGGCCATTCGCACATATCCGTCCAAGCTCGGCACTTGCTGATCACGTAAAAATTGGAAACTTCGTCGAAATAAAGAAAGCATCGTTTGGCGAAGGAAGCAAAGCTTCTCATTTAAGTTATATTGGCGATGCGAATGTTGGCAGTGATGTAAACATTGGCTGCGGAACCATTACGGTAAACTACGATGGGAAAAACAAATTTTTAACAACGATTGAAGATGGTGTGTTCATTGGCTGCAATTCGAATTTAATTGCGCCAGTTACAGTAAGAAAAGGCGCTTATGTAGCAGCTGGATCTACGATCACAAGTGAAGTACCAGAAGAAGCGATGGCAATTGCACGGGCCCGTCAAGTGAATAAAGAAAATTACGTTTCAAAAATATTTCCAAAATAATGAGTAAATCAGGACTGTGGAGGTCATCATGAGCAATCAGTATTTAGATCCAAACTTGAAAATCTTTTCGTTAAATTCAAATCCGGCACTTGCTCAGGAGATTGCAGAATTTATCGGAGTTGAACTTGGAAAATGTTCCGTTACCCGTTTCAGTGATGGTGAAGTACAAATTAACATTGAAGAAAGCATTCGCGGCTGCGACGTTTATATCGTTCAATCAACAAGCGGCCCGGTCAATGAACATTTGATGGAATTGCTCATTATGATTGATGCATTAAAAAGAGCGTCTGCCAAAACAATCAATGTTGTACTTCCGTACTACGGCTATGCACGCCAGGATCGTAAAGCACGTGCCCGTGAGCCGATTACAGCCAAGCTTGTGGCAAATCTTCTTGAGACAGCAGGAACAACCCGTTTAATCACATTGGATCTTCATGCGCCTCAAATTCAAGGCTTCTTCGATGTACCAATCGATCACTTAATGGGTGTGCCGATTTTAGGTGATTATTTTAAGAAAAAAGAATTCAACAAAGACGAAGTGGTCATTGTATCGCCAGATCACGGCGGTGTAACACGTGCGCGCAAGCTGGCGGACCGTCTAAAAGCACCAATTGCCATTATTGACAAACGCCGTCCTCGCCCGAACGTTGCTGAAGTGATGAACATTGTCGGAAACGTCGAAGGAAAAATTGCGATTTTAATTGATGATATTATTGATACAGCAGGTACGATTACACTTGCAGCAAACGCTATTTCAGAAAGCGGAGCGAAAGAAGTGTATGCATGCTGTACACATCCAGTGCTTTCAGGTCCGGCAATGGAACGTATTGAGAACTCAAATATTAAAGAGCTTGTTGTGACAAACTCCATTGCACTTGCTTCTGAAAAGAAAACAGACAAGGTTGTTGAATTATCCGTGGCGCCGCTTCTTGGTGAAGCAATTATCCGCGTTCATGAAGAACAATCTGTCAGCACATTATTTGATTAATAACTGCTCGAAGGCCGGTGCTATTTTAAAGCGCCGGCTTTCTTTTTTTGCCGCCATGTTTATAAGTCAGCGATTTAGGGAATAAACAGTGATGTACAGATAAAAGCGTTCGATTTATAAACAGGAGGGTGAAGGAGTTTATGACTACATTACAAGCCAAAAAACGTGAAGGATTTACAAGAGCAGCACTAACGGAGATTCGTACATCCGGTTCTTTTCCCGCTGTTGTATACGGAAAAGGAGTAGAATCAAAACCGGTTTCTGTAGAGGAAGCTGAATTTATTAAAACGATCCGTGAAGTGGGAAGAAACGGATTGATTTCATTACAAGTAGATGGAAGCCAGCATGACGTAATTCTGCAGGAATATCAGCAGGATCCGATCAAAGGATTTATCGTCCATGCAGATTTTCTCGCAGTTGACCGTTCTTCTGAAATTACATCACAAGTACGTGTTGACCTTGAAGGGGAAGCGGCTGGAGCGAAAGAAGGCGGCGTCATTCAGCAGCCATTGTTCGAATTAAACGTGACAGCAAAAGTATCCGAATTCCCTGAGAGCGTAACAGTGGACGTATCAGAACTTTCAATCGGCGATTCGATCTCAGTTGGCGATATTCGCGATAAATACGCCTTCGTCATCGAAAACGAAGATGAAGAAACGATCGTTTCCGTTCTTCCTCCACAAAAAATTGAAGAAGGAACAGAAGAAGGTGCGGATGAAGCTGCAGAAGCAGAAGAAACAGACGTACCTGCTGAAGAGGAAACAAAAGAGGCGTAATTTTTCGGACAAACAAAAACAGGCGGAGCGATCTGCCTGTTTTTTTTGCATGCAGTCATGTATACTAAGAATAACTGTGAAAATTGAGGTGCAAGAAGAATGAAATTAATCGTAGGCCTTGGCAATCCAGGTGCGAAGTATGCTGGGACGCGGCATAATATCGGTTTCGATGTGATTGATGAACTAGCAAAGCAGCTCGGCGCAGAATTAACTGAAGCAAAGCATAAAGGGCTGTATGGCGTTGCCCGTAAAGGATTAGAAAAAGTCATTTTGCTAAAGCCGCTCACTTACATGAATTTGTCGGGTGAAAGCATTGGCGAAGTGATGCGTTATTATAATATTGAAACAGATGATGTGATCGTCGTGTACGATGATCTTGACTTGCCGCAGGGAAAAATAAGGCTGCGCCAAAGAGGCAGTGCGGGCGGTCATAATGGCATCAAATCAACGATTGCTCATTTAGGCACCGATCAATTTAAACGGGTGCGGGTAGGCATTGGCCGGCCGGACGGACCAATTAAAACCGTTGACTATGTGCTGGGCAAATTCAGCAGCGAGGAACAAATCGCGATGAATGAAGCCGTTCAAAAAAGCGCAGATGCGTGCTTGTATGCAATAGATCATTCATTTATTGAAGTTATGAACGAATTTAACCAATAAGAATCAGCATAAAAAGCTTTGGGTGTATGCCCCAAAGCGTTTTTCTGTTTTGGAAAAGGGGGAACAGCAGGGATGAACCATTTACTTGATTTATTTTTAAAAAATGACGAGGCAAAATCGATTATCGATGGAATGGAAGCAGGAATGAAAGAACAGCTGGCTGCAGGCCTGTCCGGCTCATTGCGAGCTGTTTTTGCTGCTGCAGCCCACCGAAAGCTTCAAAAGCCGGTTATGATCGTCACCTATAATATGCTGCAGGCTCAAAAGCTGTATGATGATATGGTACAGTTTGTGTCGGAAGATGAAGTGTATTTATATGCGGCTAACGAGCTGATTGCAGCGGAAATCAGCGTAGCCAGCCCAGAGCTGCGCGCACAGCGTATCGAAATGCTGAATCACCTTGCGCTGAAGGGGACAGGGATTTACATTGTTCCTGTAGCGGGACTGAAAAAATTACTCCCTTCCAAAGAAATATGGAAGCGACTTCAAAAAACATTTACAACGGGAGAAGAAGTCGAGCTGGAGAGCTTGAAGCATGAGCTGGTGGAAATGGGCTATGAGCGGGCTGATATGGTATATGCACCAGGAGAATTCAGCATCCGCGGCGGTATTGTCGACCTGTATCCGCTGACCTCCGAGCATCCGGTTCGGATTGAGCTGTTTGATACAGAGATTGATTCTATTCGGACATTTGCGCCCGATACACAGCGTTCCATTGAAAATATGACCTCTATCTTAGTAGGCCCGGCAGCGGAAATGCCTGCTTCAACAGAAGACCTGGCTGCGCTTGCCGGCCGTCTGCAGGAAGCGCTGGATGCGACCATTCAAAAAATCGGCAGTGCAGAAGTAAAGCAGCAGCTGTCTTCTTATGTAGGAGGAGATATTGAAAAGCTGAAGCAGGGCATTCGGATTGATGAATTGGGTAAGTACACATCGCTTCTTTACGATCAAACGTCGGTCGTAACCTCGTATTTGTCAGAGGGCGGACTTGTTTTTTGGGATGAAATGAGCAGGATCAAAGAAATTAGCGAATCACTTGAGAAAGAAGAAGCAGAATGGTATACCGCTCTTATTGAAGAAGGCAGAGCCGTTCACGGTTTAACGCTTGCTCACACGCTTCAGGAAGCGATGCAGGCGACCGTGCAGCCGTCCGTTTATTTGTCGCTGTTTATGCGTCAGACGGCAGGCGGAAAGCCGGAAAACATCGTGAACTTTTCTGCCCGTCCTATGCAGAGTTTTCACGGGCAGATGAATGTGCTCGAAGGTGAAATGGAGCGGTGGAAAAAGTCTGGAACGACAGTACTGTTCTTAGGTGAAACAGCCGAGCGGGTCGAGAAAATCAAAACGACCCTAAATGACTACGGCATGGAAATTACGATGCTCAAAGATCAAAATGAAGTGATCGAAGGAGTTGTTCAAACGGGTCCAGGTACCCTGACGGCCGGCTTTGAGTTTCCATTGCTGAAAATTGCCGTTGTGACTGAGCAGGAGCTCTTCAACAAGAAAGCGCCAAAAAGCAAGCGGCGCCAGAAGCTTTCGAATGCAGAGCGAATCAAGAGCTATTCCGAGCTGAAGGCCGGGGACTACGTCGTTCACGTAAACCACGGAATCGGTAAGTATCTCGGAATTGAGACACTGCAAATTAATGGGATTCATAAAGATTATTTAAAAATCAAATATCAGGGCACAGATGAACTGTTTGTACCGGTCGATCAAATTGAGCTTGTTCAAAAATATGTAGGCTCGGAAGGAAAAGAGCCGAAAATTTACAAGCTTGGCGGCAGTGACTGGAAACGGGTGAAGCGAAAAGTTGAATCGTCTGTACAAGATATCGCTGATGATTTAATCAAGCTGTATGCCGAAAGGGAAGCGGCGCGTGGTTACGCTTTTTCACCGGACGGAGATATGCAGCGGGAATTTGAAGCCGCCTTTCCTTATGAAGAAACAGAAGATCAGCTGCGTTCGATTCAGGAAATTAAACGGGACATGGAGCGGGAGCAGCCGATGGATCGCCTGCTTTGCGGCGACGTTGGCTACGGCAAAACAGAAGTGGCCATTCGTGCAGCGTTTAAAGCAACCGCGGACGGCAAGCAGGTCGCGATCCTCGTTCCTACGACAATTCTTGCCCAGCAGCACTACGAAACGCTGAAAGAAAGACTTCAGGAATTTCCAGTGAATGTCGGCCTGCTCAGCCGTTTCCGTACGCGCAAGCAGCAAACGGAAACATTAAAAGGCGTCAAGGCCGGCACCGTTGATATTGTCATCGGTACACACCGTCTCCTGTCTAAAGATGTGCAATATCAGGATTTAGGCCTTTTAATTGTCGATGAAGAGCAGCGCTTCGGGGTCACCCATAAAGAAAAAATCAAACAGCTAAAAACGAACGTGGATGTGCTGACGCTGACGGCAACACCTATTCCACGGACTCTTCATATGTCGATGCTTGGTGTACGGGATTTGTCCGTTATTGAAACACCGCCGGAAAACCGTTTTCCTGTGCAAACGTATGTAGTGGAACATAACCTTGGTCTTGTCCGTGAAGCAGTCGAGCGGGAAATTGCCCGCGACGGGCAGGTATTCTATTTATATAACCGGGTGGAAGATATCGAGCGGCGAGCTGAGGAAATTTCGATGCTTGTGCCGGATGCCAAGGTTGCGTATGCTCATGGTCAAATGACAGAAACAGAACTTGAGGCAGTGATTCTTAGCTTTTTAGAAGGGGAATCTGATGTGCTGGTTACAACGACCATTATTGAAACCGGCGTTGATATTCCAAATGTGAATACGCTGATCGTGCACGATGCGGATCGGATGGGGCTGTCACAGCTCTACCAAATCCGTGGACGCGTCGGCCGTTCAAACCGGGTGGCATATTCTTACTTTATGTACCGGAAAGACAAAGTGCTGTCTGAACCGGCGGAAAAGCGCCTGCAGGCAATTAAAGAATTTACCGAACTCGGTTCCGGATTTAAAATTGCGATGCGCGACTTATCAATCCGTGGAGCAGGAAATCTGCTCGGCTCCCAGCAGCACGGATTCATTGATTCAGTCGGCTTCGATTTATATTCACAAATGCTGAAAGAAGCAATTGAACAAAAACAAGGCGGCGACAAGGAAGAAAAAGCGCCGGCCTTTGAAGTGGATGTTACGATTGATGCGTACATTCCGGATGCGTATATTACGGACAGCGCTCAGAAAATTGATATGTACAAACGGTTCCGCTCAGCAGATTCATTTGAGGAAATTGACGAGCTAAAAGAAGAAATGACAGACCGCTTTGGCGACTATCCACAGGAAGTGGCGGACTTGTTCCGGGTAGCAGAAATGAAAATTTACGCAGCCCGGACAAAGCTGGAGTCGATGAAGCAGTCGAAGGACGTTATTACTTTGTTAATGAGCGAAGAAGGTACAAGAGAAATAGATGGGTCCAAAGTATTTGCGGTTTGCAACAAATTTGGCAATATGTGTGGAATCGGCATGGAAGAACAGCGGCTAAAGATCACGATTGACCAAAGAAAAGCACCGGAGCAAGGCTGGTTTGCAGCTGTATTTGAATTGATAAAAGAACTTGAAGGCGCAAAAAAACAAATGTAATTTCATGTATAGAATGTTTCCTCTTGAAAGATAATAACGCCAAGAAATGGTTTCGATATTTTGATGGTGAAAGAGAGGCATTCGATGATGAAAGCTACAGGTATTGTTCGACGCATTGATGATCTTGGCCGTGTGGTCATTCCGAAAGAAATCCGCCGTACCCTTCGTATTCGCGAAGGAGACCCGCTTGAAATATTTGTGGATCGTGACGGCGAAGTGATTTTGAAAAAATATTCACCTTTTACCGAACTCGGTGACTTTTCCCAGGAGTATGCAGAAGCACTGCATGACAGTTTAAACTATTCAGTGCTGATCTGTGACCGTGATACAGTCATTTCGGCTGCCGGTGTTAAAAAGAAAGACTTCGTAGAACGAAAAATCGGCCCGGTAGTCGAATCGGTTATTCAGGAAAGACGCTCAGCTGAGAGCAGTGAGCAGCGCAGCGTAGAATTCGCGGATGGCCGCACGGTAGAAGCTCAATCGTATTTTATTACGCCGATTATTGCGGCTGGTGATACAATCGGAGCAGTTGCCCTGTTTTCAGAAGACCGCACGGCAGGTGAAGCGGAACAAAAAGCCGCTTTTGTCGCAGCTTCTTTTTTTGGGAAACAAATGGAACATTAACCCGGACTCCCGCCTTGGGAGGCCGGGTTTTTCTTTTCAAAGCAGAAAAAAATCAGTAAAGTAGTCACTGAGGTGGTTGCGTGAATTGGGAAAAATCATTTTTAAAAGGGGCTTTTTTATTAACAGCCGCCGCATTGTTTGTGAAAGTATTAAGCGCGGTGTACCGGGTTCCTTTTCAAAATATTGTTGGAGACACCGGCTTTTATATTTACCAGCAGGTTTATCCATTTTATGGGATTGCAGCGGGGCTTGCAGTATCTGGATTTCCAGTGGTACTATCCCGGCTGACATCAAGTACGGATGAACGAAGAGAGAGGGTCATCGTCCATACGGCCTTTATAACGATTGGGGCGATGGGCTTCGCTGCTTTTTTGCTGCTTTTTTTGGGTGCCGGCTGGATCGCCCAAGCGATGGCAGATGAAGCGTTGAAGCCGCTTATCCAGTGCAGCGCCCTGTTTTTTTTAGTTGTTCCGTATATTGCGGTTCAGCGGGGTGCATTCCAGGGAGCGGGGAACATGGTGCCGACCGCTTCTTCTCAAATGATTGAACAGTCGGTACGGGTTGCAGGAATTTTGTTCTTTTCTTTTTTTATTGTGTTTTCGGGCAGGTCGCTTTATGATGCGGGTCTTGGTGCCGTTTTTGCATCGCTTTTAGGAATGGCCGCTTCTGCCGTTGTATTGTGGAAACACAGCAGAAAGGGACAGCAGGCGATTTTATTTTTGCTTGACCGCCGGACGGCTGTTCAAGTAGCACTACATGGGACGGCTGTTTGTGTGTCTGCCCTAACGCTCGTTTTGCTTCAGCTGGCCGACTCGTTTCAAGTATACAGCGGTCTTCTTGCTGCTGACATGATAGAAACAAGCGCTAAAGCGTGGAAAGGTATTTTTGACCGCGGCCAGCCTATGCTTCAGCTCGGTGTAACCGCAGCCGTTTCTATTTCTCTTACGATTGTGCCGCTTATTTCAAGAGCGCGTAAGGAGCAAAACAAACAAGCGGAGGCTACTTTCAGCCAGCTGGCACTTCGGGTGAGTTTTGCGCTGGGGCTGGCTGCTTCAACTGGCTTAGCGGCTGTTATGGTTCCTCTTAATGTAATGCTGTTTAAAACGGCTGATGGATCAGGCTTTCTGGCCGTTTTCGGTTTATCGATCTTTTTTTATTCGATCATGGCAACGATGAACGCCGTTTTTCAAGGGAAGGGAAATGACTGGGTGCCGGCCGCTGGAACGGTGTTAACTGTTGTTGTGAAGTGGGGGGGCAATGCGCTGTTGATTCCGCTCTGTGGCCTTTACGGTGCAGCCCTTGCGACAGCAGGCTCTCTTTTAGCCGGTGTTTGCTTTTTAATCATCATGTGGAAAAGAAAGCGTGAGCCGTTTTTACCTTTCGTGTTTATGTGGAAAACCACAGCAGCGGCTTCTTTAATGGCAGGTCTTGTTTTTCTTTTTGTACATGGCATGGTTACGCCCGAATCAGGAAGACTCTGGAGTGGCGTGGCGGCTGTAAGCGGAGCACTGCTCGGCGCCTGTTTGTTTTTGGTTTTCATGGTAAAATGGAGAATATGGAATGATGACGATTTGCGTATCCTGCCGTTCGGCGAAAAATGGATCAAACGAGCAGGAATGCGGATAAGAAGGAAGTGATAGACAGTGACGAACCAAATTACGATTGTCGGTCTTGGCGCGGCGGATTTGAACCAGATGCCGCTTGGCGTTTACCGGCTTCTTAAAGAAGCAGAGGTCGTTTGGCTGCGAACGAAGGAGCACCCGGCTGTAGCAGCGTTAGAGAAAGAAGGCGTCCGCTTTCAAAGCTTTGATGCCATTTATGAAAAGCACGGCCGGTTTGAAGAAGTATACGAGGAAATCGTAGCAGCACTGCTTCAAAAAGCAGAGCAGGGACCCGTCCTTTATGCAGTTCCGGGTCACCCAATGGCCGCGGAAAGAACGGTGCAGCTTTTATTAGAACGAAAGCAGAAAGGTGAAGCAGAGGTCGTGATTGGGGGAGGACAGAGCTTTCTCGATGCTTTATTTACAAGCGTTGGAATCGATCCAGCAGATGGCTTTCAGCTGCTCGATGGGACGGCTCTAAACCGTGACGACATCCGAATTGCCGGCCACTTGATTATTGCCCAGGTATACGACGCTTTTGTTGCCTCTGATGTGAAGCTGACACTGATGGAGAAGTATCCGGATGAGCATGAAGTAACGGTCGTGACAGCGGCGGGAAGCGAGCAGGAAACGGTGCGCAAGGTGCCGCTTTACGAGCTGGATCACGGTATGGAATTAAATAACCTGACGAGCGTTTATGTACCGCCTGTCCAAAGAGAAGAAGATACGTACCGGGAATTTTCTGTCCTGCGCGGGATTATTGCGCGCCTCCGGGACCCAGAAGGCGGATGCCCTTGGGATATCAAACAGACACACGCCTCGCTGAAAAAGTACCTGCTTGAGGAAACATATGAATTGTTTGAGGCAATCGACAACGAAGATGATGAAGAAATGGCAGCTGAGCTCGGTGATGTTCTGCTTCAAGTACTTCTTCATGCACAAATCGGGGAAGACGAAGGCATGTTTACGATTGAAGACGTGATTGCATCCACATCTGCCAAAATGATTCGCCGGCACCCTCACGTGTTTGGTGATGCAACAGCTGAAACAGCTGAAGAAGTCAAAGTAAACTGGCAGGAAATCAAAGCCGCTGAAAAAGGGAACAAAGAAGAACGAATCCTGGCCGGCATTCCAAAAGGGCAGCCGGCATTGATGGAAGCATATGATCTTCAGAAAAAAGCGGCGAAAACAGGCTTTGACTGGCCGGACGCAGAAGGCGTCATTGAAAAAGTAAAAGAAGAATGGGCTGAATTTTTAGCAGAAACCAAAACAGGTCAGCCAGACCGTCTTCGGGAAGAATTTGGCGATGTTTTATTCACGTTGATCAACGCAGCGCGGTTTTGGGATATTCATCCGGAAGAAGCCCTTCAAGCAGTTAACCGTAAATTCCGGCGCCGCTTCGGGTTTGTGGAAGACAGGGTGAAAGAAAGCGGACGTCCATTTTCTGATTTTACCTTAAAAGAATTAGATGAATTTTGGGATTTGGCCAAAGGAGAGGAACGAGCATGAGACTTGATAAATTTTTAAAAGTATCCCGCATTATTAAACGGCGCACACTGGCAAAAGAAGTAGCTGACCAGGGGCGTATTCTCATTAATGGCACGGAAGGAAAAGCAAGTTCCAACGTAAGAGTGGGAGATGAGCTGACAGTTCGGCTCGGCCGCCGTGTCATGACTGTAAAAATCGAAAAGCTGCTCGATACAACGAAAAAAGAAGAAGCAGCCGGCATGTACACCGTATTAAAAGAAGAACACATTGGCGAATAAGAAAAAGCACCCGTTTCAGGCGGGTGTTTTTTTCATGAAAGCCCCTTGCTGTGCATAGGATGTCCATAAAGGGGATGGATGCAATGGATATGAAACAAGGCCATACCGTAAAAATGGACGGGCGTAAAATGATTGAGATGACAGGCGTCATTCAGGTGGAGCGATTTGACAGCACAGAATTTGTGCTTGAGACCATTATGGGAAAGCTGAAGATCCGCGGCACTGGTTTAAAAATGAAATATTTTGACACAGTGAATAAATCAGCAGCCATTGAAGGGCGCATTACTGCTTTTATGTATGTGGAAGGCGGTATGGGCAAATCATTTTTTAGACGGTCGACATGAATATTCACGTACAATTTGATACAGCTCTCACGATGGTCAGCATGGGCATTTGTTTTGGGCTGCTGCTTGAATGCTACCGCCGTATTCGTCCCAAAAAAACCGGTCTGGTATTTGTAACAGATGTATTGTTTTGGATTTTGTATGCGATCTTGCTGTTCACTTCCCTGTACAAAGTAAATGATGGTATTGTTCGGCCGTCTTTTTTCCTTTTTTGGACGGCCGGCTGCCTGATGTATGGCACATTCCTGCGACGGATTTTTCTCCCGCTCGTAGATGGTCTTTTTTTCTCGATTCGTTTTTTGTATCGAATGATTTCAGGAATCATCCGTATCTTTCTTGTTGCTCCGCTTCTTTTTGCCGTAAAATGTATCCTTTCTCTTGCCAGAATGAGTAAGTTTCTATTATCATGGTTGGTAAAGGTAGTGATCGTGCGGCCATGGACGGCTATACACCGTCCGAAAAAATAAAAGCGGAGGAACATTGATGCGCGGATTCAATAAAGAAAAAGTAGCTTCCTTAAAAAACGCCTTTGTCCTAAGTGAAGAAAGAAAATCAATGTTTAAGATGAAGCACAAACAGAAACTAATGCGCAGACTGGCAGCTTTTGGTGTAGTGGCATTGATCATTTTAGGTACGGTGTCATCTGCTTTGTTTTCACAAATGGGCAATCTAAATGAGAAGAAGGAAGAGCTAGCAAAAGCAAAACAGTCACTGGCTGAACTAAAGCAGCAGCAAAAAGAGTCGGAGGAAGAGCTAGTCCGGCTGCAGGATGATGAGTATATTGCGAAGCTTGCCAGGAAAGAATATTTTTATTCAGAAGATGGAGAAATTCTCTTTAATATTCCGGAAGATGAAGAAAAAGCCAAAGATACAGAATAGTAAAGAAAGCATGTCATGTTGACACGCTTTTTTTACGTACTATAATAATAAGTAAAGTTCGAACAATTTTAAGGAGGAACAATTTTTTTATGTCAATCGAAGTGGGCAGCAAGTTACAGGGTAAAGTAACCGGCATTACAAAATTTGGCGCATTCGTACAATTGCCGGAAGGTTCGACGGGTCTTGTTCATATTAGTGAAGTGGCGGATAATTACGTCAAGGACATCAACGACCATCTAACTGTTGGCGATGAAGTGGAAGTAAAAGTTTTGAATGTGGAGAAAGACGGTAAGATCGGCTTATCGATTCGTAAAGCAAAAGATAACCCGCCACCGCAAACGCAATATCGTCCGCGTCCACAGCGCCAGGGTGATTTCCGTCAAAAAGGACCGCGCGGCGGCCAGCCGCCTGTCGAGAACTTTGAATCGAAAATGGCCCGTTTCTTGAAAGATAGCGAAGAACGCATTTCAACGTTGAAGCGTCAAACAGACTCACGCCGAGGCGGAAGAGGCGGAAGACGCGGATAACGCTTGCTCCCTGTCGATCTCAATAAATGTGTACTAAGCATAAGCACTTATTTTTAAAGTCCCGAATACTATAATTCGGGGCTTTTTTATTTTTTATTGGGGAAAAGAGGGATTGCGTTTTGCTTATTCAACATTTATACGTTGAGCGTCGTTCTGCGGCATTAATAAAACCGTTTATTACGGCATTAAGAACGGCTACCTCCATTGAGTTTATAGTGGTTCGCCTTTTGCTGGAGGATGGGACAGAAGGCATTGGGTCTGCTGCACCAACGATGGTGATTACGGGAGACTCAATTCAAAGTATGGAAGCGGCTGTTCAAACGATCATCTCTCCCCTCCTGATAGGCAAAGAAGTGAATGATATCAGGGCGCTCTCGCAAGCGGTTCAGCAATCCTGTGTAGGAAACACGAGTGCCAAAGCAGCTGTAGAAATCGCTTTGTTTGATGCTTATGCTAAAGGAATGAACATACCGCTTTATCAAGTGTTTGGCGGTAAAACCAACGTCCTTCAAAACGATCTGACCATCAGTATCAATCAAACCAGCATGATGGTGAAGGATGCAGTCGATGCTGTTCAAGACGGGTTTACTGCATTGAAAGTAAAAGCCGGGCTGAATGCAGACGAAGATCTTAAAAGGATTACGGCTATTCGTGAAGCCGTTGGAGAAGCCATTGAAATCCGCGTGGATGCCAATCAAGGCTGGACAAAAAAAGAAGCAGTGCGCATCATTCATCGATGGCAGCATGAGGGACTGAATATTGCAGTGGTTGAGCAGCCCGTAGCAGCAGGAGATTTGGAGGCTTTAAAATATGTAACAGACCGTGTTGAAACGCCGATTATGGCAGATGAAAGTGTTTTTTCGCCTGAGCAGGCAATGGAGCTCGTGCAAAGAAAAGCGGTAGATTGGCTGAATATTAAGCTGATGAAAACAGGAGGTATTGTAAGAGCTTTGCAAATCGCAGACATTGCACAGGCAGGCGGAGTTCCCTGTATGATCGGAAGCATGATGGAAAGCAGTATTAGCGTGATGGCTGCTGCTCACTTGGCCGCTGCCCATCCAAATATTAAAAAAATCGATCTGGATGCGCCGCTGTGGCTTGAGGAAAGCCGCGTAAAAGGTTTTCCTTTTAACGGACCGGCGATTATGCTGGGTGAACAGCCGGGCATTGGCTATCACCTTTTAAAAGATGGTAAAGAAAAAGGGACATAGTATCCTCTTTAAATATCCGAAAAAAAGCAAAAAAAGACCGGCAAGCTTTTGCATGCCGATCTTTTTGCTGTATGACCCCTACGGGATTCGAACCCGTGTTACCGCCGTGAAAGGGCGGTGTCTTAACCGCTTGACCAAGGGGCCGTTATAGAAATAAAGTGTGTCTGGCTTTAACGGCCAGCTCCTCAAGTTGTAAGCAGTGAAATCTTACGTCTGTTGGAGCTGGACAATCGTTTCAGCTCTTCTTTTATAGCGGCGGAGGGGATCGAACCCCCGACCTCACGGGTATGAACCGTACGCTCTAGCCAGCTGAGCTACACCGCCAAGTTGTGGTTGTCTGTAACAGCACAAAATCTATAATAATGGCGGGGCGGAAAAAAGTCAATAATATTTCCGAAATTTTTTCATTCTAATTTTGTCGAACGATTTTTCTTGCCTATTTCCTTCGTTTGACAAAGTTTTGACAATCAATCTTTTATACTTCTCGATAACGATTAAAAGGGAGTGGTATTGTGCAAAGAGCGGAGCTGGGAATGACAGGAGAAGCGGTTCTAGGCCATGGATGGGGAAAAGGGTTTGCAGGAAAAACGGCCTTTGTTTTGCTGGATCGTGGATGGATTTTAGTGCCGGCCGGCTTTTTGTTTGGACGGGCACTGCTGCTTTCGCAGCTGTCGCCATTCGCGCTTGCCTTTTTTGCGGCCGTCTTTATGTTGAAGAAAGAAGTCGCCCCTCGGGTATTTTTAGCTATACTAGCCGGAGCACTTACGATTTCGCCTATTCAAGCATCAGTGGCTTTCACTTTATTATTTTGCTTTCTGATCGTTCATCGGGTGTTTCGATCCCTTCATAAGGGAGAAATAGCGCCTGTTCCATTCTTTGTTTTTTTTACAACACTCGCTGTGAAAAGTGTTTTTTCTTATATTATAAACGGATCCCAGTTCGTGCCTGCATATGATCTGGTGCTGGCCGCTGTAGAGGCCTCACTTGCGTTTGTGCTGTCGCTTATCTTTATGCAGTGTATGCCGTTTTTATCCCTTTCCGGACGAATTCGGACATTGAAAACGGAAGAATGGATCAGCTTGTTAATTGTTTTCGCTTCTGCCGCGACCGGTATGGCCGGCTGGGTGGTTGGGGGGCTGGAAGCCGATCATATTGCTGCCCGCTATTTAGTTACAGTGGTTTCTTTCTTATCTGGTGCCGCATTTGGATCGGCAGCGGGTGTAGTCAGCGGACTGGTCTTAAGCCTTTCGGGCGTAAATGATTTTCATGAAATGAGCATCCTGGCTTTTGCGGGTCTGCTCGGGGGGCTGTTTAAAGAGTGGAGGAGGGGCGGTGCGATTGCGGGCTTGATGACAGCTACTGTCCTTGCTGGTTTTTATGGAGAAGGCAGCCTGACCAATATGGATGCCTTATACGAATCAGCCATTGCGGCTGTCCTATTATGCTTAACGCCAAAAGCCTGGACAGACCACCTGTCAAAATTAATACCAGGCACAACCGAACATTCGATTGAGCAGCAGCGCTACCTGCGGAAAGTACGGGATGTGACAGCCAATCGGATGGAACAGTTCTCGGATTTATTTGATGCGCTTTCAAAAAGCTTTTCTCAGTCGGGCCATTTTCATGAAACCGCTGAACGGGAAGTGGACCTGTTCCTAAGCGGAATCACAGAGAAAACGTGTCAGACCTGCTTTAAGAAAGAGCAGTGCTGGGCCTATCAGTTTGATGAAACGTACAAGCTGATGAAAGATATATTGGAAGACGCCGACCAAGGGGCTGACGCGCTTTCTCCTCATTTAGCAAAAGAGCTGGAGCAATACTGCTTCCGTCCAGCCAGGGTTGAAGCAGAGATTCGCTCGCAGCTGACCTATTACCGGGCAAACAAAAAGCTGAAGCAGCAAATGAGAGAGAGCCGGACAATTGTCGCTGATCAGCTTGAAGGCGTTTCAAAAGTGATGCAGGATTTTGCCGCTGAAATGAAACGGGAAGAAGAAACACATATTTCTCAGGAAGAAAAAATCACAACAGCCATTGAATCATTTGGAATGGAAATCACGGATATCAGTGTTTTTAGTGTTCAAAAAGGTGCGATCGATATTGAGATGACACTTCCTCATTCAAAAGTGCACGGAGAGAGCGAGAAAATCATCGCACCCATTCTTTCTGACCTGCTGAACGAATATATCATTGTGGTGGACGAGCAGCAGGATGGCTCTGGTGTTCGGAGCGTGTTTCGTTCGGCTAAAGCTTTTCGCGTTGTAACAGGCCTTGCTCATGCAGCAAAAGGCGGCGGCTTAATTTCAGGGGACTCCTTTTCTGCTATTGAAATCGGGACAGGAAAATTTGCTCTGGCGATCAGCGATGGAATGGGAAATGGAGGACGGGCCCATGACGAGAGCAGCGCAACGATCAGCCTGCTGAAGCAAATTCTTCAGTCAGGTATTGAAGAAACAGTAGCTGTAAAGTCGATTAATTCCATTCTTTCTCTTCGGACGAATGATGAGGTGTTTTCAACGCTTGATTTGGCGATTATTGATTTGCAGGATGCCCGCACGGTCTTCTTGAAAGTCGGTTCCTCACCAAGCTTTATTAAACGGGGCAGCCAGGTCATCAAAGTAGAAGCCGGCAATGTGCCGATCGGTATTTTACAGCAGCTTGAAGTGGAGACGGTCCATGAACAACTGAAGTCAGGAGATTTACTGATTACGATGAGTGATGGTGTGTTTGAAGGACCTGAATTTATCGAAAACGCCGACGTATGGATGAAGAGAAAAATCAAATCTATTGAAACCAATGATCCACAGGCGTTTGCTGATTTATTAATGGATGAAGTAATGCGGGCGCAGTCCAATGAAATCCGGGATGATATGACGCTTTGTGTAGCACGTGTTGAACACAATGTACCGGAATGGGCGGCTATTCCTATTTATGACATTGAGCCGTCTGCAAAAACAAAAAAACGGTCTGGAAGACGCCGGGCTGTATAAAATTTCCCTTTTCAGTCGAATATGAAGAAAACGAGTGAAAGGCGGGCGTAATCATGAAGATGGGCACGATGAAGCAATTGCTTTTACTGACGGACGGCTGTTCGAATACAGGGGAAGATCCAGCGATGATGGCCGCTTTTGCCCGGCGGCGTGGTATTACCGTCAATGTGATTGGGATTGTCGATAGAAACGGAACGGATCCAGGACTTGCTGAGATTGAAGCGATCGCCAAAGCAGGAGGAGGAGAAAGCCGGATTGTGCAGGCATCGGCCCTGTCGGAGACCGTGGTAAATGTGACAAGGCAGGCGATGACAGGCACTATTTACAGCATTATTAACGAAGAACTGCGCGGTATTTTAAACAAAGAAGCGAACGTTGAGTCTCTGCCACCGGCTACAAGAAGCGAGATTGCCGAAAAGGTGGAGGACATTAGCGAAGAAGCGGCGCTTGAGCTGCTCGTTCTGACAGATATGAGTGCCAGTATGAAGTTAAAGCTGCCGGCAGTAAAAGAAGCGCTGTATGACCTTTCTATGTCAATGCAGTCGCGTATCGGCCCATCTTCTTTTTCGCTTTGGACATTTCCAGGGAAATATAGTGCAGCAGAAGAGCGGATTGGCTGGACCAACGATGCCGGTAAATTAGCAGAGTCATTTCCGCAGCTTCTGTCTGGAGGTATCACACCGACTGGACCGGCTATTCGCCAGGCGCTGTCTTCCTTTATGGAAATGAGCGAATACGATGAAAAATCGATATGAAGCAAGCCCTGGTGAACAGATTAAGGGAAAATGGACGGGGCATGTATGGCGAGTCGAGCGGGAAATTGGCCGCGGAGCGAATGGAATTGTTTATCTTGTAAGAGGGTCGGCTGGACGAGCTGCACTCAAATTTGCAGATTCCGCTTCTGTTGCGTCTGAGACAAATGCTTTAACAGCACTTGAGCGGGTCAGGGGAGCATCTCCCGGCCCTTTTTTCATTGAAGCGGACGATCTGGAAAAAGAGGGTGCTGTGTATCCATTTTTTTTAATGGAGTTCATTGATGGACCGATGCTTCATACATTTATAAAAGGCAAAAAAGAAGAATGGACCATTATTTTATTAATCTGGCTTCTTACCTTTTTGGAGTCCCTTCATCGGCTGGGGCATGTAATGGGTGATTTGAAGCCGGAAAATTTCATTGTTGTCAGCCAAAAAGCGATTCGGGCTGTTGATGTAGGAGGCATGACAAAGTTTGGGCGGTCTATCAAAGAGTACACAGTGCTTTATGACCGGGCGGCATGGCAGGCCGGAACAAGAAGAGCTGAACCCGCGTATGACTTGTTTGGAGCGGCAGTGCTCACGGTTTCCCTCCTTCATAACCAGGCTGTACAAAGGGCACTCGGGCATATCGACGATCTAAAAAGCATCGTTCAATCGTCTCCAGCCCTGCAGCTGATTGAGCCTGTTTTATTCAATGCGTTTGCAGGCAAATACGAGAGTGCCTCCGCTATGAAAAGAGACTTGCTTCTCTGCTTTGCGAAAACAAAAACAAGGACAAGAACAGGAAGGCAAAAAAGAAAAACCTTTTGGGCAGGAAAATGGTTCGTACTGGCAGGCGCTTTGGCCGCCATCTTGATGCTGTTTTTGTTACACTAAAAGAAAACGCAGAGAGGCGGCGCAGGAGCTGTGCATTTTTTTGAAGAAAGTATTAAGCGGTTTATCGAGAAAAAAGAAATGATAAAAAAGGGAGATCATGTAGCTGTGGCCGTTTCAGGCGGAGTGGATTCAATGGTACTTCTTTCTGTTTTGCATAAGCAGCGGAACCGGCTTGGCATTACGGTGAGTGCTATCCATGTAGATCATATGCTTCGGGGGGAGGAATCGCATGAGGATTTCCGTTTTGTAGAATCTTTTTGCCAGAAGCATGCTATTTCTTTTTTTGGCCGCCAGGCAGATGCCGGACGGAAAGCGAGTGAAAGCGGTATGGGTATTCAAGTCGCAGCCAGAGAAGTGCGTTATGCCCTTTTTCGAGAAGGAATGGAGAAGCTTGGGGCGAATAAACTGGCGACGGCCCATCACGCAGATGATCAAGCGGAAACGGTGCTTATGCAGCTGTCGCGGGGCGGCCACACACACTCTGGCATCCCGGCTGTTCGGCTTTTTGCGAGCGGCATGCTAATCCGTCCTTTGTTATGTGTAGAAAAGGAGGAAATTGCCGCCTACGCGGCGAAGCATTCTATTTCATATAGGGAAGATCCGAGCAACGCAAAAAGTACGTATACGAGAAATCGATATCGTCATCAGCTTCTTTCGTTTTTAAAAAATGAAAACCCAAAAGCTGCGGTGCACATTGGCTATTTTGCCCAAGATCAGCAGGAAGACGAACTTTTTTTACAGGCGATGGCCAAGGAAAAAATAAAGAATATGGCGGTCTGGAAACAGGAATCGGTTTCACTGCAAATTGAACCGTTTCGCGAGGTGCCTTTGCCTTTACAAAGAAGGGCGATTCATCTAATATTAAACTATCTTTATCATGGAAAAACAGCGTTTTCTTTCCTACATATTCACCATATTTTACAACTGCTTCAATCAACTGCCCCATCAGGGAAACTAAACCTTCCATCACGCCTTTCCGTACGCAAACTAAACGAACAGTGTGTCTTTGCTTACGAAGCGGATGACAGGCCGAATAACAGAACTGATTTGTTATTTGCCGAAGATCGGCTGTACAGGCAGGATGCCGGCACATTTAAGCTGGAGGAAGCCAGTGAGTGCCCGGACGGAGCAGAGTGTTTTCGTTTGAAGCCCAACACGCCTCTTCCGCTTTCGATTCGGATGCGGCAGGATGGAGATCGAATTCAGTTAAAAGGAATGAGTGGTTCGAAAAAGCTTGCACGGCTTTTAATCGATGAAAAGATTCCCCTTGCCTTTCGTGACCGCGTTCCAGTGGTAACGGATGCAGATGGTACGGTTCTTTGGATACCGGGAATCCGCAAGTCAGTTCATGAAGGTGAGGGGCCGCTGCTGTTGATTTATGAAAAGGAATGAACCAACTTTGGGAGGAAAATCTATTGCTACGTAACGATATTGAAGAAATATTAATTTCGGAAGAAGAAATACAAGAAAAAGTGAAAGAGCTCGGAGCGCAGCTCACTGAAGAGTATAACGACCGCTTTCCACTTTTCGTTTGTGTGTTAAAAGGCGCTATGCCGTTTATGTCTGATTTGGTTAAGCGGGTCGATACGCACCTTGAAATGGATTTTATGGACGTGTCAAGCTACGGATCTTCAACCGTATCGTCTGGGGAAGTGAAAATTGTTAAAGATTTAAACACTTCCGTAGAAGGCCGTGATGTCTTGATTATTGAAGACATTATCGACAGCGGATTAACATTAAGCTATCTGGCGGAGCTGTTTCATTACCGGAAAGCAAAATCTGTGAAGATTGTCACGCTTCTGGATAAACCAACCGGCCGAAAAGCGAAAATTAAAGCAGATATGATCGGCTTTACGGTACCGGATGCATTCGTTGTCGGCTACGGTCTTGATTACGCTGAACGCTACCGGAACCTGCCGTATATCGGTGTTTTAAAGCCATCTGTTTACACGGCAGCCGAAGAGGAATAAGGGAGCCGGATGAATAGGCTAAAAGAAGGTTCAAATAGTTGTAAGGCCAACTTTTTGTGTGATAACATTGCATATAGTCAGTTTTTCTCGGGAGGAGGTAAGGGATGAACAGAATTTTTCGCTACACCATATTTTACCTATTGGTTTTTCTTGTTATTATCGGCGTTGTGAGTTATTTCAATAACAACAACGCGCCAACAAACAATGTCACATACAATGAATTCCTGACATATCTTGAGCAGGATGACGTTGAAAAATTTACCATTCAGCCTGAGCGCGGTGTTTATGAAATACGCGGCCAATTAAAAGGGGCAGAGGACAATGAAATGTTTGTTGCGTATGCAACAGGCAATGACTCTACTTTAAACCGTATTAACGAAGCGTCTCAAAACACACAGGCAGAAGTTCTTCCAGCGAAAGAAACAAGCGGATGGGTGCAGTTCTTCACAACCATCATCCCATTCCTTATCATTTTTATTTTCTTTTTCTTCTTACTGAACCAAGCGCAGGGCGGCGGTGGCGGCCGTGTGATGAACTTCGGTAAAAGTAAAGCTCGTCTTTACAACGATGAAAAGAAAAAAGTCCGGTTTAACGATGTAGCCGGCGCAGATGAAGAAAAGCAGGAGCTTGTCGAGGTTGTAGAATTTTTAAAAGACCCGCGTAAGTTTTCTGAGCTTGGCGCCCGTATTCCAAAAGGGGTTCTATTAGTTGGACCTCCAGGTACCGGTAAAACTTTGCTTGCTAAAGCGGTAGCCGGAGAAGCAGGCGTACCATTCTTCTCCATCAGTGGTTCCGACTTCGTTGAAATGTTTGTCGGTGTCGGGGCTTCCCGTGTTCGTGATTTGTTTGAAAACGCGAAAAAGAATTCCCCTTGTATCATCTTTATCGATGAGATTGATGCGGTGGGACGTCAGCGTGGTGCTGGTCTTGGCGGCGGTCACGATGAGCGCGAACAAACGCTGAACCAGTTGCTTGTAGAAATGGATGGCTTCAGTGCCAACGAAGGAATCATTATGATTGCTGCAACAAACCGCGCAGACATTTTGGATCCAGCCCTTCTTCGTCCAGGCCGTTTCGACCGTCAAATTACGGTTGACCGTCCAGACGTAAACGGCCGTGAAGCAGTTCTGCGTGTACATGCGCGTAACAAACCTCTTCACGAATCAGTAGATTTAAAAGCGATTGCTCAGCGGACGCCTGGATTCTCCGGTGCGGACCTTGAAAACTTATTGAACGAAGCAGCACTTGTGGCTGCCCGTGCCGATAAAAAGAAAATTGACATGAGTGATGTGGATGAAGCGACGGATCGTGTAATTGCCGGTCCGGCGAAAAAGAGCCGTGTGATTTCCAAGAAAGAACGGAAAATCGTGGCATTCCACGAAGCTGGTCATACTGTAATCGGACTTGTTCTTGATGATGCCGATATCGTGCATAAAGTAACCATTGTCCCTCGTGGCCAGGCAGGCGGCTATGCCGTAATGCTTCCAAGAGAAGACCGCTACTTTATGACAAAACCGGAACTTTTGGATAAAATCACGGGCCTTCTTGGCGGCCGTGTAGCCGAAGATATTATTTTCGGGGAAGTGTCAACAGGAGCGCATAACGACTTCCAGCGTGCGACAGGTATTGCCCGCCGTATGGTGACGGAATTTGGTATGAGTGACAAGCTTGGACCGCTTCAGTTCGGACAGTCACAGGGACAGGTGTTCCTTGGCCGTGACTTTAACAGTGAGCAAAATTATTCTGATCGGATTGCCTATGAGATTGATACGGAAATCCAGACGATCATTAAAGAGTGTTATGAGAGAGCGAAACAAATTCTAACAGAGAACCGTGATAAGCTCGAACTTATTGCGAATACACTTTTAGAAGTTGAAACGCTTGATGCAGCACAAATTAAGCATTTATCAGATCACGGAACGCTGCCGGATCGCAATTACAGCGATAACCAAAGCAAAACCGTGAAAGACAATGCAGGCCAAGCGGGTGAAACAGCGCAAACAGCGCAAACACCGGCAACTGAAACAACTAGTCTGCCGGCTGAGCCAGCTGATCAACCAGAAGTGCGCGACGATCTTCAAAATCCACCGAACAATGGTGGACCGAAAGCATAATCATAAAGACGCCTGAAAAGCATTTCTTTCAGGCGTCTTTTCTCTTCTTTTCGGGAAGTGTATGTTATGATAAAACACGAAAATTAGACGGACAGGTGTGGTGAAGGTGATTTTTGTACTGGATGTAGGGAATACCAATACTGTGCTCGGTGTATACAAAGGGGAAACGTTAAAACATCACTGGCGCATTGAAACGAACCGGAATAAAACCGAAGATGAATACGGCATGATGATTAAAAGCCTGTTTCAGCATGATGGCCTGCAGTTTGAACAAATTGAGGGCGTGATTATTTCTTCTGTTGTTCCGCCAATTATGGCAGCACTCGAGCGCATGTGTGAAAAGTATTTCCACACAAAGCCGCTTGTCGTCGGACCAGGTGTGAAGACCGGTTTGAATATTAAATATGAAAATCCACGTGAAGTTGGAGCCGACCGGATTGTAAATGCAGTGGCCGGCATCCATGAATATGGCACGCCGATCATTATTGTTGATTTTGGAACAGCGACGACCTATTGTTATATCGATGAAAGCAGCCATTATATGGGCGGTTTGATTGCACCGGGCATTGGCATTTCTACAGAAGCCCTTTATACAAGAGCTTCTAAGCTGCCGCGTATTGAAATTGCCCGTCCGGAAACTGTAGTCGGGAAAAATACGGTTTCGGCTATGCAAGCCGGCATTTTATACGGATATGTAGGCCAGGTTGAAGGAATTGTCAGCCGAATTAAAAAGGAATATAACGCGGACCCTACTGTTATTGCCACAGGCGGTCTTGCTGGGCTGATTGCAAAGGAATGCAGCATGATTGATGTAGTGGATCCTGATTTAACGTTAAAGGGCCTTCGGTTAATTTATAAGCGAAATACCCAATAAGAGAGGAAGAGGACTGTGAGCGATTATTTAGTAAAAGCATTGGCTTTTAATGGACAGGTTCGTGCGTATGCAGTGGATACAACGAAATTGGTCGGGGAAGCGCAAAGAAGACATGCTTCATGGCCAACTGCTTCTGCAGCGCTTGGACGTACAATGACAGCAGGCGTCATGATGGGTGCGATGATGAAAGGTGAAGAAAAAATCACCTTAAAAGTTGAAGGGAATGGTGAAGCTGGCCCTATTCTTGTAGACAGCGATGCGAAAGGCAATGTACGCGGCTATATTACGCGCCCGCAAACGCATTTTGATTTAAATGAACAAGGGAAGCTGGATGTGCGCCGGGCGGTCGGCACAGAAGGAATGCTGACTGTCGTCAAAGACTTGGGCCTGCGTGAAAATTTCAGCGGCCAGACGCCAATCGTCTCTGGAGAATTGGGCGAAGATTTTACGTACTATTTCGCTGTTTCTGAACAGGTTCCTTCCTCTGTGGGGGTAGGTGTGCTTGTGAATCCAGATAATACAATTTTAGCTGCTGGCGGATTTATCGTGCAGCTGCTGCCGAATACAGATGATGCAACGGTTACGATTTTAGAGGAGCGTATCACAACGATGGAGCCGATCTCAAAACTGATCGAACGTGGATTAACGCCCGAGCAAATTTTGATTTATATCCTCGGTGAAGAAAACGTTAAGTTTTTAGAAACGATGCCAGTCCAGTTTAACTGCAAGTGTTCAAAAGAACGCTTCGGAAACGCAATCATCAGTTTGGGACGCGAGGAAATCCAGGAAATGATCAATGAAGACCATGGAGCAGAAGCACAATGCCATTTCTGTAATGAGAAATACCAATTCTCCGAAGAAGAGCTGGAGCAATTAAAGCAAGAAGTGTAAAAGTAAAAAAAACCTGCCTATAAAGGCAGGTTTTTTTATAGCTGCCCCGAACTTAAATTAAAGTAATTGACTTTTCGCTAAAAAGCTGGTAAATTCTATATAACCAATAAAAATACTCGGCATTTAACTGGAGGTAACAAATTCATGGTACGTGTGGCGAATTCAGTAGCAGATTTAGTTGGGCAAACACCTGTTGTAAAACTAAACAGTGTGGTGGGCGAAAACAGTGCAGATGTTTACGTAAAACTTGAATATATGAACCCGGGCAGCAGTGTAAAAGATCGTATTGCGCTTGCGATGATCGAATCAGCTGAGAAAAAAGGCAGCCTGCAGCCGGGCGGTACACTTATTGAACCGACAAGCGGAAACACAGGAATCGGTCTTGCAATGATCGCAGCTGCAAAGGGCTATAAAGCGATTTTAGTTATGCCTGAAACAATGAGCATGGAGCGCCGCAACCTTCTTCGCGCTTACGGTGCAGAGCTTGTGCTTACACCAGGTCCTGAAGGCATGGGCGGCGCGATCCGCAAAGCAAAAGAGCTTGCAGAAGAGCACGGATACTTCCTGCCTCAGCAATTTGAAAACGAAGCAAACCCTGAGGTTCACCGCTTAACAACAGGAAAAGAAATCACAGAGCAGTTTGATCAGCTTGACGCCTTTGTATCGGGTATCGGTACAGGCGGTACCATTACAGGAGCAGGACAAGTGATCAAAGAAAAATGGGAAAATGCCAAGGTTTTTGCAGTAGAGCCGAAAGATTCACCGGTTCTTTCAGGCGGAAAGCCAGGTCCGCATAAAATTCAAGGAATCGGTGCAGGCTTTGTACCAGCGATCCTTGATACAGAAATTTATGATGAAGTCATTCAAATTGATAACGACACAGCATTTGAAACAGCGCGCCGTGTTGCGCGCGAAGAAGGAATTCTTGGCGGGATTTCATCTGGTGCCGCCATTGCAGCTGCGATTCAAGTCGCTGAAAAGCTTGGCAAAGGCAAAAAAGTATTGGCGATTCTTCCATCAAACGGGGAGCGCTACTTGAGCACACCGCTTTATCAATTCGATTAATCGAGCTTCGGCCAGACTGCTAAACGCAGTCTGGCTTTTTTTCGTGTTAAAATAAGAAATGGAAAAGGAGCGGTGCAAAAATGAAGGCAGGAAAGTTCATTCTTAATTTTGAAGAAGCGATTCACGTAATGGGAATTTTAAATATTACACCCGATTCGTTTTCGGATGGAGGCCGTTACAGCGAGAAGGAAGCAGCCGTACAACGTGCCGTGCAAATGGTTGCAGACGGTGCACACATCATCGATATCGGCGGTGAATCCACACGTCCGGGCTATACACCGGTTTCTGTTGAAGAAGAAATCAGCAGAACGGTCCCTGTTATTGAAGCTGTATCTCGGGAAGTGGACGTCCCTATTTCTATAGATACATTTAAAGCGCGTACAGCCGAAAAAGCAGTAGAAGCAGGTGCGTCCATTATTAATGACATTTGGGGAGCGAAAAAGGAGCCGGATATTGCCGCGGTGGCGGCCCAAAAGCAGGTGCCGATTATTTTAATGCACAATCGTGAAGAAAAGAATTACACCAGCTTTATGAAGGACTGCTTAAACGACCTGGATGAAAGTATTACAGTTGCCAAAAAAGCGGGAGTAGCCGATGACCAAATTATCGTCGATCCGGGCATTGGGTTTGCCAAAACAATGGAGCAAAACATTGAAATGATGCAAAACCTTGATCAGATTGCTGCTCTTGGTTATCCCGTTTTGCTCGGCACCTCGCGTAAACGGGTAATCGACTATGTTCTGAATGTGCCTGTAGAAGAACGGATGGAAGGAACAGGCGCTACCTGCTGCTTCGGAGCGCAAAAAGGCTGCCGCATTATGCGGGTTCATGACGTTAAGCCAATTGCCAGAATGATGAAGATGATGGATGCTTTAATCGGAAAGGAGCCGGATCGTGGATAAGATATATGTTACAGGAATGGAGTTTTGGGGCTACCATGGTGTATTTCCGGAGGAAAACAGGCTTGGCCAGCGGTTTGGTGCTGATGTAACCCTGCACATTTCTTTGAAGAAAGCAGGTCAAACCGATAACCTGGAGTATTCCGTTAATTATGCAGACGTTTACCATGCATGTAAAAAAGTCATTGAAGGCGAGCCGGTCAAACTTGTTGAAACATTGGCGGAGCGAATCGCTGCCAGCATTTTAGGAGATTTTTCAGCTGTGGAGTCCTGCACGGTGAAAATTATAAAGCCGGATCCTCCTATTCCAGGTCATTACGACTTTGTTGCTGTTGAAATTACACGGGGGCGCGAAGAATGATCCACGAAGCCTATTTATCACTCGGCACCAATATGGGAAACAGAGAAGACCAGTTGAGGGAAGCTATTCGTCAGCTGCAGAACCAAAAAAGCCTGCGGCTGCTGGCAGTCTCTTCTATTTATGAAACAGATCCTGTCGGCTTTACGGACCAGCCGTCTTTTTTAAATATCGTAATTAAGCTGAAAACGTCCATGACACCAGATGAACTGCTTGCAGCCTGCCAGGAAGTCGAAAATAAACTAGGTCGTGAGCGGGTCGTTCGATGGGGTCCCCGTACAATAGACCTTGACATTTTACTGTATAATCACGACAATATTAAATCAGATAGTCTTATTATTCCTCACCCGCGAATGACAGAACGTGCTTTTGTGCTCATTCCGCTGGCAGAAATAGATACAGCAATAACGTTTCCAGTTACAAACTTGCCGCTGGAGCAATACGTAAAAAGTGTGCAAGGGAAAGAAGGCGTCAAGCTATGGAAAACAGCAGACGCCTTTTACCGCTTGTGAAAATAGAAAGGTGATTATACATGTTCAATATCGGACCGGTTGAAATTCAAAACCGGGTAGTGCTTGCGCCGATGGCTGGCGTATGTAACTCTGCTTTCCGTCTTACAGTCAAAGAATTTGGCGCCGGCATGGTGTGCGCTGAAATGGTTAGTGACAAAGGCATTATTCTCCAAAACCAAAAGACAATGAATATGCTTTATATCGATGAGCGTGAAAACCCGCTTAGCCTGCAGATTTTTGGCGGCGAAAAAGAATCGCTCGTTCAAGCGGCAAGCTTTGTTGATAAAAATACAAACGCAGATATTATTGATATCAATATGGGCTGCCCGGTTCCAAAAATCACAAAATGTGATGCTGGAGCTAAATGGCTGCTTGACCCTAATAAAATTTACGAAATGGTTTCCGCAGTCGTAGATGCGGTAGACAAGCCGGTTACGGTAAAAATGCGCATGGGCTGGGATGAAGATCATATTTATGCAGTTGAAAATGCCCGTGCAGTAGAGCGTGCCGGCGGCCAGGCTGTTGCGCTTCATGGACGTACGCGTGTGCAAATGTATGAAGGCCATGCAAACTGGGATATTATTAAAGAGGTAAAACAGGCCATTAATATTCCGCTGATCGGAAATGGCGATGTTCAAACACCGCAGGATGCTAAACGTATGCTTGAAGAGACAGGCGTTGATGGCGTTATGATCGGCCGGGCAGCGCTTGGAAACCCGTGGATGATTTATCAAACAGTTCATTACCTTGAAACAGGTGAACTGATTGGGGAACCAACACCCCGCGAAAAAATTGACGTATGCCTGCTTCATTTAGATCGCCTGATCGGCTTGAAAAATGAAAATGTAGCTGTACGTGAAATGAGAAAGCATGCGGCTTGGTACTTAAAAGGAATTCGTGGAAACGGTACAGTGCGTAAAGAAGTTAATAAGTGTGAAACGCGTGACCAGCTTGCAACATTATTAACCACATTTGTAAATGAAGTAGAAGAAAAAGAAGCGTCCAATCAGGCGGTTTAATTAGGAGTGAACGGAATGAGTGAAGAATTAAACGACCAGTTGTTAGTCAGAAGAGAGAAAATGCGGGCATTGCAGGAAAAAGGCTTAGACCCGTTTGGTGGCCGTTTTGAGCGGAGCCACACAGCGGAAAGCGTTGCTGCTGAATTCGAATCTTTTTCGAAGGAAGAGCTTGAAGAAAAAGGAGCGGAAGTAGTCGTTGCTGGCCGTATTATGACCAAACGCGGTAAAGGAAAAGCTGGATTCGCTCACGTACAGGACTTAACTGGGCAAATTCAAATTTATGTACGAAAAGATGCAGTAGGTGAAGAAGAATACGATTTGTTTACTTCAACAGACCTTGGCGACATTGTGGGCGTGAGAGGGAAAGTGTTTAAAACAAACGTAGGTGAGCTGTCTGTTAAAGCAACGGAATATGTGTTTTTAACAAAAGCGCTTCGTCCGCTTCCAGACAAGCACCATGGGCTGAAGGATGTTGAACAGCGTTACCGTCAGCGTTACTTGGACTTAATCACTAATCAAGAAAGCCAAAAAACATTTATCACACGCAGCCGTATTATTCAGTCAATGCGCCGCTATCTTGATAACAACGGCTATTTAGAAGTGGAAACACCAATGATGCATGCGATCGCTGGTGGAGCTGCAGCTCGTCCGTTCGTCACTCATCATAATGCACTTGATATGGAACTATATATGCGGATTGCGATTGAGCTGCACTTAAAGCGTCTAATCGTAGGCGGTATGGAAAAAGTGTATGAAATTGGCCGCGTATTCCGTAACGAAGGTGTATCGACACGCCACAATCCTGAATTTACAATGATTGAGCTGTATGAAGCATATGCAGATTATAAAGATATCATGAGCTTAACTGAGAATTTAATTGCTCATGTGGCGCAGGAAGTGCTCGGTACGACAACGATTCAATATGGAGAAGATACGGTAGAATTAAAACCAGAATGGCGCCGTCTTCATATGGTGGATGCAGTAAAAGAATATACAGGCGTTGATTTCTGGAAAGAAATGAGCGATGAAGAAGCACGGGCACTTGCGAAAGAACACGGCATTGATTACAAAGAAACGATGCAATATGGACATATTGTCAACGAGTTCTTTGAGCAGAAAGTAGAAGAAGAGCTTGTTCAGCCTACGTTCATTTATGGACATCCGGTTGAGATTTCACCACTGGCGAAAAAGAATCCGGAAGATCCTCGTTTCACGGATCGTTTTGAGCTGTTTATCGTTCGTCGTGAACACGCTAATGCCTTCACAGAGCTCAATGATCCAATTGATCAGCGTGAACGGTTTGAAGCGCAATTAAAAGAGCGTGAGCAAGGAAATGATGAAGCGCATGAAATGGATGATGATTTCGTCGAAGCGCTGGAATACGGTATGCCTCCAACAGGCGGTTTAGGTATCGGTATCGACCGTTTGGTTATGCTTTTAACGAACGCTCCATCTATTCGTGACGTTCTTCTATTCCCGCATATGAGACATAAAGATTAATAAACAAATCTCCGGTGAAAACACCGGAGATTTTATTTTGAAAAAAATTTTAAAAAAAAGCTTGCGTCGCATGAATCACGGTGGTATATTTATATTCGTTGTCAGCAACATAGAACAACAAACTTAAAAAATATTTCAAAAAAGTGATTGACATCATTTAAGAGAAATGTTAAGATATTAAAGTCGCAAATGACACATTGAACATTGAAAACTGAACAAAATCAATAAAAACGTCAACGTTTTAAATTTTTATCTTCCATTAAAAACACCCCGTGTTTTAATGGAAACAAATGAGCAAGTCAAACACTTTTTGGAGAGTTTGATCCTGGCTCAGGACGAACGCTGGCGGCGTGCCTAATACATGCAAGTCGAGCGGACTTGACAGAGCTTGCTCTGTTCAAGTCAGCGGCGG
>NZ_JAPSLE010000006.1:0-244868 GCF_031181085.1 Domibacillus sp. | reverse complement strand
AGGTAGATAGGTTCGAGGTGGAAGTGCGGCGACGCATGGAGCTGACGAATACTAATCGATCGAGGACTTAATCAATGTACACTTGGCGTGTAACCGAAAGGTTTTTGCCCATACAATTATGCTTCTACCCAGTTTTGAAAGAACACTTCTTTCAAACTTCATAGTCAGGTGGCAATAGCGAAGAGGTCACACCCGTTCCCATCCCGAACACGGCCGTTAAGCTCTTCAGCGCTGATGGTAGTTGGGGGTTTCCCCCTGCGAGAGCAGGACGCCGCCTGGCTGTGAAGGATTAAAATTATATATTTTCTTTTTATCGTCGCGGGGTGGAGCAGCCCGGTAGCTCGTCGGGCTCATAACCCGAAGGTCGCAGGTTCAAATCCTGCCCCCGCAATCGTTGGTCCGGTAGTTCAGTTGGTTAGAATGCCTGCCTGTCACGCAGGAGGTCGCGGGTTCGAGTCCCGTCCGGACCGCCATTTTCTTTTAGAATACGCAATTATTCGATATAATAAAGATACAATCAGAAACCTTAGGATCATCATTATCCTAAGGTTTTTTTTCGAGGAAAGAAGGCTGACACATGACATCTTCTTATGCATGGAAGTTAAACAATTTTGAAGAAATGAGCGCGTTTGCCAGTGCGCTGGCTGATATGCTTCGTCCAGGCGACGTCTTGCTGCTTGAAGGCGACTTAGGAGCAGGAAAAACAACATTTACACAACATTTGGCAAAAGCATTAGGTGTTACGAAAAATGTAAACAGTCCAACATTTACCATCATTAAAGAATACGAAGGCACCTATCCTCTTTACCATATGGACGTTTACCGGCTAGGGGAAGAATCAGAAGATCTGGGCTTTGATGAATACTTTTATGGTAATGGCATTACGGTCGTGGAATGGGCCCATTTAATTGCGGACCAGCTTCCGGAAGAGTACATACAAATCAACCTCTTCCACACTGGTGTAGAAGGGCAACGAAAAGTACAATTAACAGTGAATGGGGATCGATATGCCCGCATTCTTGAGAAGGTGAAAACATTTGAAAACATTAGCGATTGATACCTCTACTTATACGCTGTCGATCGGCCTCGCAGATGGCGACGTCATTCTGGCAGAGCAGGTAACAAATGTGAAAAAGAATCATTCTATCCGGGTAATGCCGGCTATTCAAACGTTAATGAATGAAGCAGACATAAAGCCGGAAGATCTGGAAAAGATTATTGTAACAAATGGTCCGGGCTCGTATACAGGAGTTCGTATCGGTGTAACGATCGCCAAAACGCTGGCCTGGACATTAAATATTCCACTAGCTGCGGTTTCTGGTCTCGCTTCACTGGCTGCTTCAGCTCCCGTGGTAGATGGACTTGTCTGCCCGGTTTTTGATGCGCGGCGTGGACGTATTTTCACTGGCTTGTACCGCTTATCAAATGGCACGGTTCAGCCCGTCTTGGAAGATCGGAATGTTTCGGCGGCGGAATGGTGCACAGAGCTGCTTCTTCAAAAAGAGCCGGTTTTATTTGTAGGGCAGGAAAGTAAAATTCATGAGAAAATAATTGCTGAACAAATGGGTGAGCAGGCTGTATTTGCCGGCAGAGCCGTTCCTTATACCCGCCCGGCTGCTCTTTTAGCGCTCGGGGCGGCTGTGGAAAGTAACCCGACAGAGGTTGTACCAAATTATGCGCGTCTTGCTGAAGCAGAAGCTAAGTGGATTGAAGCAAATGAAAAGAAGGCGGCAGGCCGTGAGTGATGCAGTAATCCGCCCAATGGTAATAGAAGATATTCCAGCTGTGCTCGAAGTAGAGCAGGCAAGCTTTTCCCTTCCTTGGCCAAAAGAAGCCTTTGAAAGAGAAATTGCACTAAATGATTATGCTCATTATTATACGATTGAACAAGAAGGCCTTGTTATCGGCTATTGCGGAATGTGGGTTGTGTACGATCAAGTGCAGATTACCAATATCGCGATTTTGCCTCAATTCCGTGGAAAAGGATATGGAAAAAAACTGCTTGGTTTTTTGATCCAAAAAGCAAGGGAGTATGGTGGAGCTGTTCTTTCACTTGAGGTTCGCGTCACTAATACCGCAGCAATGACATTGTATAAACAATTCGGTTTGCAGCCGGGTGGAATCCGGAAGCAATATTATACCGACAACCAGGAAGATGCTTTAGTAATGTGGGTGAATTTATAATGGAAAAAAACACATATGTTTTTGGAATTGAAACGAGCTGTGATGAAACGGCGGCAGCCATTGTAAAAAATGGCACAGAAATTATGGCGAATGTTGTTTCTTCTCAGATTGAAAGCCATAAGCGGTTTGGCGGTGTTGTGCCTGAAATTGCTTCCCGCCATCATGTAGAACAAATTATCGCTGT
The DNA here is from genome assembly GCF_031181085.1 of Domibacillus sp. Lineage (NCBI taxonomy): Bacteria > Bacillati > Bacillota > Bacilli > Caryophanales > Bacillaceae > Domibacillus > Domibacillus sp. The sequence goes on along the minus strand of NZ_JAPSLE010000006.1, from coordinate 242,500 downwards.
ACTGAACGAAACACTTGAACAGGCAGGTCTGACGTTTAAAGATATGGATGCAATCGCTGTGACGAAAGGTCCAGGCCTTGTAGGTGCTCTATTAATTGGCGTAAATGCTGCAAAGGCAATCGCTTTTGCCCATAACCTGCCGCTTATTGGTGTCCACCATATTGCAGGACATATTTACGCGAACCGCCTGGTGAAGGAAATGGCGTTTCCACTCCTGTCTCTTGTCGTCTCAGGCGGACATACGGAGCTTGTTTATATGAAGGAACATGGATCATTTGAAGTCATTGGTGAAACACGCGATGATGCAGCGGGTGAAGCATACGATAAAGTAGCACGTACACTGAACCTGCCTTATCCAGGGGGTCCTCACATTGATCGGCTTGCGGCTCAAGGAGAAGATACGTATAAGCTTCCGCGTGTCCGGCTTGAAGAGGGTTCTTACGATTTCAGCTTCAGCGGTTTAAAATCAGCGGTTATTAATACGGTTCATAATGCAGAGCAGCGCGGGGAAGAGATTGTGCCGGAAAACCTGGCGGCAAGCTTTCAAGCAAGTGTTGTCGATGTATTAACCGAAAAAACGATCCGTGCTGCTAAAGAGTATGGAGTAAAACAAGTGCTATTGTCTGGAGGAGTTGCGGCCAATAAAGGGCTTCGTACTTCTTTAGAAAACGCTTTTGCTGATTTTAAAAACATTGAGCTTATGATTCCGCCACTATCTTTATGTACAGATAACGCGGCGATGATTGCAGCAGCAGGCACGATTTTATTCGAGCAGGGAAAACGAGATGGGATGGATATGAATGGTCATCCCGGCTTAGATATTGAAGCTTTTTAAAAAAGAGGCATTCTGGATGGAATGCCTTTTTTTGTGCATAAAGGGGATAAATTCATCCACAACCTGTGGGTAATGTGTATAAATCTGTGGAAACCTTTTCAATAAACAGAGTATTCGCTGTTTTTATGTGGATAAAAAGAAAAGAGGCTGTGGATAGCCTCTTCTTTATTCAGATTGCAATTCTTCCCATTCTGTCATAAGCTGTTCAATCGCTTCGTTTGCCCGATCAAGCTGCTGCTGCAGCTCCAGCGATTTTTCGTGATCTTCATATACTTCAGGCAGACAAAGCAATTCTTCTGCTTCCGTTACTTTTTCTTCTTGAGCGGCAATTTCTGTTTCGATTTCTTCAATCCGCCGCGCTCGCTGCCGTTCTTTTTTACGCTGTTCTTTATCTGTTTTATAAGAATCCGCAGATGCCGGCTTGGCTTTTGTGACGGTTTTTTCGTCTGCTTCAAGCGCAGCGAGCTCCTCAAGCTCATTTTTTTTCTCTACATAATAATCGTAGTCACCCAGATAGACGGTTACGCCTTCTTTGTCGAGCTCAATCACTTTTGTAGCAATCCGGTTAATAAAATACCGGTCATGAGACACGAATAAAAGAGTACCCGGATAATCGATCAAGGCGTTTTCAAGTACTTCTTTACTATCAAGGTCCAAATGGTTCGTCGGCTCATCGAGAATTAAGAAATTGGCCCTTTGCATCGTCAGCTTGGCCAGCGCAAGGCGCGCTTTTTCGCCTCCGCTAAGAGCAGCTACTGGCTTTAAGACGTCATCTCCTGAGAACAGAAACGTGCCTAGTATCGAACGGATTTCTTTTTCCGGTGTGCCCGGATAGTCATCCCACAGTTCAGACAGCACGGTTTTAGCCCGGTTCAAATGAGATTGCTCCTGATCATAGTAGCCGATCTCCACTCCGGCACCATGACGAATATCGCCGCCAATCAGCGGAAGAGCACCGGTAATGGATTTGAGCAGGGTCGACTTGCCGGCTCCATTTGGTCCGACAAGGGCAATGCTATCACCGCGTGTAACGGAAAAAGACAAATCTGCGCCAATTTTTTCACCATTGTAGCCTATCGATACATGGTCTACATGCAGTACTTCGCTGCCGCTCTGACGATCGATATCAAACAGCATGCCCGGCGGTTTTTCGTCTCCGTCCGGACGAGCCATCATTTCCATGCGGTCAAGCTGCTTGCGCCGGCTTTGCGCTCGTTTTGTAGTAGAGGCACGTGCGATGTTTCGCTGAATAAACTCCTCCAGCTTTGCCGCTTCTTCCTGCTGTTTTTCATATTGCTTCATTTCTCGTTCAAACTGCTCGGCTTTCTGGGTTAAGTATTTGCTGTAGTTACCAGTAAAACGGCGGATTTTATGACGGGATACTTCATATACCTGATTAACGGTTCTATCGAGGAAGTAGCGGTCATGCGAGACAATTAAAATCGCACCAGAATAGCTTTGCAGATAATTTTCAAGCCAGGAAAGCGTCTCGATATCAAGGTGGTTGGTCGGTTCATCGAGAATTAAAATATCCGGATTTGTTAAAAGAAGCTTGGCAAGGGCGAGGCGTGTTTTTTGTCCGCCGCTCAGCGTGGAAATGCGGGTATCATAGTCGTAATCGTGAAAACGAAATCCGTGCAGGACCGATCGGAGATCAGCCTCGTATTGATAGCCGCCTGCTTCCTTAAATTCATTTTGCAGACTATCGTAAGCAGTCATGACCTGGTTGTAGCGGGCGGGATTTTCATACACATCAGGATCAGCCATGCTGGCTTCAAGTGCCCGCAGCTTTTGTTCCATTTCGCGCAGGCTGTCAAATACGCTGTTCATTTCATCCCAAATAGATAAGTCCGATTCAAGCCCGGTATCTTGTGCCAGGTAGCCGATGGTTACGTCTTTTGGCTTCATAATGGCGCCTTCCTCATAAGAAAGCTGTCCGGCAATCGTTTTCAGCAGAGTCGATTTGCCGGCTCCGTTACGTCCAACAAGAGCAATGCGGTCGCCTGTCTGCACTTCAAGCTTAATATTAGATAAAATCAGTTCAGCTCCATAATATTTCGAAAGCTGCTGTACTTGTAGAAGAATCATTGTTTTTCACCTCACCTTCCACTTTACTTGAGCTCAGCGCCATGGGCAATGAAAAAGAAGCGGTTCTTGTGAAAAACGCTACAAAGATTTATGATTGTATTAAGAAAAGAAAACAAACATGGAAGCGGTACCACCTTGGAGGGAAAAAAATGAACAACGATTCGATGAAAATACCTCAGGCGACGGCAAAGCGTCTGCCTTTATATTATCGATTTATCCAAAACCTGCATTCTTCCGGAAAACAGCGGGTGTCATCGGCAGAGCTGAGTGAAGCAGTGAAAGTAGACTCGGCGACAATCCGCCGCGATTTTTCATACTTTGGCGCACTTGGCAAAAAAGGATATGGATATAATGTGAGCTATCTGCTGTCTTTTTTCCGCAAAACCCTTGATCAGGATGAAGTGACCAATGTAGCGCTTATTGGTGTCGGAAATTTAGGAACAGCGTTTTTAAATTATAACTTTTTAAAAAACAACAATACAAAGATCCTGGTGGCTTTTGATGTTGAAGAGAGCAAGGTCAATCAAAAAATTGGAGACGTACCCATTCATCATATGGATGAATTAGAAAAGGTATTATCTGACTTAGAAGTGCCAGTCGCGATTTTAACGATTCCGCAGGCAGCGGCCCAGTCCATTACGGACCGGCTGGTAAAAGCAGATATTAAAGGGATCTTAAACTTTACACCCGCAAGACTAAATGTGCCGCCTGAGATTCGGGTGCACCACATTGACCTGGCGGTTGAGCTGCAATCGCTCGTTTATTTCCTGAAAAACTATCCGGATGAGTCTGTCGAAAAATGATCATAGTATTGCGTTCTTAAATCAGTTATGATTAGGAAAAAGGAGGCGGATGCCAATGCCAGGTATTGGAAGCATGGTTGTGATTGGCGCGGCAGCACTTTTGATTTTCGGACCGAAAAAGCTCCCGGAGCTTGGACGGGCAGCAGGGGATACACTTCGTGAGTTTAAAAACTCAACAAAAGGACTGGCCGATGATGAAGAGCGGACAGAGGACAAAAAAGAGTCCAAGTAATGTTAGGATGATAGACAAATGAACCAGCAGGACATGACGATATATGAACATTTAGAGGAAGTGCGCAAGCGCCTCATCATTGTGATTGTTTTCTTTTTTATTGCGGCAATCGGCGGGCTGTTTTTGGCCAAGCCGATCATCCAGTATTTACAGCATACAGATGAAGCGGCTGTCTTAACGATGAATGCGTTTCGTGTAACCGATCCGCTGAAAATTTATTTTCAAATGGCTTTTGTGATTGGAGTTGTGTTAACTTCGCCGGTTCTTTTATACCAGCTGTGGGCATTCGTCAGTCCGGGCCTCCATGAACGGGAGCGCCGGGTTACGCTCAGCTATATTCCGGCGTCGATACTGCTGTTTCTTGGCGGTCTTTCGTTTTCCTATTTTGTGTTATTTCCCTACATTATTCATTTTATGATGAAGCTGTCTGGCGATTTGAATATTGAACAGGTAATCGGCATCAATGAATATTTTCACTTTTTATTTCAAACAACGATTCCATTTGGATTCCTTTTTCAGCTGCCGGTCATTACCTTGTTTTTAACAAGGCTTGGCATTGTCACTCCACAGCTGTTAGGGCAGATTCGGCGCTACGCTTATTTTGTCCTGCTGATTATCGCGGCGCTCATTACTCCGCCTGATATTATGTCGTTTGCCATAGTGAGCGTACCACTTTTTGTGCTTTATGAAGTGAGTGTATGGATCTCAAGAATCGGCTTCAAAAAAGCGCAGCAGGCAGAAGCCCTCACCGCAGAAGCAGAAAACGAAGAAAAATCCGCCCAGTAACCTGGACGGATTTTATTTTTGGCTTTTTTGCCGTTTTATATGGGTAAAGATAAGGCGGATGCCTGTGCCAATATCCATAGTAGCCAGCAGAATCAGCAGGTATGTAAAGGGACCAAACCCATTTGCATTTACATCCTGAATGGCAAAAAGAACAAAAAAAGCACCAAGGACACTAAAAAAAATGCCTCTTGTTAAATAAGACTGCACGCGATTTCCCCCTTACCACCACTTGATCCATTGGGACAGCTGCTCCATCTGCTCTGCTTTGCGAATCATTTCCTGAAGGTCATCCGCAAACACATACTGCATCAGCACAACAAATGTATTCATCGACACGTGCGCGACAATCGGTACGATAATTCGTTTTGTTTTTACATAAAGAAAAGCGAATGTAAACCCCATTGCCGCATATAATATTGTGTGCTCCAGCTCCATATGCGCGACAGAGAAAATAAGCGAACTGATTAAAGCCGCGAAGAAAAACGGCATCCGGTTGTAAAGCGAGCCGAAAATGATTTTACGAAACACAATTTCTTCTAAAATCGGTCCAAATACCGCTACGGCCAGGACAACAACCGGCAGTCCCTGGACAAGCTCAATAATATCCTGTGTGTTTTGCGATCCCGGCTCAATGCCAAGAAGAAACGTTTCAACCATGATGGCCGCATACTGGGCAGCAAACGCCATAAATACGCCAATTATAGCCCAGACCATTGCAGAGCCAGGAGGAACAGGTGCCTGACGTTCAATGGAGTTTCGATACGTAGAACGCCATAAAATAAGCAGCACAATCGCCGTTGCCAGCGCAAATGCGGTCACCGTCCAGTAACCTGGGACAAGCGCTTTCAGGCGGTCGGGCTCTACTCCCGCAATGAGTCCTGCCTCGTACAGGAGCGGCTGGCCGACGAAAGCGGAAAGCTGCATGACAATGTACGTAATCAAAATGAACCCGTATTCTTTTTTCACAAAAAAACCCCTTTACTGATAGAAAAAACGCAACGTCCGGCGTTCTTCTTTTTATTGTACTATTGAACGAAAGGCGCTTCAAATAAGGAGTCTGAAAATTTTTCCGCTTTCTGCTTGCAAAGAGGATAGGGCATCCTTTATTATAATAATTGTGTTAGCACTCATTAGAGTAGAGTGCTAATAAAAATATATTCAACCATTTTTGAGGAGGGTTTCACTTGTTAAAACCACTAGGTGACCGCGTAGTAATTGAGCTAGTAGAATCTGAAGAAAAAACAGCCAGCGGAATTGTACTTCCAGATTCGGCAAAAGAAAAGCCACAGGAAGGAAAAGTTGTGGCCGTGGGTACAGGACGTGTGCTTGACAGCGGAGAGCGTGTAGCACTTGAAGTTGCTGAAGGCGACCGCATTATCTTCTCAAAATACGCAGGAACAGAAGTAAAGTTTGAAGGAAACGACTACTTATTGCTCCGCGAAAATGACATTTTAGCTGTAATTGGCTAACAATCCGCAAAAAGCGGCTTAATTTAACATTCAAAATGAACGACTAATAGAACCATCATTTAAAGGAGGCACTTTTAACATGGCTAAAGACATTAAATTCAGTGAAGACGCGCGCCGCGCAATGCTTGCTGGTGTAGACAAGCTTGCGGATGCGGTAAAAGTAACGCTTGGACCGAAAGGACGCAACGTTGTATTGGAGAAAAAATTCGGTTCTCCACTTATTACAAACGACGGTGTCACAATCGCGAAAGAAATCGAGCTTGAAGACGCGTTTGAAAACATGGGTGCGAAGCTTGTAGCAGAAGTAGCAAGCAAAACAAATGATGTAGCCGGTGACGGTACAACAACCGCAACGGTTCTAGCGCAAGCGATGATCCGTGAAGGTCTTAAAAACGTAACAGCAGGCGCTAACCCAGTCGGCATCCGCAAAGGAATGGACAAAGCGGTAGCAGCAGCTGTAACAGAGCTTCAAAACATCTCTAAACAAATCGAAGGCAAAGAATCAATCGCACAAGTAGCAGCGATTTCTTCTGCTGACGAAGAAGTAGGCCAATTGATCGCAGAAGCGATGGAGCGCGTTGGAAACGACGGCGTTATCACAATCGAAGAATCAAAAGGCTTCACAACAGAGCTTGATGTAGTAGAAGGTATGCAGTTTGACCGTGGTTATGCATCTCCTTACATGATCACAGATTCTGATAAAATGGAAGCTGTTTTAGACAATCCATACATCTTAATCACAGATAAAAAAATCACAAGCATTCAGGAAATCCTTCCAGTGCTTGAGCAGGTGGTTCAACAAAGCAAGCCGCTTCTATTGATCTCTGAAGACGTAGAAGGCGAAGCACTTGCAACACTTGTTGTGAACAAACTTCGCGGTACATTCAACGCAGTAGCAGTTAAAGCACCAGGCTTCGGTGACCGCCGTAAAGCTATGCTTGAAGATATTGCGATCCTGACAGGCGGCGAAGTGATCACAGAAGAGCTTGGCCTTGACCTGAAAACAACAAACATTACACAACTTGGCCGTGCAGCGAAAGTAGTCGTTACAAAAGAAAACACAACAATCGTTGAAGGCGCTGGCGATTCTCAAAACATCGGCGGCCGCGTAAGCCAAATCCGTGCACAATTAGAAGAAACAACTTCTGAATTCGACCGTGAAAAATTGCAGGAGCGTCTTGCAAAGCTAGCGGGCGGCGTAGCCGTAATCAAAGTCGGTGCTGCAACTGAAACAGAATTAAAAGAGCGCAAACTTCGCATTGAAGACGCGTTGAACGCAACGCGCGCAGCAGTTGAAGAAGGTATCGTATCCGGTGGTGGTACAGCTCTTGTCAACGTATACAACAAAGTAGCTGAAGTAGAAGGCGAAGGCGACGTAGCAACAGGTGTAAGAATCGTTCTTCGTGCACTAGAAGAGCCGCTTCGTCAAATCGCACGCAACGCAGGCCTTGAAGGTTCTGTTATCGTAGACCGCTTGAAGCGCGAAGAAGTCGGCGTTGGCTTCAACGCAGCAACAGGCGAGTGGGTAAACATGATCGAAACTGGTATCGTAGACCCAACAAAAGTAACACGCTATGCTCTTCAAAACGCAGCGTCTGTAGCAGCTCTGTTCCTAACAACAGAAGCAGTTGTAGCAGACAAGCCAGAAGAAGGCGGCGGTATGGGCATGCCTGACATGGGCGGCATGGGTGGAATGGGCGGCATGATGTAATCTGCCCCTCAAACCCTTGATCGATAAGATTTGTTAGTAAGGTAAGAGTGAGGCTCATCACTTACTAACTCTATATTTTTTAACCGAAGCTCCTTATCAGTTGATCAACTGATAAGGAGCTTTTTTATTTTCCTTAGCACACACTGTCCTGCTCTGAAATTATTTTAAAATCAAGCGTTAGGAAAGATAAAAAGGAGACTTAGCATGGAGCTGCAATTTATAGTTTTATACATAAAGGACGGGTCCAATACTTCCTATTCTAAGAAGTTTTAGACCCGTCCTTTATGCTTGTCAGGTACCCCGAAGGGGAGGATGTCATCATTGAGGGCACCTGGCACATTTATCTATTATTGTTCTATGTCGCCGCCCAGAGCTTCTGGAATCATCGTAAAGCCTTCGATCACGGTATCTTCTTCGACTTCAATCATGAGGTAGCGTTTACCGTTAAAAAGAATTTTTTTCACATAGCCTAAATCCTGTGGACTGATTGAAATGTTCGCTGCTTTCGTGCTGATTTTAATGGATTTTGATGTGTATTTTGGCAGGATGCTGCTTGCTTTGATCTCATACTTGTCGTCATCAATAATTTTTTGGTAGGCTGATTTAATCATCTCCGAATTGATGTCTTCAAGGCCGCTCATTTTTAAAACCCGTTCTACGTCTTTGGAATCTAGTTTTGGCGGTTCTTCTTCCTCATTTTCCTCGATCATGCGGTTAATCTCTTCGTACACATGGGAGAGTGTAGACGTGCTTAGCTGATCTCCGGTTACGTCTCTAATGATTTCTTCAAAAACAATTTTATCATCTTTTGCCGTCATCGTTTCTTCCCCGTTTAATACATCCTCAATGAACGAGTGATCGGGTTCATGCACCTTGCCTGCTGAATAAAGAATATGATTAACATCTGCTGCATTATCAGTGAAGCAGGGAAACAGAAAGCCTGAAAGGGGGGTATTGAGATTGATAATAGGATCAAGGACAAAATGATATTTGAATTCTTTTTCAACATAGTCGAAAAGTAATTCTTTTTTTGGCTCTTGTGTGTTATTGATGCTGCATAAAATAAATGGATGAGAATAAACGGTATCCCGTTCGCTCTCTTCAGTTTCTGGATTACGGCGTTTCATTGGCTTGAAATATTCCCCGCGAATAAATGTGACGACAATATCCTTCTCATATTGCCGCAGTGCAAGCATTTTTCCAACTATTTGAAGCATCTGCTCTTTCCAGCCTTCTACATCAGCGCTTAGTAACCCTTGATGCAAAATAAGCTGGCTGTTATGTTCTGCTTCCCGTTGAAACTTTAACTCAAAAAGCTTTTCATCCAATTGGCCGGCGAGTAATTTCTTGAAGTTATTCATAAATAACTCCTGTTGGTCCTGGTCAAGCATTTCAAAGGGCTGGCTTTGATGATGATAAATGTCACTTGATTCCTTCATAATATATACATTAAAAATGTCAGAGATTTTAAGTAAATCATTATCTGCTTTGAATTGTTTCCGAATATGTGCGATGTCTTTTTTGTTCATGGTTTTATCCACTCCTAAACTGCCTGATTTGCATATCTATTAGAATAACAAATAACTTCCGTCCTTTACATGACTCATTCATTTTAAACAACATTTTTAATGATATATCCTTTAACGTGTGAAAATCTTATGAGAGGGTCATTCTTCATCAGGCTTCTTATCTATGTTTTATACTGAATGTTCTAAGTATTGATAGTTGTAAAATGATTGCAACTTCTAATGAAAACATTGTCGCTTTCTGTCGTTTGTTATAAAATGAGCAAGTCTAAAAAATGATCCTTGTATAATATCAGTGAAATGGTCTGATAGTTTCTACCCGGCAGCCATAAATGCCGGACTACAGGGAAGTATGAATAAACGAAGAGAAAACACGCCGATGATTCCTTTTATACGGGGTCTTTGTGGATCACTGTATTCGGTAATGGGATTTCCGAAACTCTTATTTTTCATGCTTCGGCCTGTGGCTGTGGGTGAAATGAAGGGCTTGCTTGTACGGGGAATCCTATATAGGGAGTTGTTAGTGTGTTTTTTTTATTAAATATTGTTGGGATTCTAGTGGTTTTTGGCCTAGTATTTCTTTGTTCTCCCAACAAGAAACAGGTAAAGTGGCGTTCCATTGCTGCTTTAATCATTGTGGAACTGCTCATTACCTGGTTTATGCTTGGAACGAAAATCGGAGCATGGGTCATTGACAAAATTGCTTCGTTTTTTACTTTTCTCATAGAATGTGCAAATGAGGGGATTTCTTTTGCTTTTCCGTCCGTAATGGCAAATCCTACAGTTGATTTTTTCTTTAGTGCGTTAATGCCCATTATTTTTATCGTGGCCTTTTTCGACATTCTTGGCTACTTCGGTATCCTGACATGGATTATTGATAAAGTAGGCTGGGTAATTTCCAAAGTGTCAGGGCTGCCTAAACTCGAAAGCTTTTTTTCACTGCAAATGATGTTTCTCGGAAATACGGAAGCCCTGGCCGTGATCCGGCAGCAGCTTTCTGTACTGAACGAGAATCGCCTGCTTACCTTTGGCATTATGAGCATGAGCAGTATCAGCGGATCGATTATCGGAGCTTATTTAAGCATGGTTCCAGGAGAATACGTTTTTGCGGCGATTCCTTTAAACTGCTTGAATGCTTTACTGCTTGCGAGCATTTTAAACCCGATAGAGGTGAGCCAGGAGGAAGACATTGTTTATGTTCCTTCGAAAAAAGAACGAACCGATTTTTTCTCGACCATTTCGAATAGTATGCTTGTCGGGATGCGAATGGTGATCGTAATTTTGGCAATGGTGATCGGTTATGTTGCGTTAACGGCCTGCTTAAACGGCATCTTAGGATTTTTGATAGAAGGGCTGACTGTCCAAAAGATTTTCTCAGTTATTTTCAGTCCGTTTGCTTTTCTTCTCGGCCTGTCCGGTCATGATGCGATGTACGTTGCTCAGCTTATGGGAATTAAGCTTGCTACAAACGAATTTGTAGCCATGATGGATCTGCAAAAAAATCTCCATTCTTTGCAGCCTCATACGGTTGCAGTAGCGACAACGTTTTTAACTTCTTTTGCAAACTTTAGCACGGTCGGGATGATTTATGGAACAATCAGTTCAATCATGGGTGATGAAAAATCCCGGATCATCGGAAAAAACGTGTGGAAGCTTTTAGTGAGCGGAATTGCCGTTTCACTTTTGAGCGCTATGTTTGTTGGCTTATTTGTTTGGTAAGAGAACACGCTAAACAAAAAGTGCAAGGAACAAACTTCTGGATAAAAAAGAGGCTTCCCAAAAATTCAAAGAACCTGTTGAAAGCTTCTAAATAAATACTTATTCAAGAAAATGTTACCCCTTTTTTACCCTTAAGCGTGCTTTCTGGGATAGAAAGGTTAACAAGTCTTGATGAAAATAAAATTTAATTGTGAGTTTTTATAGGCTTTTTAAATTATAAAGAAAAGCGTAAAACCTTGAATGAGGAACTGACCTTATAAAGTGAGGCAAATAAAACATCTTTAAGTTGAGAAACGGGTATGTAATTATCTAAAAAACCAACTTGGAGGTGTTTTTCTGTAAGCATAAGAGTGGCTATCCAGCAAAGATAAAAAGAAGAACCAGATGACAGGCAACAGCACCGGTAATCAATTTTCCTTAACCCTTATGTTTTAACATAAGGGCTTTTTTTGTGCATAACAAGACTTTCTAATTATGATTTCCATTCGGTACTGGCTCTCTTTAAAACTATTATTCATTTTCAATCCTGAATACTACGTTCAATTTTTATCGTTTAACACTCTGTTATATGCTGAAAAAAGAAATTTTTTAAAAATTGCTGGAGAAGCAACCTTTCTGTTCATTTTAACGTCTTTTTGAATAGAATGTATTCCGAACATGAATATAAAGGAGAGATGGTAAATGTCTGAAAAGAAGAAAAAGAAACATGCAGGCACAGGCGATACATCAACAGGCACGACAAGCACAGGTAAGACATCAACAGGCACGACAAGCTCAACAGGCACGACAAGCACAGGCAAGACATCAACAGGCACGACAAGCACAGGCAAGACATCAACGGGCACGACAAGCACAGGCAAGACATCAACGTGCACAACAAGCACAGGCGATACATCAACGTGCACGACAAGCACAGGCGATACATCAACGGGCACAACAAGCACAGGCGATACATCAACGGGCACAACAAGCACGGGCGATACATCAACAGGCACGACAAGCACAGGCGATACAACAACAGGTCCAAAAAAAGGACCTAGAAAAGGTCCGCGAAGATAGAAAAAATTGCTTCTGTTTGATCAATTACTCATTGATCAAACAGAAGCAATTGCTGCTTAAAGAGCAATCTTATCAACTCCAAAAAGAATAGTAAAAGAGGGAATTCATATTAATAAATCGGTAATGATTTTTATCGGCCATGCAAATCTAAAATGCGTTCTGGTGTTATAGAAAGGGGCAAACACTGTGAACCCGATATACGTAAGAAACACTGATAAATATGGCAGAGGAATTTATGCGGCGCGTGATATTAAAACAGGCGAGCTTTTTGAAGCCTCCCCAGTTTTAATATCGCCTCAAAATGAGTGGGAATATCTAGAAAAGACAGTGCTTGTTGATTACTGCTTCACTTGGGGAAAAAATTATAAGCAAACAGCGATTGCTTTAGGATATGGATCCCTGTTTAATCATTCCTATACGCCAAATGCTGTGTTTGTTTATAATCTAGAAAATTTATCTATAGACTTTTATGCAATAACTAACATTAGCAGGAATGAAGAAATCACAATAAATTACAACTGTGATCCTGAAGATAAATCTGCAGTATGGTTTGAGGTAATTGATTACATAACTTGATGTGGCATCCCAAAAATGGTAAAAATTTTTATTGCGCCTTCACTTATATTTAAATGTGTTGTCATTAAAAGCTCTTCAGACCATAGACAAATTCACCTCCATTAAAGCTGCATTTTGTCTTCTTTATCCCCTTATTTTTGGATGAAAGAAGATTCCCTCTTTATACATTTATTTCACTGAGCAGGCGATTACAAGATCTCCGCCAGTGTCCTGTTTCGGTATCACCTTTATAGCCGTTTGAATATACTGTATTGATGATTAAAGGGAGTTTTTTTTACCAAAAGAAAAGTGGAAGGTAAGTAACACCGACTTTGAAAAAACGTAAAAGGTGTAATATTAACAGAGGATAGATCAAATAAGAACGTAGATTGAACCAAGAGATCGGCTAAACAAAAAAACCAGGGATACGTTCCTGGGTTTTTTTGTAGAAGGGCCTAAACTTCTTCTCCCTCTTAAAATCACTTGGTTTATTAGTTGTCCACAAAGGTACAATGCCAGCGTGTCATTTTATCACGCATATAGAAAGGAAAAGAAATGATATGTCCTATCTAATTCCATCTTATTTTTTGATAATCGAAGAAGAGGACCTAGAAGAACTGCGGCGAGATGTGCGGAGCGATACCCCTGTTCCTGCCTATTTACAAATAGAGGGAGCCATCTATGATATCGATATTGCCTATCGGGGTTCTTATACACGAAAATTTCGCAAAAGATCCTACCAAATTGAATTCGTCAAGCCGTCAACATGCTCCGGGGCCCGCGTTATTCATCTTAATGCAGAGTACAAGGACCCCTCTCTTATCCGCAATAAACTTTCTTTGGACTTATTCCGCGATCTTAGTGTTCTCTCTCCACATAGCCAGCATATCAATTTAATCCGAAATGACTCTCTTAGAGGTGTCTACTTACAATTAGAATCCGTCGATGATTTGTTCTTGAAAAAGAGAGACCTTCCTTTGGGTCCTATTTATTATGCCGTCAACAATAATGCTAATTTCTCCTTAACAAGAGATGAGAAGCAAAAAGAGTCACTTCTTTCGGGGTATAAACGAGTGTCTGGAAGCCCGTCAGATGATGATTTTCTTCAAACATTGATAGAGAAAATCAACCATACCCACCTTTCTCAATTCCCTGATGAAATTCCTCAGTACCTTAATATTGATAAATATTTACGCTGGCTTGCTGGTGCCGTCTGCACAATGAATAATGATGGATTCACTCATAACTACGCACTGTATCGCAACAGTGAGACGGGTTTGTTCGAAATCATTCCCTGGGATTATGATGCAACCTGGGGAAGAAAGGTCGACGGCGGGGTAATGCGGTACGATTACGTTCCGATTGAAGGAAAGAAAAGCAACCACCTTTCCTGCCTGCTTCTGCAGGTACCGGAGTACCGTCAACTTTACCGAAACATATTGGAAGAGACCTTAGAAACTAAGTTTACTGTCGAATACATGGAAAACAAAGTGATGTTGCTGCACCAAGCTTTACGTCCGCATATTCTTCGAGATCCTTATAAAAAGAAAACGATCGACGTATTTGATAGCGAACCGGATTTTATTTTTCAATTCATTCGTGATCGCAGCAACTATTTGAGAAAACACTTAGCCGATTTGAATTAAAAGAATTCTCCCTTTATGTTTATAGGCCCTAGCTCTGATGGTAAGAGCAACGCTGTCTTCTCTGTTTTATATAAAATGGAACAAACCCTGTCACCGCCGCTTTTCCCTTTTTATCTTTGTTGCTTTTTAGGGTCTTTTTGTTTCTTATTTCTATCATCACTCTCATATATAAATTGACCTTTGTCATGAGGGAATAGATATAAGACAAAAACAAATCAATCACCTTGGGGAACGTGTTTTACAATAAATGAAAAGAAAATAGGACTTGGGACGATCGTTTTACGTTCAGTATTGCAAATGATACAGGTGAAAAGCCAAAGGGAAAAGGAATATGCTTTTCCCTTATACTTCTAAGTTATTTACCCGATGACTGAAAAGAACCAGATTAAACATGATGTAACGAGCGCCATTATTCGTATTTTTGAATAACATCGGCATACTTACGGCACCCGAACAGTTAAAGTCCGTCTGCAGTGTGGATTCACTATGTTGAGAATCTGCATTCTAAGTGAACAGGGGCTTGTTTCTTCAGCCTCGCTTCCGATTCCCATTTCAAAAAACGCTATACAATGATTCAGAAGGGGCCAATGAATGAAAACGGGGGTTTCAGGTGGAAGAAACAAAAAACCATCCTGTTAAATTTGCACTTATGTTGTAAGCTCTGTACACTCAAATCGACTCCACTCCACTACTAGCTTTGATTGACCCCAAGGGGAATTGCATAACAACAGGAGAGACAGCAGACGAGGTAAAAAAGAATTCTTAATAAATGGAATTCGCCCTCTGGATGGAGATTACCTCAAATGTGAAAATAAAAATTAAGCAAATGATACAGGAGTATATTCTTTCTTTAGCAGGAGCAATTGAAGTAACAAAAAACAAAGATAATTAGTTAAATAATTAAGTAGTAGACTTTTAGGCATGCATTTTTCTCAATGAGATTCACCCATTCTAAGAACAGACCCATACAGCTAAAAGAATAAAGCATCTCATCCATAATGTTAAATAGGTACTGATAAAAATTGCATAGCCTTTCTTCCATAGTCGGCCGAAGAAAGAAGCCTTTGTTGAAATGAAACGTAAATGTCCGGATTCCCATCTTTTTTAGATCAAGTGTACGCCGTCTTTATTTTGTGTCTGGATAAGTATAAACCATCCAGAGTCTTTCATGTCTAGAAGTTTAAGAATTGTTTCGGCATAAGTTTAAAGACTAGGTGGTTGTACAGTTGCTTTTTAATAGAGGTGAATATAAATGTAATAAAACGGAGAAGAAGGGACTCTAATTGACGACTTTTCAAAAAGGGGAAGGGACGAATGAGCTTTGAAATTGGATTGACTTTTTTGATCTTTATCATGACAATGTTTGTTATATTTTTAAGGCCAGGCGGGATTAATGAAGCATGGCCGGCGTCGATTGGGGCAGGGATTATTTTGCTGACGGGAATTGTATCGTATGGAGATATTATAGATATTATCGATAAGATAGGCGGTGCATCCATTACAATTATAGCCACGATCGTCATGGCAGTCGTATTGGAAAGCTTCGGTTTTTTTCACTGGGCAGCTGCGAGGCTTGCAAAGTTAGCTAAAGGCTCGGGCTATCGTCTCTATTGGTACATTCAGCTTTTATGTTTTTTGATGACGCTTTTATTTAACAATGATGGCAGTATCCTAATTACGACACCTATTTTAATTTTACTCCTTCACAACCTTCAGCTGAAACCATCTGAACAGCTTCCGTATCTCTTAAGTGGCGCTCTGATCGCTACCGCTTCTAGTGCACCGATTGGCGTAAGCAATATTGTCAATTTAATTGCATTGGAAATTGTCCATATGACTCTTTATATGCATACTGCCATGATGTTTGTGCCTGGAACACTTGGATTATTGTTCATGTCAACTTTAATGTTTATTGTAGTGAAGAAGAAATTACCCAAAACGCTGCCTGTTTCTTTGCAGGACATAGAAGAAAACTTTTTCACTAAAAATTTTCATCCATTAAAAGAGACACTGTCTGTTGAAACAAAACATAAACGCACAAAATTTATGTTAAAGGTTTTACTGTTTGTATTTGTGATACGCTGCCTGCTCTTTGTGGCATCCTATCTGTCCATTCCAATTGAGCTGGTGGCAGTGCTTGGCTCCTTCCTCTTGCTTGCATGGAGATGGTACCATTTGCGAACAAACCCGCTGGATATTTTAAAAAAGACTCCATGGCACATTTTACTTTTTGCCTTCTCTATGTATGTCATTATTTACGGGCTTCACAATGCAGGATTAACGGCCATGCTTGTAAGGGCATGTGAACCGATTGTTAACCAGGGACTGTTCCAGGCGAGCCTTATGATGGGCGGATTAGTCTCGGTTTTATCCAATCTTTTCAATAACCATCCTGCCTTAATGATTGGAACCATTACCTTAACAGAAATGGGGATAGACCCCATCACTTTAAAGACGATTTATCTTGCGAACATTATTGGCAGTGATATGGGCTCTTTGTTATTGCCGATCGGAACTCTCGCCTCCCTAATTTGGATGGATATTTTAAAGAAAAATAAAATTCATGTTTCTTGGAAAGATTATTTAAGCGTGTCATTGATTGTCATACCCTTGACAACGATCGTCACATTATTCTTGTTATTCTACTGGGTACAGGTGATTTTCACTTAGTTTCTGATCTTCCCGCAGGAAACGGAGCAGAAAATAGTTACAGGTTAAAAATGTATGAAACGAAATCGTATTTGAGATTAGAAATCTAAATACAATATAAGTGTTAGTATATGTATTGGAAAAGGGCCGGATTTTTAGAATCTAGAACTTTTTTCTACATATACTTTTACTTATATTAACCTCTCCTATAACTCCAGACACGACATCCATTAGGTAATAATCAGCTAAGCTTTGTAAAAGCATTAAACTATGAATTAGAAAATACCTTATAAAGTGAGATAAACAAAACACCTTTAAGTTGAAAAATGGGTATGTAATGACCTGAAAAGCCAACTTGAAGGTGTTTTTCTATATGGGTACGGGAGTCAGTTGTCCAGCAGGAATCAAATGAAGGCTGTACGGATGAAACTAGCTGAAGTGGCTGTTAAAGAAGTTAGGAAAGAATTAAATATGGAGACCATCAAGGTATTCTTCCATCAAGACCGGCACACCAGGGAAGCGTTTTTGGAAATGCCTGACCGCTTCTTTAAACTTTTTCTTTGAAGGAACGAGAAGAACATCTTTAGAGCCATTAGACACAGGGAATTCATAATGAAAGGGAGGTGTACACTATATTTTTTAATGGGATTGTCTTTATTTTCTTCAATTGAACAAACAGTATAAAAAGGGGAGGCTTGGTTTTCTTTTAATAATCCCCGAAACCTTGGTTTATTTCCCATATTAAAAAGCGCCTTTACCGAAAGACCGGCATGATTTAATTCCCGGGAAATATCGGCTGCAAGGCTTACCAGTGGATCAATAAAACTCATAAAGGCCTTAATTTGTTTTCCCTGCTTTCTTAAAGCAGGAAATTTATTCAAGAATCGCTTTTTGTCCGTTAAGCTGCTCATCTAAATCATTTGATGTACGTCCGTAAATTTTTTCTACTGCTGCTTGATCCCTCCTTTATCCCTATCTCATTATTTTATGAAAATGCTAGATTCATTGTATAAGTAAATTTCCTTTATTCTCAAAATGTGCAAAATAATATTACTTTATTTTCTATTTCATGAAAGAGTAGAGAGCATAGATTTGTTTTTCTTTTTTGCCCAATGCTATTGATAAAGCGGAATGATTACGATATATTAAAACGGAATGATTACGAAACAAGGGGGATGTTGGATGCAGACAGTAAGGATGAGGAAAAAGCGTGTTTTATGGAAAGGCTTGTTGAAGATAGGGATAGCAGCAGCTTGTCTTGGCTTATTGGGAGCCTGCGGACAGTCTTCATCGAGTACGACGGCGTCAACAAGCGAAGACAAGCACATTCATTTTCTTTATAATTTCTCAACCAATTCTTTAGATCCACATGTGGATTCAAGCTACGTTCCGCTGCGAGCCGGCATAACGGAAACGCTTGTCCGGCTTGATGAGAACAAGTTAACAATCGCGCCATGGCTGGCAAAAAGCTGGGAAGGTACAGACGGGCAAAACTGGACGATTCACCTGCGCGAAGATGTCACTTTTCAAAACGGAAAGAAAATGGATGCGAAGGCAGTGAAAGCCTCTCTGGAGCGGGCACTGATAGAGAGCACAGCTGTTCAAAATGCATTAAAAATCGACAAAATGGAAGCAGACGGCTATACATTGCGCGTTTCAAATACAGAGCCGTTTCCTGAATTTATTTCTGAACTGGTGAATCCAAATGTATCTATCATCGATGTATCGGAAAAAGACATCGTCAATAAACCGGTCGGCACGGGACCTTTTACTCTGACGTCCTTTGTTCCGGGAAGCCGGCTTGAGCTTAAGCGCTATGATGGCTACTGGGACGGGGCTGCAAAGCTGAACTCGGTTACATTCTCGTTTAACGAAGATGCCAATGCGCGTTCCATGGCACTGCAATCCGGGCAGGTCGATATTGTCTACCGGCCGGAAGTGGAGAGCTTAGAGGCATTGAAAGCGCAGCCCGGCATGAAAGTAGAATCAACGGAGACCTTCCGTGTTCATCAAATGACGATGAATATGCAGCGTGAAAGTTTAAAAGATGTCAATGTACGCCGTGCGGTTGATGCATTAATTGACCGCCAGGAAATTGTTGATACGATTTTGTTAGGATACGGGGAAGCAGCAGAAGGACCGTTTTTGCCATCGCTGCCATTTGCGCCAACGTACGAGAAACGCCCGCCATCCGGCCCGGACGCGGCTGTGCAATATTTGCAGAAAGCAGGCTACACACTGAAGGATGGAAAGATGCAGAAGGGTGGGAAACCGCTCCAGTTTGAGCTGCTCACGTACAGCGCCAGAGCTGACCTGCCGCTTATTGCCCAGGTGTTTCAATCTGATGCAAAACGAATTGGCATTGACGTAAAAATTAAGCAAATTGAAATTCCGGAAGAATACATGGCGTCTAACCGTGACTGGGATTTGGCGACATACAGTAATTTAACAGCGCCGCGTGGCGATGCCGGCTATTATTTAAACGCAACGTATCATCCGAAAGGTGCTTTGAATTTCAGCGGTGCAGAAGAACCGGAACTGACAAAAATTATTGACAAGCTTAATCAAACAGTCGGCCAGAAGAAACGTGGAGTGCTGGCAGAGCAGGCGGCGGATTATGTGCATGAGAATGTGATTAACTCTTTTGTGCTGCACCCGTCCACAATCGTTGCGTATAACGATGATAAAGTGAAAAACTGGGTCACAACTCGGAGCGAGTACTATATGATAACGAACCAATTGGATGTGAAATAAATGCTTCAGATTCTTGTCCGTAAATTTCTTGAAGTAACTCTTTTCCTGCTGTTTATTACTTTTATAAGTTTTCTGTTTGTTCGTCTGGCGCCGGGCGATCCCGTGTTAACGATCTTGAATGTGGATGAGCTTTCTGTAAGCCGGGAACAAGTAGAAGCATTACGGGAGGAAATGGGGTTTAATAAGCCGCTGCTCGTTCAATACGGGCTTTGGCTTTTTCGTTTTATTCAGCTTGATTTTGGACAGTCTTATGTGACAGGCCAGCCGGTGGCAGACATGATTGCGATGAGCCTTCCTGCTACTCTTGAGCTGGCAGCCGGATCCATGTTCGTGATGCTGATCGTATCGATTCCGCTTGGTTCCCTGTCAGCTCTTTACCGGGATAGTTGGATCGACCATATAAGCCGGGTTACATCTATTGTCGGAGCGGCGATTCCGAGCTTTTGGCTTGGCTTGATTTTGATCCATTTGTTTGGTGTTCAGTTGAATTGGCTGCCCACGATGGGAAGAGACGGGTTTATGTCATTGGTTTTGCCGTCGGTCACACTTGGGCTGGCGATTTCAAGTGTATACGTCCGTCTGCTTCGCTCCAGCCTGCTTGACTCGATTAGTCAGGAATTTATCCGTGCCGCAAGAGCGAGGGGGCTGTCAGAAGGGCGCATTTTCTTCGTTCATGCGCTGCGCCACAGCCTTCCGCCTGTTATTACGGTGTTTGGCGTTAGTTTAGGCAGCTTAATTGGCGGTGTCGTGGTGATTGAAGTGTTGTTTGCGTATCCTGGTGTTGGAAAAATGGTCGTTGATGCGATACGCCAGCGTGATTATCCGCTTATACAAGGATATATTTTGGTCATGGCCGTCATCGTGTTTGTGGTGAATACATGCGTGGATGTCTCGTATCGGTATTTGAATCCGGAAATGAAATTAAAAGAAAGGAACACACCATGATGAGAGGTTTTTCTATACAACTGCCAAAAGGAAAAAAGCACAATTGGCAGGGAGCCGCTGCCATTTTGATCCTGGCTGCTGTGCTGGCGGGTACCCTGTATACTTTCTTTTATTTACGGCATGACCCGACTTTGACAAATATGAGCGGCCGGCTGCAGGGAATGAGCCTGGAGCATCCGCTCGGCACCGACCATCTTGGCCGCGATGTATTAACAAGGCTTTTTTGGGGAGGGCAGCAAACAATCGGCTCCAGCTTTTTAGCTCTGCTCGCCGCTCTCGCCATCGGGATTCCGTTCGGATTGATTGCGGGTTTCAAGCGGGGATGGGTTGACCGCGTCTTTATGCGGATTGCCGATGGTTTTTTAGCTTTTCCGGACACGATCGTGGCAATCGTGTTGAGCGGGCTGCTTGGACCGGGAATCGGCAACCTTGTGCTCGCGATCGTGATGGTGAAATGGGTCAGCTATGCCCGGCTTGTTCGTAGCACGGTTTTATCGGAATCACAAAAGGAATACGTGCTCATCGCCCGGATTAATGGGCTGTCCGCACGAAAAATTATGTGTAAACATTTGTTTCCGCACATAGCAGGAAACGTGCTTGTACTGGCCAGTCTCGACCTTGGCAAAATCATTTTGCTGATTTCTTCCTTATCTTATATCGGTCTTGGTGCCCAGCCGCCAACACCGGAATGGGGAGCTATGCTGAATGATGCACGCCCGTATTTTCAGTCGATGCCGGCTTTAATGATCTACCCGGGCCTTGCGATTGTCCTTGTCGTACTGCTGGCGAATATGCTGGGTGATTATTTGCGTGATTGCTTTGATGTAAAAAAGGAGGGACAGTCATGATTTTATCCGTTGAGCAGGTAACAATTGGCAGCAGGCGGAAAAAGCTCGTTCAAAACGTTTCCCTCGCGATTCAAAAAGGAGAATGGTTTGCTCTTGTTGGGCAGAGCGGCAGCGGAAAAAGCATCCTGTCACAAGCTGTTGGACAAATGCTTGCCCCTGGCTTGAATGTGGAAGGAAACATTTTTTTCAACGGACAAAATGTACTGGAGCTGTCCAAAAAAGAAATGCGGACAGTCCGCGGCCGGAAGCTGTCTTATATTTTTCAAGATTACCAGGGCTCCTTCACACCATTTCGCACGATTGGCCAGCACCTCGATGAATACCAAAAAGCTCATGGCCTTCATTCGCCGCAAGCCCGTATGGCTGGAGTGAGGGAAGCACTTCGATCCGTCGGTTTAAGTGAGGAGCTGGCCGGACGCTATCCGTTTCAGTTGAGCGGAGGCCAGCTGCAACGCGTGTCGATTGCGATGGCTCTTTTGCTGGCTCCCGATTTGGTGATTGCCGATGAAATCACCACCGCGCTCGACAGTGTATCCGGGAATCAGATTTTAGAGCTGCTTGCCAGGAGGCAGCAGGAAACCGGCTGTGCCATTTTGTTTATTACACATGACTGGCGCCATGTAAGACGTTATGCGGATCGGATTGCCGTCATGAAAGAAGGCGAAATCATTGAATCAGGAGGAAAGCATCGTATCCTTGATCATCCGCAGCATCCTTATACAAAGCAGTTAATCAAGGCGGCGCCTGTGCTTGACCACCGCCTGCCATCCGGTTTACAGGAGGAGGGGAAAGCATGAAGCTTCTTGCCGTACAGCAATTGACGAAATCATATAGCAAAGGAAAAACGGCTGTAAATGACGTGTCTTTTGAATTAGATAAAGGCGAATGTCTTGGGCTTGTAGGGGAAAGCGGCTGTGGCAAAAGTACATTGGCTAGGTGCCTGCTGAGAATAGAGTCGATCGACAGCGGCTCTATTCGTTTTAAAGGTGAAGCGATTGAAAGGCACACCGAACGCCAATTATATCCTTACCGAAAACAAATGCAAATTGTGTTTCAAAACCCGTCGGCTGCTCTGAATCCAAAGCTGAAAATAAAGGATTCTCTCATTGACCCGTATGAACAGTACAGGAAAGAGCTAAAGCCTGCCCACTTTTCGTATACGTCCAAAAAAGCGTTTGTTAAACAGCTTTTAGAGGCGGTTGAATTGCCAGGGGATTTGGCAAACCGGTATCCTCATGAATTAAGCGGCGGACAAAAACAGCGGGTTACAATCGCCCGGGCGATCAGCATTGAACCAGAGCTGATTGTATTAGACGAGCCTACAGCGAGCCTTGATGTACTTTCCCAGGGAGCTGTTCTTGATTTATTAACAGAGCTGCAACGCACACTCGGTCTTTCTTATTTATTTATCTCCCATGACCTGGCCGCTGTGCAAAAAATGAGCCAGCGCATCATAGTCATGAAGGAAGGGAAACTGGTCGACCAATTCAGCCGGGAGCAACTATGGGCGGAAGAACGCCATTCTTATACAAAAGAGCTGATTTCTATTTTTTAAAAAACGTGATCCAAGGCCCGGCGCAAGTAAACATTACTTGCGCCGGGCTTTTTTATTGCCATCAGCAAAAACGGCTAAAAACAGCCGAAGAGCAAAGGATAAGAGGAAGCCGTTTTTTCAAGTATTTTAAGTTGACAATGCCGTTGCAGGTGATTATAATTTTTCTTCGTGAGTAAACATTTCGTATACGAAATGTTTTGATAGAAAATAAAAAAGACAGAAGAAGGGAGGAATGGACATCGTGTTGAACAACGAAATTTTGGCTTCCTTTTGGAGGATCAATAAAGCGATCAATAAGTTAATAAAGCAAGACGCGGATCGGCTTGGCATTACGGTTGTGCAGCTGAAAGCCATTTATATCATTCATTTAAACCCAAATATAAGCCTGGGAGAATTAGCTGAAAGGCTGATGCTGACAAACAGTACGGTCAGCGGTGTGATTGAGCGGCTTGTTCACAGCGGGCTGGCTGAAAGGATCATTCCGCAGGAGGATCGAAGAAGTGTGTTTATTGATTTAACAGAAGAAGGAAAAGCCGTGTTCGAGCAAATCGTTTCGTCTGAATCGAAGCTCGTCAAAAAGTTAAATGATATTCTTGAGCTGCCAGAAGAGGAAATTTCCCATCTTCTGCGCCTGCATCAAATTGTTTTAACAAAGCTCTCATCAGAGGAGGAACAGGGGTCATGAACGCAAAGCGTTTAATTTTGATTAACATTATTATCCTATTGGTTTTAGTAGGCGGCGGCGTAGGCGGCTATGCTTACTACAATAAAGCTGTCAATTACTTAACGACAGACAACGCTCAAATCGCCGGTCAGCAAGTAACCATTTCTGCACCTGCAAACGGAAAATTAACAGAATGGAAAGGCAGTGTCGGTGAAGAGTTCTCTAAAGACGCGAAAGTTGGCACGCTTTCTGTCACAGGTACAGATGGACAAGCATCACAGATGAACATTACACTTCCAACAGCTGGAACGATTGTTCAAAGCACAGCTATTCAAAATTCATTTGTTGCTGCTGGAACACCGCTTGCGAAAGCGTACGATTTAAACAATTTATGGGTTACGGCTAATATTGAAGAAACAGAAGTGGATCAAGTAGATGTAGGGCAGGATGCGGACATCTATGTAGATGCTTTTCCGAATTCAACGTTAAAAGGAAAAGTCACGCAAATCGGCTCAGCAACAGCTGGAACATTTTCTTTACTGCCAAGCTCAAACAATACAGGAAACTTCACGAAAGTCACGCAGGTCGTTCCTGTAGAAGTATCGATTGATGACAGCAAGGGCGTAGCCATCGTTCCTGGTATGAACGTAACCGTGCGAATCCATAAGTAGGTGATCACATGTTAATGTATGGAGCAGTCTATGTTCTTTTATGCGCTTTAGTGCTGCTGCTCTTTAATTTTAGAGCGGTAAAACGAAGAAAACAGAACGTGAATCAACCGGTTATGATACGTGAAGAGAGTAAAAGAAGCCCTGAAGAAGCCCGTCTGGATTGGAAAGAAGAAGAGGATAAGGCCGCTTTTCCACGGGATTTATCCGAAGAAACAGCAGAGGTGCTTCAAAATTCCGCTGTCTCAGAGCCGGCACTAGAATATGTAGAAGCAAACGTTCAGCCGAAAGAAGAAGTAATCGAGGAGCCGAAACAAACGGCTTCGGAAGCGCCGAAAAACTTCCACACGGGAAGAATTTTAACGGCTTTAATGCTTGGTGCCTTCGTGGCCATTTTAAACCAAACACTGCTGAATGTAGCGATTCCGCATATTATGAATGATTTGGGTGTTTCAGCTAATACAGTTCAATGGCTGACAACGGGCTATATGCTTGTAAACGGAATTTTAATCCCGGTTACGGCGTTTCTTATTGACAAGTTCGGGACGAGAAAGCTGTATATTACGGCGATCCTCCTGTTTACGGTCGGTTCACTTGTTTGTTCGTTATCGGTGAACTTCACCATGCTGATGATTGGACGGGTGATTCAGGCGAGCGGAGCAGGGATTATTATGCCGCTTCTCATGACGGTATTTTTCGTGCTGTTCCCGCCGGAAAAACGCGGGAAGGCAATGGGGCTTATGGGAGTTGTTATGATTTTTGCGCCCGCGGTCGGCCCAACCTTATCCGGATGGCTGATCGGCCATTATTCCTGGAGACTGTTGTTTGACATCGTTATTCCAATTGGTGTGCTTGTATTGATTTTAAGCTTTTTGTGGATGAGGGATGTCACGAAAGTAACCAATCCAAAATTTGATTTGCCTGGGTTCCTGTTTTCCACGATTGGTTTTGGATTCCTGCTGTATGGCTTCAGTGAAGCCGGAAATAACGGGTGGGAAAGCGCGGTAGTCGTTCTTTCACTCATGATCGGGATTGTGTCATTGATCGCTTTTGTTTGGCGGGAATTGACTACAGATAAGCCAATGCTTGATTTGCGTGTATTTAAATATGATATTTTTGCACTGACAACGGTCGTCAGCATGATCGTGAATATGGCGATGTTTGGTGCAATGATTCTGCTTCCGATTTATCTGCAGAACATTCGCGGTTTTACCGCGCTCGAATCCGGACTGCTGATGCTTCCGGGTGCGATCGTGATGGGGATCATGTCTCCGATTGCCGGGGCGCTGTTTGATAAAATAGGTGCCAGATGGCTCGGCGTGATCGGCTTAACGATTACCGTTTTAACAACATGGCAGTTTACGATGCTCAGCATGACAACAAGTTACAGTCATCTGCTGGTTTTATACGTACTTCGGATGTTCGGTATGTCCTTTATTATGATGACCATAATGACGGAAGGGCTCAACCAGCTGCCCCGCCACCTTGGTTCGCATGGAACAGCCGCTTCCAATACGGCGAGACAGGTTGCCGGCAGTATTGGAACCGCATTTCTTGTCACGGTAATGACCACGAGACAAGGGGTGCATTATGGTGCCTATCAAAATACGGTTACAAGCTCTAACTCTTTTCTTTCCAGTCAGTTTGAGCAGCTTGGCCAAAGCTTGTCTGCTATGGCCCACTTGCCAGGGGCGGCAGGAAACCAGCTTACAACTCAGCTTCTTTACGCCCAGGCCGTACAGCAATCGACCATTGACGGCACTAATGATGCTTTTATGGTCGCGACAGGGCTTTCTGTGCTCGCCCTCATTCTTGTATTTTTTGTGAAACGGGCACGGATTAAAGAACAATAATCAATTGAACGTCCACCCTAGAAGGCAATCCTTTTAGGGTGGATTTTTTTATGGTTAAAACGGTGCTTTCTTTTTTGAACCAGCTTTATATTTGTACGTTTCGGTCGATATAAAAACAGATGTTCTATTTTGGTGGAAAGGAATTGATTTATGGGTTTTATTGTTTTACTTCTATTAGGCGCGATAATGATATCGGCCGCCAGGTTTTCCGGCAGTTCCAGACGTAAAAAAGGAGTGCTTGGTGAAAGAACCGTTCAAGAGGAGCTGAACAAGCTCGACCAATCGATATACACCGTTTTTCATGATCTTTATATTCCAAGAAGCAATGGCTGGACGGCGCAAATTGACCACCTGGTTTTGTCAACGCACGGTATTTTCGTAATTGAAACCAAAAACTTCAGCGGCAGAATTTTCGGTGATGAGTCAGAAAAGTATTGGATCCAAAAGACCTTGAAACGAAGAGAGACCTTTTACAATCCAGTTTGGCAAAATGCAGGCCATATTCGGGCATTAAAAGAGTTTTTTGGCCATTCGAATGGAATAAAATATTATTCATTCATCGCTTTTACAAGAAAGTCCCAGCTTGAGCTTGGAGAGCCTTTCAAGGAAGCAAGTGTTTTGTATGCAGATCAACTGGTGGAAGCACTCTGTACTCAACGAAAACAGCGTATGAATGCCGTGCTTGTGCGAGAGCTTGCCGAGAAGCTTGAGCCTTTTAATGAAGCGGGAAGGAGAAAAAAACGGGCGGCCGAAAAAAAGCACGTACGGGCTATTAAAAGCGGAAAACGGCAAAGGGAACGAAACAAAAGTGAGGGAGTCTGCCCTAGATGCGGCGGGGCATTGGTAAAGCGGACTGGAAGGTATGGAGCCTTCAAGGGCTGCAGCCATTTTCCGGAGTGCCGGTTTACGAAAGTAATAGAAGACTAGCTGGCTTTGCTGCCGAAAAAAACGGCAGATGCCGGCCGGCATCTGCTTTTATGATTCGGTTTGATAAAGCAATCCTTTTTTATGGATTCGCCCTTCCAGCTCTTCTGCAAATGGAATTTTGGGATGAATCGTATATCGGGCCGGCTTTGCTGCCAGCTCAGCTGCTTCTTCAGCCGATCGCGGGTGCCATTCTTCGGATTCGAATCCTTCTGACAGAAGGGCTTTGGCGGTGATCCAGTCAAACTTTTCAACAACATCCGGAGAACAGTTATTTACATAAATAAAATGCTGCATTAAATCGTGCCATTGTTCTTTCGTCGAAACCATTTCCGTCCGGATAATGTGATGAAAAGCGTGGCATTTTCGGCAAATAAGCTGGATGTCGAGCAGGTGGCACACCTTGTTCGTAAAGTCGTATTCCTCCACTTCATGAAGGTGAAGGTGCCGCATATCCCGCTCCTGCTGGGGCTTCCATCCGCAAATGCCGCATTGTTTTCCCTGCTGCTCCAGTACAAATGGACGCAGCTTCGTCCGCCAAAAGAAAGACGAGACCGTTTGGCGAACCGTATGGCCATGGAAAAAAGGGGGCTTGGCGGAAGGAAGCAGTTTAAAGGCAGTCAGGTCCCAATTTCCTGCTTCGTTTTGTGCTGATTTCACGTTCGGATTTCCTCACTTTTTTTAAGAGATGACGTAGCTTCAGTATGCCACCTTCTTTCTCCCTCTTCAACGCACTTTTCATATTCAAAGAAAACAGAAAGCAACAGCTGCGAATGCACAGGGAAAAGGAGAGCCGCCTGCTTAAGCGGCTCTCCTATTATAAAAGAAATAGTTATCCTTTCGGGGGATAGGGATCATGACCGTAGCTGTTTGATTCTCCGATTTGTCCATTTTTTTTATGAATTCTATGTTCTGTTTTATCTCTTTTCGCTTTTTCGCGCCCGTCTTTTTCTGCTTCCGCTTTGGTTGAATGATGGCTGATCGTTTCCCCTCCTTGTTTGTTATCCCAGCCGCCGTTTGAATTTGGAACAGTATGAACCTCTGGCTCTTTTTTGTCTGTCATAACATGTCACTCCTTTTTGCTGTTATAAACTGCGTTTTTACTCTTCTTCACTGTTTTTCCTTTTTTAAAAAGGAACAAACGCAAGGGGGAAGTAGATTAGCATGTTTTTCTCTTCAATATGTCGATTCAAGATGATCTTTTTCGAGGGACTTCCAGATGAAACCATTGACTCTATGAAATATGTTGTTATAATTATGGACAAATCTATGTTAGGAAATCTAACAAAGGGTGAGGGACATGAAAAAAATCGAAGCGATTATTCGGCCGGAAAAAATCACGGAAACAATCAAGGGGTTAAAACATATTGGTGTTACGGGTTTTACAGTCTCGCAGGTGGTAGGCAGGGGGAAACAAAAAGATACACAAGGAGTGTATCGGGGGAAAAGTTATAAAGTCACACTGCATCCGAAAGTAAAGCTGGAAATTATTTTATCTGATTATATGGTAGAGCCGACGATTGATACGATTATCAAGTCTGCTCAAACAGGGGAAGACGGAGACGGAAAAATTTATGTGTACCCGATTCTAGAAGCTTATAATATTCGTACAGGCCAGCCGGACGTTGAAATTGATGATGTGAAGCAGGGAGGGCGAAGCTGATGGAAGTCATCCATTTGAATACAATCTGGGTCGTCATCGCGGCGGCTATGGTGCTGTTTATGGAAGGCGGCTTTAGTTTACTGGAAGCAGGTTTTGTGCGGACAAAAAACGCGGTCAATGTGACGATGAAAATTTTTGTCGATTTAACAATTGGCGCATTGGCGTTTTGGATGGTCGGATTTGGCATTATGTATGGAAAAGATGCATTTGGTTTAATTGGGACAAGCTTGTTTGGCAGCCCGGAAAATATTGCTCTATCCATCGACCTGCCTAGTGCGGCATTTGTGTTGTTTCAAATGGGCTTCGCGGTTGCCTGCGTGTCTATTGTATCTGGCGCAGTAGCAGAACGAATGAGCTTTAAAGCATACATGTTAACAGCAGCGATGATTTGTGTACTTGTTTATCCGCTGTCCGGCCATTGGATTTGGAACAGCGACGGCTGGCTGGCACAGCTCGGCATGAAGGACTTTGCCGGTTCTGCGGCCATTCATGCACTTGGCGGCTTTGCGGCATTTGCCATGGCAAAGCGCTTAGGAGCAAGAAAAGGCCGCTTTAATTCAGATGGCAGCGTCAACGTATTTGCGCCAAGTAATATTCCATTAGCATCTGCCGGCGCTTTTATTTTATGGTTCGGCTGGTTTGCGTTTAATGCGGGTAGTACGCTTGATGCAACCAATGCTTCTTTAGCAGCGATTGCCCTGCATACCATGCTGGCGGGAGCGGGTGGCGGAACGACGGCTCTTTTGATGACAATGAGCAAGTTTGGTAAAGCAGATCCGAGTATGACGATGAACGGAGTACTTGCCGGTCTTGTAGCTGTAACGGCCGGCTGTGCATTTGTGGAAAGCTGGAGCGCCATCGTTATTGGGGCTGTCAGCGGCATCATTGTCATTTATGCAACATTGTTTGTCGACCGCTTGAAGGTAGATGATCCTGTTGGAGCAGTAGCTGTCCACGGGTTCAACGGGGTGTTTGGTACAATCGCTGTTGGCTTGTTTGATTCTTCTCAAGGTCTTTTTACAACAGGAGATGCCAAGCTGCTCGGTGTTCAAGTGCTAGGAGCGGCGGTAGTCGTTGTCTGGGGTCTGACTGCCGGACATATGATGGCAGTCATTTGTGAAAAAACAGTTGGTTTGCGTGTAAGCGAGCGGGAAGAAGAGGAAGGGCTGGATATGTCTTTTCATGGGATTCCGGCTTACAACGAGTTGGAGCGTTTTACCGATGTGCCAACCAGCTTGTATGATTTTGAAGAAACAACAGGAATTACAGTAGCGCCTATTCATAACAAAAAAGCAGCAGTTAAATAAGCGAAAAAACGATCATCCTTTATTAACGAAAGAGGATGATCGTTTTTTCTTTCTTTAAAATGAGCAGTTTTCAATGATGAGAATATGCATTAAAATAGTAAATATTGGCTGTGAGGAACATTTGCCTCACATAAAAGGATGGAGACTTTTGTTTAACAAACTATGGATGAAGCTTGTGATCGTTTTTGGGGCGGCGGGTCTGCTGATAACATCCTTCACAGCATTCCGCATCTGGTCTTTCGGCAGCCAGGTGGAATATCAAAAGGCAGATGCCGCTATCGTACTCGGCGCTGCGGTCTGGAACGGCCAGCCGTCGCCTGTTTTGCGTGAAAGAGTCGATCATGCCCTTTGGCTGTATAAGAAGGGGTATGTGGACAAGCTGGTTTTTACGGGCGGAAGAGGCGATGGAGAGAAAACAGCGGAATCGGAGGCGGCAAGAGACTATGCGATGAAGAAAGACGTACAGGCGGATGACATTTTGATTGAAACAGAATCCGCCATTACGGAAGAAAACCTTCAATATGCTTACAAGCTGGCGAAAGAAAAAAAGCTGAAAACTTTTGCGCTTGTCAGTGATCCGCTGCATATGAAGCGTGCTATGCTGTTGGCGAAAACAATCGGAATGAATGTTTATTCGTCACCTGCCCAAACCTCCGCTTATCAAACGATCAACAGCCAAATCCCGTTTCTCTGCCGGGAAGTGTTTTTATACATAGGCTACGTGGTAAGCCGGCCGTTTCGATCATGAAAAGGATATCAAGAGATAAATGAAGGTCTTGTTTTGATGTAAATAAAGCCGTCCATCCCTGCTGTAAAAGGATGGACGGCTTTTTTAGTGAGTAGAGTGGCGTTTTTTCGCATTCATTAAATACTGGACAAATACTTCGTCACGAGCCAGCCAGACGGCTTCCTGCCGTTTTAAAAAACGTTCTCCTTCTTCAAAACTTGAGAACGTTTCCGGCCGCTGTTCATGATTTTGTTCAATACCCCATTGTTCAGAAGACAGAGGATGCAGTAAAAAGCCATCATCCTGCCTGTTTGTGTACAGGGCGCCAAAAGAACTGTCTGGCAGGTTGTAGCGGTTACGTCTCGCATCTTCTTTGAGCGGCTCGCGGCCGAATACAGCTGTTACAAACAGTTCAAACGCTTCTGCTGATAAAGAGCAGCCCGAGGCTTTTGCATGGCCGCCGCCGCCAAAAAGCCCGGCAGTGCGCGAAACATCAACGTCATCGTGAATAGTCCGGAGACTGATTCGCCTGCTGCCCACACTGATGATGGCGATATAATCGAGATGGGAAAACTCTTTGCTTAGTTCATTGCCAAGCTCAGAATGGTACGATTCTGCATGGACAACGCCGGCCCATTGGTCGTGGACATAGGCTTGTATAACCTCGCGCTTTTTCCGGCGGATGTATCGCTCTGTTTTTCTTTCTTCCATATCCAGAATTTTCTCTTCAAACTCATTAAAGAAAAAGTGGTCGCCTGTGTTCAGCCGGTTCAGCATTGCTTCTTCAAATTCATCGATAGAGATTAAAAAGAAAAGGGCGTTCAGCCGCTGGGCTTTTCGATTGTTGAGCTTTTCCCAATCCCACGTGTCATATTGCCGGACGAGCTCCACAAATTCGGCTACCGCTGCCGAGTGTGTAAGGTGCTCATATTTCAGCAGATACTCGTAAAACAAAGAAGTCGCCGAAGCCGGACGGCTTTCTTTTTCCTCTATAACGACCTCTGCCCATTTATAGTTGTTCAGGTGCAGCGCTGTTTGATGGTGATCGAGCAGCTGAACTTTTCCGCCGTTTTGATAAAACTGGTTCAGCTTTTCTTCGTTTTCTTCGTTCACGGATAAATCGGTAATAAACAGAAACGTGTCCGGATCTCCGTTTTCTAAAAACCATTCGACTTCCTGGTTTAGTCCGGAAATGGAATTGTAGCGGACACTTACATCAGAGCCAAAGGCAAGCTTTGCTAAAATCCCGCATGAAACACCGTCCAGATCATTATGAGATAACAGTTTGTACATATTTTTCACCTCAAAACGTAGTATGAGGACAAAGGGCAAAAAATATTGAAAAGTGTTCCTTCTTTCTGACGGGTATGCCGTCTTTTATTTTGGATAAAATAGAAAGAAAAGGGGTGAAAGAATGACGCTGGTCCGTCTCGGTTACGCAGCTATGAGCATGAATGTTCAAAATGGTTCTCCTTCTCAAACAATGACCCATGCTCAGTTTTCAAAAATTGGGGATAGGGAAGCGGCCATCCATAAACTAGAACGTATTGCAATGTCAAATCTCCATAATTGTCTGCGGCTGCTTCGGCACAATGCGGCGCACGATATCCACTTTTTTCGGCTTAGTTCCAAACTGATTCCAATGGCGAATCACCCGGAACTTTCGGATTGGAATTACATAAAGCCGCTTGGAGAAAGCTTAAAGGCCATTCGTTCGTATTTAAAAGAGCATCAGGACATGCGGATTGACTTTCATCCGGATCATTTTGTTGTGTTAAACTCACCAAAACCTGATATTTTAAAAACGGCTGTTCAAACACTCCGTATGCATCGGTTGCTGTTAAAAGGAATGGGGATTGCCCCCGAACACCGATGTGTCGTACACGTAGGCGGCGGCTATCGTGACAAAGAAGCGGCACTCGAGCAGTTCGTGGAAAATTGGGGGCTTCTTCCCGCTCCTTTGCAGCGCATGATGATGCTTGAAAATGATGATAAAACCTTTACGATCAATGAAACGCTGTACCTATGTGAAAAGCTTGGTATTCCGGCGGTGTTCGATTATCATCACCATGCAGCCAACCATGAAAAGGAAGCAGAGTGGGAGGCGGCATGGGAGCGCGTCACTGCTACATGGCAATCCTCTGCGCTGCCAGTGAAAATGCATATGTCGAGTCCAAAGTCAGAAGAAGATTTCAGAGCCCATGCAGATTTCATTGATGAAAAGGAATTTCTGCATTTTCTTCATCGTGTGAAAGGAAGCGTGCCGCAAATTGATGTCATGATTGAAGCGAAACAAAAAGATAATGCCCTTTTTGCCTTGATGAGGGAATTGAAAAAAGAAGGAATTGAACAAGTGGATGGAGCCAGCTTTTATATACAGGGATAAAGGAAAGAGGAATATGTATAAACGCATATTTGATCTTTAAAACAGGTGCCAAAATATAAAGCCAATCCTTTTTAATAAAGGATTGGCTTTATATGGTCCTGCCTTATTTTCGTTTCAGGTTCATCTTCTTGCGTTTTCTTGGTACATCTATAATAGTCATCTCACAGCCGGCTTCTGTCCCGTATGGATCGCTTGAGCCTTGATCCGCTTTTCCGGACTGTGATGGCTGCCCTTGTTTATTGCTCGTACCAGCTTGTTGGTTAGAAGAGGCAACAGACATATCAGATCCAGCTTCTGTGCTATACGGATCCGATGCATTCTGTTGATTTTTCCCAGCTTGTGCGGAGCTGCCCTGTTTGTTGCTCCGTCCCGGTTTTTGATTGCCGAAAGTAAAGGACGTATCCGATCCAGCTTCTGTACTATATTGATCCGATGCATTTTGCGGGCTTTTTCCAGTTTGCGCGGAGCTGCCCTGTTTGTTGCTCCGTCCCGGTTTTTGATTACCGAAAGTAAAGGACGTATCAGATCCGGCTTCTGTACCATACTGATCGGATGAATTCTGCTGGTTTTTCCCGGATTGTGCCGAGCCGTCCTGCTTGTTGTTTTTCCCGGCTTTTTTATTGCCGGAAGTAACGGACATATCGGAACCGGCCTCTGTGCCATACTGATCAGACGAATTCTGCTGGTTTTTCCCGGATTGTGCTGACACGCCCTTCTTGCTGTTTTTCCCGGTTTTTTGAATACGGGAAGCGAAGGACATGTCTAAGCCGGCTTCTGTCCCGTATTGGCCGGTTGAGTCTTTTTGTTTTTTCTCAGACTTTGCCGCTTCGCCTTGTTTATTCTTTTTATTTTGCTCGTCAGCCGGTTTCACAGAGATATCCGATCCGGCTTCGGTTTGGTATCGGTCCATCGAAATGGTTTTCTTTTTTTGATCTTGAATGACGGCGCCTTGTTGATCAATATTGGCTTTGTTGACATTCGGCCGAACCGCCATATCGGAGCCGGCTTCGGTTTGGTATTTGAAAGTGGATACAGCCTGGTTGGCGTTTTTGTCCGCGTTTTTGCCGCCGTCCTTTTTCTTGTTTTGCTGAGATTGTCCAGCGGGTCCCTGCTTTAGCATATACATATGGAAAAAATATTCGCCAATTGCAATGACAACGGCGCATAAAAGAGCAGCTGCCCATAATGAAATACGCGGTTCAAACAAAAGGGCTCCCAGCAGCCAGACACCAATAAGTGTTAAGCCAAAATCAGCAGCAGATGCTGTAGGATTTCCGAATCTCGGTAAAATAAATAAATCCCCGATCAGAAAGCCGGCGGCAGTGAGCAGAACGCTGATTGTGAAGATGTCACCCAAGGAAATATTAAAGAATCCGCCTAGAATAATCCAAAGAACGAGCGTTACCATGACAAATTTTATTAACAATGCTGATACATATTTCATCGTGTTCGTTCCTCCTCCAACTTTAGAATCATGGCCGTTATGCTTTCCTGCATACAATAAGAGCGCAATACTGGGTAAACAGCGGACAGACCATTACTGGTTGGTCATGCCTTTACGTAGGATGTGGAGTTGGCGGTGAAAATATTTAAACTTATTTTGTTTTTTGCTTTTTAAGGATTCAGGATTTCCGGCAATAAAAAAGGCCGGTCCCTTTGTTTGAAAGAGGCCGGCCTTTTTATCAATGAGTCAGTATAAAACGGATCTGGAAAAGAAAAAATAAAGAAAAGAATGCAGCTGTTGTATTATTGGGATGATGAAACAATTAAACAAATGGAATCCAGAGGAATTACACGTTGCTTTTTTTGGGCTGTGATGATCGTAACTGTTTCTTTATCCACTTCATGAATATGGCCGGATATGGCTTTTTTTGATAATACAATATTTACCTTTTTGTCGATGTAACCTAATAAGAAAATAGGGAGTGTCATTTTAAAGAAAAGGTGAATCAATTCGGGAGAAGAAGCAACTGTTTCCCCGAATTTAAACATAAGTGCACGTCGAAGTACGGGGTCAATGTCAAGTAAAGCCGGTCCTTTTTCGAGTCCGGGATGGCGTGTAAAGGACTTGATCGATTTTATTTTTGAAAAAGGAATGATTATTTCGTGCTCTTTTTTCTTTAAGAGCACGAAATTACGTCCAGCCAGCTGAACACGCCCGGATTGCTTGTAAAGAAGCACGCTGCTTTTGGGTAGTGCTGTCTGCGGCAGCTTTTTTTTGCCGGCATGCGCTTTCAGCCGGACAGTCCGTCTTTTCTTGCGTTTTCTTGCTGCCAGCTTTTTCTTAAATAAACTTTCTTTACTGTTTTTTATTTTTGTTCGGTTTCCTTTTTTAACGGCTGGCAGCCCTGCTTCTCCTTCACGCGTAAGTACTACTTCTGCCCACTGGCCGACTAATCCTTCGAATGATACTCTTCGTCCTTCTTCCGACTGTTCGTTCGACAAAGCAAGGTTAAGCAATAGTGCGTTCGTTTCATCAATTTTGGCTTCGAGCTCCTCCTGCTGTCTCTCAGGAAGACAGGAAGGAGGGGATGGAAAAGTTGGCCTGTTTTCGCTCTTTGAACAGTCCTCTTTATGGCCAAAAGAATCATCGAAATGTGAATGTTCCTGCATGGGGTCACTTCCTTTTTGCTCAAGCTTTCCTTTTTATCACACGTAAAGAAACAACGTTCCTCTTTCTTCATATCGTATGTGATCATTTTTCACTGGTGACTTGTAAAAATAATTCTATTTTTTTCTAAAAAAGGGGACGGTAGTTTATTCAGATTTACTAGTTAAGCATAGGATGATAGTAGACTGTGAGAAGCAGATGAAAGCAGCGAAACGGTTTACGGCTTGCGCTTTTCTCAGTCTAAATACTTCACTGTAATGGGAAAGGAGGAAAACTATGAGTATGCTAAACTGTAATTGTCATGATTTTGGAAAAAATCATCATCATTCCTGCGGCTGCAGCAAAGGCCATTCTTTCAGCCAGTTTCATTCACACAACCACCATCTGCATCATGATTTCCAGCATCATGGTTTATGCAGCCGCTGCGGACATGGGCATGGAGACCACCATTTTATGGACAGATGTTTGTGCGATGATCGTTTCCGCATCCGCTTGAGCGGGTTAAGAAGCAGCATGGCATTTCGTTTGCGGCAGCTGATCGGTGAGCGAGTTAAGGTTGTCCTTGAAGAGGAGAAGATTGTTCAAGGGAGAATTACTTTTGTAGGCAATGATTTTATTGAGATTGTTGTGAAAGTGAAAAAAGAGAATCATAATCATGGATTCAAGCAAAAAGTGTTCCTTGTCCAATTTGATCAAATCAAGTGGGTAGAACGGCTTGATAAATTCTGCTGACAAGCCCTATGAAAAAAGCGGTATTCCTTATGGAACACCGCTTTTCCATGTGAAAAGGAAACAAACCGTTTAATCTTACCAATGTCAATGAGATAAAGGCGGCAAATGGGGCTGTACTTTGCTGTGAACCCGCATAATTCCCCACATTCCCTGCTCAATATCCCAGCGAATGTTGCCGGACCGGTACATATAATCCCCTGGATAGTTGTAGATTCCCCCAGCACCGCCGATTAAAAGCAGGTCTTCTGTGACACCCACAGCCATATGGCCTGTGTATGAATCAATACGGGATTCAATATCTCTCGGGTCGAATTTCCAATTATGGCCGTGAAGGTGAAAGGTGTGCGCTCTTCGGCGTTCTGACGGTGTCGTAAGCCGAATCACGACTGGATCACCAGGATACGCTTCAAAAACAGGTGTGGCCGGATCACCGTGAACCTCTGAGCTAAATAAGTCACTTAAAACAGGATGTTTCCTAAAACGGTTAATTAATCGTTCTGTCCGATAATTGAAGCCGCGTGACCCGAAATCATAGGTATCTACTTCATCGTCTTCAGGGTCAGGTTCTGGAATTACGCCGTCCAGTGGATCGATAATCACTTTACCGTTCTTGTCTTCTAAACGAACACCGTCATGCATGACTAAAACAAATTCTCTGTATCCGCCGCCGACCAGCGGATTCTTAAGCACTACATTCGTGCCAGTTCGAACAGGTTCCAGCGTGTAAGGATCGTGGTATGTTGTAAACCGCGGCTCCGCAATAAATGCGCCAAATGTTCCAAAGGAGCGGTGATTCCGCAAATCGGCCATATCCCACATGGCGCAGGTGCCAAATCCGTCCTGCACATGCCAGCGATACGTAATTGATTCGCCAGGTCCTACCGTCTGGTCAGGATTAAAGCCAACGGTGCCGCCGCTCGAAGTGGTCACATCATAGTCCAGCATATTGACATGCAGGGAAATCCGCAGGGACGGCGGGTAAAAAGCCTGCTCTTTTACTGGTGGATAAGGATGAATGCCATCCGGGAACGGGAATAAGTCAAACTTGAGCCGGCTGGTTAAGGTAACTTCGACTAAATCACCAGAATTACCTCTCAGTACCAGCGGCTCCGGGTTTTTTCTACCTGACAGAATGTCAGCTACGTCTTCTTCTAAAGCAAACACGATGCCAAATGGGTCATGATCCCCAAATGAGTTGTATAAAATTGGCGTTTGAAAAGCGACGACACTGTATCGCCGAATTGGCGCATTATGCGCTGCTTCAGGCGGAAGGGTAGACTGTGGATCGGCAGGAGCCGGCGGCTTTCCGGTTACTTCAGGCAGCGGCCGTGTTCTTGGCTCCGGTAAAGGCTGGTCGGACAGTGGAATGAGATGATCTACTTCCTGATCATATGCGCGGATTAATCCCCACGTACCGTTCCACACATCTTCTTCTGTTTCAAAAGCCCACAAATAATCCCCGGCTCTTGGAACGTCTATTTCAAACGTAAAAGATTCTGAAATGCCGATATGCTGCTGTGACCGGATCTGGGAATCATTACTCGGCCGCTCTGATCTCCATCTTAATCCATGTAAATTAAAGCTGTGTGATTCTTCATGAGCACCCTGCAGAAGCCGAATACGGATGGAATCTCCTTCATAAGCCTTGAAAACGGGCGTGATGGGATCTCCATTTACATAGGAGCTGAACGAGTAGGCGGGGTCACAGTCTTTCCCAAGCCGGAACTGCAGCGGCTCGTTTTTATAATTAACCGCAAAAATACCAGGATCATCCGGTGAACCAGGAAACTTCGGCGGCTGAATCGGACAGCCGTCTTTATCAAATAAAAAAGCAAAATCCTGGACAAACAGTGCAAAGTCACGATAATCAGGGATAAGCGGATGTCTGACCGTTATTTCGGCTCCCTTATCCGTTTCTTCACCTGTTTTAGAATCTAAAAATTGAGAAAAGCGCGGATGCACGACAATGGTTCCAAAAATACCATGCAGCTGATGGGAAACAGGAAACAGATGGTCATGAACGAAAAAGGCTTTTAATTCCGTTTCGGCGAAATATTCATACCGAATCGTTTCATTCGGCAAAACGGAGCTGTCATAATTCCACCCTACGTTAGCGCCGTCTGCTACGAGAACATCAAATTTGACGAAATGAATATGGAAAGCAGTCTCATACGTTCGGGTCACCAGCTGAAAAGCGTCTCCATCGAGAATATGGGGGAGCCGGTTGGTGAAATTAACTCGAATACACGTATTGGCGGCTACATGCAGCACAAGCGGTTCCGGTTCTTTTTTTCCGGACAGCACATCATCCAGGTCTTCATCCCGCACATAAATCCTTCCTTTTGGGTCATACCAGCCTTGTTTGTTATAAACAATCGGCAGCTCAATGACGGATATGTTGAACTCTTCAACAACCGAATTATTCATGCATGGATCTACAAAAACAGCTCCAGGCCTTGCATTCGGGATAGCTGCGTTTTTCTCAAGCTCCGTCATCTCCCGGCCGCCGACAATACCGAGAGGGGGCCGGGGTGCCTTGCAGCCGACTTTTCCGGGAATGAAGTTCGGGAATCCCGGCCTTTCTTTTGTCGGGCTCGGCGGGGCTGGGCGGTCCGGCAGCGGCTGAAGCGGGGCAATCGGCGCGCCGTTCGGATAGCACTGGCTTCCGTCCTGTAATGTGTCAAAAATCCGGTTCAGCCCCCACATCCCGGCTTCAAAGTGCGTATACAGGTGGCAGTGAATGATCACATCCCCGATCGTCCCGGGCAGACTCCCGAGTCCGTACAAAGGCTGAATGCTGTAGTGGGACTGCGGGCTGATCGCCTGTGCATCTACGAATTCTGACTGAACGTTACTCGGGTCTCTCAGCCATTGATGTGCATGATAGTGAAAAACATGTGTCTCTTTGGCAGCTGCATGAATCAGGCGGATCACAGCCGGATCATCCCGGTATCCGCGCAGAATCGGCGTTGCAGGATCGCCAAACATCCAGGAGTCGTGATGAACTTCCTCGCCTTCAACCTCGGGGGACACAACACCTTCTTCCACCAGCTTTAGGCGGTTATGAAGAGGTTCATACCGGTAATTCACGCCATGAAACGATTCGGCTTCCTGATTGGTCATCGCATTAAGCGGCGGGTTGCCGGTTAAATCATCCACTTCCATCTCATCATGGAAAAACCATGCGTATTCACGGAAGGAGGGAAGGAAAGGATGATGAATGTCTGCAAACACACCGCTGTTAATCGGCCCGCCTGTAACGGGGTCCGTCCACCAGGACCCTCTTTTTTCGACGAGCAGCGTACCGAAAAGGCCTTGAATACTGGAACCTTCTTCGGTGCTCGATACATTGCCGACATCGGTGAAAAAACAAATGCCTTCAAACGTGGCCTCCAGCTTGTAAAGAAGCTGTTCACCACATTCAGCCAGTGAGCTCGGATTAAATCCGACATTGGCTCCGTCTGACGTTAACACGTTATAATCGAGATCCTGAAAATGCATGCCTGCTGCAAAAGGAAGCTGATTTTCAAAGAGAATTTCAACCGTATCACCTTCGTTCGCCCTGATCGTAAGCGGCTGTACAAGT
This sequence comes from Domibacillus sp., assembly GCF_031181085.1. Taxonomy (NCBI): domain Bacteria; kingdom Bacillati; phylum Bacillota; class Bacilli; order Caryophanales; family Bacillaceae; genus Domibacillus; species Domibacillus sp. Next base: position 202,199 of record NZ_JAPSLE010000006.1, on the reverse strand, counting down.
TCTACCGGCGTAAAGGGGTTTTTACGGATCAGCTCTTTTACCTTTTCTTCATTTTCCTTCAACACATACATCTGTCCATCAGGGTTATGGTCGCCAAAATTGTTTACCACCATCCGGATGGGAATCGCGACTACATGATAACGACGTATCATCGTTTTCCTCCTCGTTACAGCATGTCATTTAACTCTGGGATGCGCGGATCACCGGAAAACTCAATATAAAACACTTCGATATTGTCAATATGAATGAGCCAGCTTCGGTTTTCAAGCTGGGCAAAATGGGTCGTTTCGACTGCAAGCTCTACTTGGTCTCCTATCAAGGAAACAATTTCACCGACAAACATAAAGGGATAGGAAGGGGTCAATATAAAAGCCCTTTGGCCAATGGATGCCCCGAAGTATTCCACAAGAGCCGTATCATGCATAACATTAAGGGAATTTAAACTGGAAGATCTAGACGTCATTCTTCTGCACTTCCTTTCTTCCTGGCTTTAAATAAGCGGGAACCGCTCATTGCAATCAAAACAAGGTGTCAGCTGGGCAATTTTTTCAAGAGGAATGGACAGCGGCAGCGGAAACTGAAAAAATGGCGCATTTAAAATTTTAATGGTGACTGGATCAATTGTCAGATGGCTTCTCTCTACTTCAACAATCGGTCCGCAAAAAATAGGTCTGAATGTCTGGCCGAGCAAATTTAGTTGAGACGCTTCGGTAATAATTAATACACTCTGGCCTATCAAACTGGTCAATTCTTCAAAAAAATCATCCTCGTCATCCTCTTCCTCGTCTTCCTCCTCTTCTTCTTCTTCCTCTTCCTCTTCCTCGTCTTCCTCCTCTTCTTCTTCTTCCTCGTCTTCCTCCTCGTGGTCTTTTTCCTCATCCTCTTTTTTATCGTTTTCTTGTTCTGCTGCATGTTCCTTTTCTTCCGTGTTGTCCTCGGATATCTCCAGTTCTTTACTCGTATTTTCATTTTCCGCGGCAATTAGGTTTTCAGCTTGTTTTTCTTTTTCATCCCGTTTGTTACTCATTCTATCTCTCCTTTACTAAAAGAATCCGCAGGCAAGACATGTGAAGACTGAGGCAGTGAGAAATGGGAATACATTCACCTAAAATATTCGGGAAAGTCTTGTTACAATTAATGGAAAGAGGCTTATGTAACGTATGTTTTGAATTGTAACAATATGCGCAATATCAATTTCGTGCTTTTCCTTCCAAAAAGATAGACGGAGAGTTTGGCTGTCTATATCCTCCATTTTTCCGAATAAAGCTTTTTTTTCAGTTTCAACCTTCACCCATAAGTACTTCCAGGAATTCAAATTCGTTAAAAGTGTTTCCTCATAAAACTGCTGAATGAGTATATCTCTCGCGGCAACGGTCTCGCCAAAATTGGAAAGTAAACGCTGTTTTAGCTGATTATCATAAATAAGATTTTGGTGGGTAGTGGAATAAAGAGGAATACCTGTTGGAATATTAGCGGATTCAATTGCTTGAAAAGGAATCCAAATCCGCTCTTTTGCATTTGTGAGCATCACAAAATCACGGCCAACCGCATTCACTTTGCCCGTTGTTTCAACAACATGCCCGCCTTTTCTCAGAAAAACGATTACCTGCTGATTTCGTCTCATCTTAAAGAATTTTTTCAGTATTAAAAACTTTCTTTTTTGGGGAGCAGATTTTGCGATCTGCAGCAGATTCGCCTGTTCTTTGTATTCAGTAAACAAGCGTATTTCTTCTGTAGGCGCCGCCCCGGCAGGGGAGCTGAATCTTTCTTTTGTTTCGTCTGTTTTGCTTTCAGTTCGTGGTTCGCATTTTCTTTTTTCGAGCAATGCGGAAAGGTATTGATCAAATCTCATATGGGTTTTCATTATGTTCCCCCTTATGCCAAACTACAGAAAATGTATATGTACATGCAGAATGATTATTCTTACGAAAAACATTAAGGACAGCAGGTTGTCTTTGTAATCTGCTGAGTGATTACTTTAAAAAATCAGTAAAAATGGTTAGATGCATTATACGGGGCTGTAAGTACGTTCATACGATATAGAACCAAGAAAAAACTTGGAATAAATAGGGAGGGGGGTTAACGAATATATGGGCAGTTGGAAATGTTATCACTGCAAGTCTAAGAATGACGATAAGGTAAAAAATTGCAAACGCTGCAATGCTTATTATTATAAAAAGGAGGAAAAGGATATGGAGTGTAAAAAGCAAAAACACAAAAAAGTATATACGTCGGGGCCTATTTCAAATGCGGCAGCAGGGGCTCAGGTTGCCCAAGAGCTATGGGTATCTGCCACAAACTTTGACAAAGATTCTGTACAGGTGAAAGTAGAAGTATTGAACTGGGGCGACCCGGCTATTTCTGCTGGACTTACGACTACGCCTGTTGGTATGGCCGTTCCAATGAAAGCGATGGCTGCACCGGTCATGCCGGCAGAAAAAACGAAAATTCCATGCCATCAGACGCAGCACTTTTTTGCGGACTTACTAAATGGCGGTCCTATGGCAACACCGGTTCTTTCATTTGAAATCCGCATCACAGTTATCAGTAAGGATCCTGATGCAAAAGTTGTTTTCAATGCGGTTTCTTACAGCGCAGAAGCAGTAGAGCCGGAGGTAGAAGAAATCGATGTGCTAGGGCTTGAAGAAGAAGAAGAAGAAGAGCCGGCAGCAGGCGCAGCAGTAACAGCCGCTTTGTTCTCATTCAAAGATTTTGTTTTGCTGGAAAAAAAGTAAAGCAGCATGATTAGTGTTTTGTAAGACCCCTGAGCTAGAAGGGGTCTTATTTGTGTGAACAAGAGATATCTGCTTGAGAATACGCATAGCTATAAAAAGCAAAAATTGCAAAGAAAGTTGTTTTTATTAAATTATTCAGCCTGTGAAGGTGAGGTGCAAGAATGAAGGAAGTTACGCTGCTGTATCTTTTGGCTATAGACCTACTATTATGCAGTATTCTGTTTGTGTATGTATTTCGCCGGAAAAAATGGGTCGGCATTCAACTTGGGATGAATATCAGCCAGGTGATGGGCGGAGTCGCGGCGCTGCTGGCCGGGATTGTTTTGATTTTGGCCTTTCCTTTTCATTTTTCGCTCATTACAATCACTTCCGCTGCAATCGGTGCTGCAGCAGGCGCAGCGTTTGGACTGCTTTTTGATTATCAAACCTGTTTAGCTGGAGTAACAAACGGTTTCATGGTTGGCATTATGGCTCCTATGCTGGGATCAGTACTAGATATGCCAGGCCAAATTATTTTGTTTGTTCACGGTCTCTTTTTGTTCTGCTTCCTTCTTATTATTATCTCTATTCAAAGGTCGTGAGGAAATTGCTATTCATTTTATTATTAAGCAGCTGGAATGGAGTTGAATTATATCGCATTTATCATTTATTAAAGAAAAAGCAGCTGCTTTTTGACGATCATTTTACACTTGTCATTTGTATGACTATCACGATGCTTACTTCCTTCCTTTTTAGTATGTACTTGATTCTGCTTTTTCCCGGCTTTTATGGTGCTTCTTTGCTTTTCGGGACATGGAGTGGCTGGAATTTTGGTAAATTGCTGCGAAATCCAGCTCAATTGAATGGGTTATATAATGGAGCAATCGGAGGAGCAATGGGTACGATGCTTGGTGCTGTTCTGCAGAACCCGGCTTTATGCAGAATACCGGTCGAATCAGCCGCTGCTATGGATCTGGCCGCCATTCCATTTGCTGCTGCCTGCTTTTATGCCTGTATTCTGTTATCTATTCGCTATTCGCTTCGCATGTAGAAAGGAGAGTAGATGCGATGAAGAAAGCTTCGCTCGCCGCTGCCGCTGTTATAGGGTGTGTTTTCTTTTATTATATTTGGGTTTCTCTGTCAGACCTGCCTAATCTAGGCCGAGTGGATGAATCTTCTCTCCAAGAGGTAAGCGGTAATGCTTTTTCGACGAATGGGAAGCCGGCGCTTGTGTCGTTTTTTTACACCAAGTGCCCGGATGTCTGTCCCTTTACGATACAGGATTTAAAAAAGCTTCAGCGGACATTGGAGGAAAAAGGAATAGAAGAGGAGCAGTATAGTATCTTATCTGTTACGCTTGATCCAGCGTTTGATACTGTACCAGTCATTTTGCAGTATAAGGAAGCCTTTGATATTCAATCATCGAACTGGCTGTTTCTGCGCGGCACTGAACAGCAAACGAGAAAATACGCTGAGCAATTTAACATGGTATATGAAAAAAGCGAAGAGGGCGTCATTACGCATTCAACTTCCATGTATATGGTAGACGCGGACGGCCGGATAAGAGCTGTTCATGATATGGCATCCGGCAATAAAAGAGTGGACATTGAGAAAGCAGCCGCGCACCTTATACAGTTAATCGAATAAAAAAGTCAGCCTGAATGAATCATTCGGGCTGACTCGGATATCATTTACGCTTTTACCCATTCTGTTTCTAATTCAATGCCGGCTGCTCTCATCATCGTCATCAACGGGCACCGGGCATCGGTTTTTTCTTGTAGTTCTGCAAGGCGTTCTTCCGATTCGCTTGTGGAAACCTTTGCTTTAAAGGAAACTTTTTCAAAAAACACTTGAACTCCAGGCTCTCCCCGCATACCGAGCGGATCAAGTACTCCTTTTACATCCATCTCCATGGATTGAAGGTCAAAATTCATTTCCTGTGCCACCATATACGCGATAATGTTTTCGCATCCAGCTAAAGAAGCGAGGAGATAAGAAAGGGGATCGGGGCCGTTGTCGCCTCCGCCGACTGCCGGCGGCTCATCCAATATAAGTGTATGCTGCTTTGATTGAATTGTCGTTTTTAATTTTTCTGTCGTACCGGTTACATGAAAAGTCATTTTATCTTTTAAATCCATGGATCGATCCTCCTGTTGTATGGCATGCCTGTATAGCTTGCCGCAGTTCGGAAAATTTAAACCCAAAATCCGCTGGCCAAGCGTATCGAATGAGCTTAATGAGAAGTTGTTTGTAAGCCGGCGGCCCAGTTTTCTGCCGCAAAGTCCCCATTTATTTTTACGGCTGCCTCATAGCCCTGGCTTGCTGCACCGACCAGACTCGTAAAGGTGTTTTTGGCATCGCCAATAATAAACAAATCCTTGATCTCTGTTTGTCCGTGCTGGCCGGTCACATATTCATGTTGATCATTGAGCCGAATGCCGAGCTGGGCGGGAAGAGAGGAGCCTTGTCGTTCTCCGGTAGAAGCCATAAAGCCGCCGGTGCGGCGGATGCTGTCCCCATTTTGCAACACCACTTTTTCTAATTGCCCATCCGTCGACTGCAGGTTAGCGATAGGTGTTTCAATCAGCGGAATATTGTAATGCATAAGCTGTTTTTTTTCTTCTGCTGTGATTCCAGCCGGCCCGTTGGAAAAAACGATTAAGTCTTTACTCCAGTTAAAAATGAGTTTAACGAACGGAAGAAGAGCTTTTCCGTCTGCAAAAAGGGCAATCGGATCGTGCTGCCGTTCCCAGCCGTCACAGTATGGACAATGAAAAACCGTTTTTCCATATACTTTATCAAGCCCCGGAATATCGGGCAGGTGGTCCTTCATACCGGTTGCGAAAATCATTTTCCTGCCGGAAGCCATTTTTCCATTTTTAGTTTTTACCATAAAGAGGCCGTTTTTTCGTTCAACATCTTCCACGACATCCTTAATGAAGGTAACATTTGGATACGTTTTTAGTTGTTCTCTGGCAATTTCGCGAATTTCATCCGGGCTGGCGCCATCCCTTGTTAAAAAACCGTGCGATCTTAATGTGGCACTGTTTCTCGGCCTGTCTTCATCAATCACAAGCACTTTTTTCAAAGACCTGCCCAAAACGAGTGCCGCATTTAAACCGCCCGGTCCGCCGCCTGCAATGACAACGTCTACTTGTTCATTGTTCATGATTTTGGCCTCCGTTTAGTGTCGTATTATCGTTTCGCCTGTTCCCTGAATAGCGCGGGATCAAACGTTAAAACGAAGTATGATACCATCCGCATTGGTCATACTAAAGACCAGGAGGTGTAAGCAAATGGCGAAAGACGTTCTTTGTGAAGTAAACAACTGCAAATACTGGAGTTCTGGAAACAAATGTAGTGCAGATGCCATTTACGTGGTGAGTCATAAAGGCAAACAGGCCTCCAACCAGGAAGAAACTGACTGTAAAACATTCGTACCAGAAGTGTAAAAATGAAGGGCAGCCATCTGGCTGTCCTCTTTTTTAGTATTGATAATTGCTTCCTTTTCATACACGGATGCACATTATTTTTTCAAATGCCGATTTGGAAGAGAGGGATAAACTTTTGCTTTTGTTGGTTGATTCACATGCGGAAGTGGTATGATACTAGAAAGAACCAGAAATGAAAGGGGACTTCTTGTATCATGCGTGAATTACAAAAAGAAATCATTGAAGAGCTGCAAGTACAGCCGCAAATCGATCCACAAAAAGAGATTCGCCGAAGCATTGATTTTCTTAAAGACTATCTCCGCCAGTATCCTTTCCTGAAAGGATACGTGCTCGGAATTTCTGGGGGGCAAGATTCCACGCTTGCCGGGCGCCTTGCGCAGCTTGCAGTGGAAGAGCTTCGTGAAGAAACTGGCAAGGATTATACCTTTTATGCCGTCCGCCTTCCATATGGAGTCCAAAAAGACGAGCCGGATGCACAGGCTGCTATGGACTTTATTGGAGCGGATGAGCGCCTGACGGTTAATATTAAAGGAGCGGTGGACGCCAGCGAAGCGGCCGTTGAAGCCGCCGGTATTGAGATTTCCGATTTTATAAAAGGAAATGATAAAGCGCGTGAGCGAATGAAAGTGCAGTATGCGATCGCTGCAGCAAAAGGAGCGGTAGTGATCGGAACGGACCATTCGGCGGAAGCTGTTACCGGCTTTTATACAAAGTTTGGTGACGGGGCAGCCGACGTTGTTCCGTTGTTCCGTTTAAATAAGCGCCAGGGCCGTTCTATGCTGAAGGAGCTCGGTGCACCGGAGCACTTGTATATGAAAGTACCGACTGCTGACCTTGAAGACAATAAACCGTTGATCCCGGATGAAGTGGCGCTCGGTGTAACGTATGAACAAATTGATGACTATCTTGAAGGAAAAGAAATTCCAGCTGAGGCAGCTGAAAAAATCGAGGCGCATTTTACAAAAACACGCCATAAACGCCATCTTCCAATTACGGTATTTGATGATTTTTGGAAAAACTAAAACTTTCCGGCTGACGCCGGGAAGTTTTTTTATGGGAACAAAAAATGATGTAAACGGTATCCGCCGCAGAGCAGTGCGTATTTTTACTTTTTGAATTTTCAATAAACAGAACAATGCCTTGACCGGCTCCATTGAACCATATAAAATGAGGTCAAAATGTGTGAACACGAACAAAAAATAGATAAATGTTTCCGATAATACGGAATTGAAGGGAAGAGAGTAAAATCATGACAGGGAAATCAGAATTGCAGCACCAGGAAATGATTCTTGTACTTGACTTTGGAAGCCAGTACAACCAGTTGATCACACGTCGTATTCGTGAATTTGGCGTATACAGCGAGCTGCATCCGCACACTATTACAGTTGAAGAAATCAAAGAGATCAATCCGAAAGGGATTATTTTCTCAGGTGGCCCAAACAGCGTATACGCAGATGACGCCTTTCACTGCGATGAGCGTATTTTTGACTTGAATGTGCCGATTTTCGGTATTTGCTACGGTATGCAGCTGATGACAAAACACTTTGGCGGTACAGTTTCAAAAGCGTCGCACCGTGAATACGGAAAAGCCGCTATTACCGTTCAAAATGAGTCTGCTCTATTTACAGATCTTCCGAACGAACAGGTTGTCTGGATGAGCCATAGTGACCTTGTAACAGAAGCACCAGCTGGTTTTACAGTTGATGCGGTAAGTCCATCATGCCCAATTGCTGCAATGAGCAATAAAGCTGAAAACCTGTACGCAGTTCAATTCCATCCGGAAGTAAAGCATTCCGTATACGGAAACGATCTTTTAAAGAACTTTGTATTTGGTGTATGTGGCTGCACAGGCGACTGGTCTATGGAAAACTACGTTGAAATCGAAGTGGAAAAAATCCGCCAAATCGTCGGCGATAAAAAAGTGCTTTGCGCGATGTCCGGCGGTGTAGATTCATCTGTTGTAGCGGTTTTGATCCATAAAGCAATCGGCGATCAGTTAACATGTATTTTTGTTGACCACGGCCTTCTTCGTAAAGGAGAAGCTGAGCAGGTTATGGATACATTTGCTAACGGCTTTAACATTAATATTATTAAAGTTGATGCGAAAGAGCGCTTTATGAACAAGCTGGCAGGCGTATCAGATCCAGAACAAAAACGGAAAATTATCGGTAACGAGTTTATTTACGTTTTTGATGATGAAGCATCAAAACTTCAAGGTATTGAATTCCTGGCGCAGGGAACACTTTACACAGATATCATCGAAAGTGGTACAGCTACGGCGCAGACGATTAAATCGCACCACAACGTGGGCGGACTGCCGGAAGATATGCAGTTTAAGCTGATTGAGCCGCTTAGCACGCTGTTTAAAGATGAAGTGCGCGCGCTTGGAACAGAGCTTGGTATTCCAGAACATATCGTTTGGCGCCAGCCGTTCCCAGGTCCTGGACTGGGCATCCGTGTACTTGGAGCGATTTCAGAAGAAAAATTGGAAATTGTTCGTGAATCTGATATGATTTTGCGCGAAGAAATCGCCAATCATGGTCTTGAGCGTGAAATTTGGCAGTACTTCACTGTACTTCCGGACATCCGCAGCGTAGGAGTTATGGGAGATGCACGCACATATGATTACACAGTCGGTATCCGTGCCGTAACATCCATTGACGGTATGACATCAGATTGGGCGCGTATTCCATGGGATGTGCTTGAAGTGATTTCTACGCGTATTGTCAACGAGGTCGCACACGTAAACCGCGTTGTGTATGACATTACGAGCAAGCCGCCTGCAACAATCGAGTGGGAATAAACGAACAAAAAACATAAAAAAATACTTTTCGTTCGTGTTTTGTATTGACGAACGAATGGTATATCAGTAAAATGAAAGAGTACATTATTACTTTTACATGCATCGTATATCGTCGAGAATAAGGCTTGACAGTTTCTACCGGACTGCCGTAAATGGTCCGACTACGAATGAATGGAAAGAGAATGTCTCTTTCTATATTCCTTTGCTAGTCGTACCCGGAGCATCCACCGCTCCGGGTATTTTTCGTTCGTATATAAGATCGAAGGGAGAAAAAAGAATGAGAAAGTTTTTCCATATGGATGAACTTGGAACAACGTACCGCCGCGAGATGATTGGCGGCTTAACCACGTTTTTATCTATGGCGTATATTTTAGTGGTCAATCCGCTGACATTATCTTTGCAGTCTATACCGGATTTGCCAGATACAATGCGAATGGATCACGGGGCAGTTTTTACAGCTACAGCATTGGCTGCCGCGATTGGATCAATAATCATGGGGCTGCTTGCCAAGTACCCGATTGGGCTTGCTCCGGGCATGGGATTAAATGCATTTTTTGCATATACTGTCATATTAACGTACGGAATTCCTTGGCAGACAGCGCTGACTGGCGTTTTGTTCTCAGGTATTATCTTCATTTTCTTAACAATGACAGGCTTGCGGGAAACAATTATTAACTCAATTCCGCTTGAGCTTAAATATGCAGTTGGAGCAGGGATTGGTTTATTTATTACATTTGTCGGCTTTCAAAATGCCGGTATTATCGTCAATGACGACGCTGTACTTGTCGGACTTGGAGATTTAAGTTCTGGTCCAACACTTCTGACGATTTTTGGTTTGATTATTACCGTGATTATGATGACTAAAGGAGTCAATGGAGGCATTTTTTACGGCATGCTGATCACAGCGGTAGTCGGCATGATTTTCGGCCTTGTTGACCTGCCGGCTAAAATTGTTTCAGCGGCACCAAGCGTAGCACCGACATTCGGCGTAGCACTTGAAAACATTTTTCAAACGCCGGGCGACATTTTCACACTGCAAATGCTTGTTATTGTCTTAACGTTTTTGTTTGTGGACTTTTTTGATACAGCAGGCACACTTGTCGCAGTGGCTACTCAAGCAGGCTTAATGAAAGACAATAAGCTGCCGCGGGCAGGAAAAGCGTTACTAGCTGATTCTTGCGCAACGGTAGCTGGGGCACTACTTGGAACTTCGACTACAACTTCGTATATTGAGTCATCTGCTGGCGTAGCTGCTGGGGCACGGACAGGGCTTGCGGCTGTCGTAACGGGTGTATTGTTCCTTCTATCTCTGTTTTTCTTCCCGTTGCTGTCGGTGATTACATCACATGTAACAGCACCGGCAATCATTATTGTTGGGGTATTGATGGTCTCGGCTTTAGGTCGAATTGACTGGACGAAGTTTGAAATTGCCGTTCCGGCGTTTTTAACAATTATTGCTATGCCGCTTTCTTACAGTATTGCAACTGGAATTGCAATGGGCTTTATTTTCTATCCGATTACAATGCTTGTAAAAGGGCGCGGAAAAGAAATCCATCCAATTATGTATTTCTTATTTGTTGTATTTGTGCTTTATTTTGTATTTTTAAAATAGTTCTAAAACACCTCTCTGCCAAACAGGGAGGTGTTTTTTTGCGTCGCCCTCATGCTATACTGTAAAAAACAAAACAACGGGGATGTGCCATGGAGAAATTTTTTGTGAAAAAGGTATTAAACAACAATGTGCTCATTGCAGCGTCAGGTGATAAAACAGAAGTTGTACTGATCGGCAGAGGGATCGGCTTTGGCCGGCATCAGGGAGACAGCATTGTGCGGAGTTCGGTGGAAAAGCTGTTTGTATTAAAGGACCGGAGCGAGCAGGAGCAGTATAAAAAGCTGCTGCCTCACTTAGATGATGAAACGTTGAAAGTCATTATCGGGGCAGTGGAGATCATTCGTGAGCGGGTAGGGGAAACGCTGAACGAGCACATTCACGTCGGTTTGACAGATCACCTGTTGTTTGCGGTAAATCGCATGATGCGCGGCATGGGAATTAGCAACCCGTTTTTATTGGAAACGAAAGCGCTCTATCCGTTTGAATATGAAATAGCAGAAGAGGTTACAAAGCTGATTAACAGCAAGCTGACGATTAAACTGCCAGAAGGAGAAACCGGCTTTATTGCTCTTCATATTCACAGTGCGATCGCCAATAAAGATGTGAAAGATTTAAGCCGTCACTCTGAGCTCATTGCGACATTAGTTGGAATGATTGAATCTCAGCTTGAGGTGGAGCTGGACAAGGAAAGTATTGATTATATGCGCCTTGTACGCCATATACGATATACGATTGAACGGGTAGTCCGCGGGGAAAAAGTCGAAGAACCAGAAAAAATCGCAAACCTATTGAAAGCGGAATATCCTGTGTGTTATAATTTGTCGTGGAAGCTGATCAAAGTGATGCAGCAGACATTAAAACATCCCGTGTATGATGCGGAAGCGGTTTATTTAACGATGCATCTGCAGCGGATACAGACAAAAATGAAATAATTACATTGTTCTTTACGTGTTACTGATACGATCAGGCATGAGTAAAGAAGATACAGGGAAACTAGGGGTTTATTAAGACTTCTATTTTCTGATGTCTTCTTTCTTCATGCCTTTTTTCGTGCTTGTCTGTCTGATTCATCTTTGAAATGCACATACTATTTAATAATAGAGGAGGAAACACACATGTTTAAAAAGCTTTTCGGTGTGCTTCAGAAAATCGGTAAAGCACTTATGCTGCCTGTTGCGATTTTGCCGGCTGCCGGACTTTTGCTTGCGTTTGGTAATGCGCTGCAAAACCCAGCTTTAACTGATTTAGCACCGTTTTTAACAGCTGACTGGGTTGTTACAGTCGCATCTGTTATGGAAAACTCAGGTGACATTGTTTTCGGAAACCTGCCGATACTCTTTGCGGTCGGTGTAGCGATTGGTCTTGCAGGCGGTGACGGTGTTGCCGGTCTTGCTGCGATCGTCGGATATTTAATTATGAACGCAACGATGGGTACAGCGCTAGGCTTGGAGAGAATCGCTGTTCTAGAAGGCGGAAATCCTGCTTATGCGCTTATTCTTGGAATTCCATCCCTGCAAACCGGTGTATTCGGCGGGATTATCGTGGGAGCAATTGCTGCTTACATGTACAACAAATTCTTTAACATTGAATTGCCGTCATACTTAGGATTCTTTGCGGGCAAAAGGTTTGTTCCAATTGCAACAGCAGCTTCAGCAGTGGTTCTTGGTCTTCTTATGATTGTGATCTGGCCGCCAATTCAAAGTGGCTTAAATGCCTTTTCACACGTACTGCTAGAAGGTAATCTTGCACTATCAGCTTTTATTTTCGGTGTAATTGAACGTAGCTTAATTCCATTCGGTCTACATCACATTTTTTACTCACCATTCTGGTATGAATTTGGCCAGTACACAACGGCGGCGGGTGAAATTGTTCGTGGTGACCAGCCAATGTTTATGGCGCAGATTCGAGACGGTGTTGAAAACTTAACAGCTGGTACATTTATGACGGGTAAATATCCATTCATGATGTTTGGTCTTCCGGCAGCAGCGCTTGCGATTTATCATGAAGCGCGTCCGGAGCGCAAAAAAGTAGTAGCTGGCCTTATGGGTTCTGCTGCATTAACATCTTTCCTAACAGGGATTACAGAGCCGCTTGAGTTCTCATTCTTGTTCGTAGCACCTGTTTTGTTCGGAGTTCACGCGATTTTTGCAGGTCTGTCATTTATGACAATGAACTTGCTGGATGTAAAAATTGGTATGACATTCTCAGGCGGTTTGATTGACTATACACTATTCGGTCTTTTAAACCCGCAAACAAATGCATGGATTGTCATTCCAGTAGGTTTTGTATTTGCGGTTATCTACTACTTCGGTTTCCGTTTTGCGATCCGCAAGTTTAACCTTGCAACACCAGGACGTGAGACAGAAGATGCAGATAGTGAAGAAGGACCAGCAGTTGTAGCCGGTGATCTTCCATACGAGATTCTGGATGCGATGGGCGGAAAAGAAAACATTGCGAACCTTGACGCTTGTATCACACGTCTTCGTGTATCTGTAAATGATATTGGCAACGTTGATAAAAAACGCTTGAAACAGCTTGGAGCAGCGGGTGTCCTTGAAGTGGGCAACAACATCCAGGCCATCTTTGGACCGAAATCAGACGGTCTTCGCCACCAAATGGCGGATATTATGAAAGGCAACAAGCCTCGTCCAACAGCAGCTGCAAAGCCGGCGGACCAGGAAGTACAAAAAGAAGTGGAAAACGCGGCACCAGCTGCAATCCGCAATGATATAGAAGATAAATTTGTAGCACCTATTTCAGGTGAACTTCTGCCAATTACAGAAGTACCGGACCCTGTTTTCGCTGGAAAAATGATGGGTGACGGCTTTGCGATCAAGCCGGACGATGGTACAGTCGTATCTCCGGTAAACGGTAAAATCATCAACGTCTTCCCGACAAAGCATGCGATTGGTATTACTGCGGACAGTGGACGCGAAATCTTGATTCACTTCGGTATCGATACAGTAAAGCTGAACGGGGAAGGTTTTGAAGCCCTTGTATCAGAAGGTGATGAAGTCAAAGCAGGCCAGCCGCTTCTTAAAGTGGATCTGGACTACATTGCAAAAAATGCCACATCGACGATCACGCCGATTATTTTCACAAACCTTGCAGAAGGTCAATCCGTAACGGTTGAAAAGCCGGGAACTGTGAAAAATGGCGACGAGAACATCATCACTATTAAATAAGAAGCAATCTGCCTCAGCCGATCATTCGGCTGAGGCTTTTTTAATGAGCGCCGATATGGTAAACTGCCGGGGAAGAGGAGTGAATCACGATGATGGATAATGCGTTACTAATGGTTGTCATTATTTTGCTGATCAATATTGTATACGTTTCATTTTTTACGATCCGCATGATTTTGACACTGAAGGGCTATCGGTATACAGCCGCTTTTGTCAGTACGATTGAGGTTGTCATTTATGTTGTAGGTCTTGGACTGGTGCTCGATAACTTAAACGAAATTCAAAACTTGATTGCTTATGCGGTCGGCTACGGTGTGGGAGTGATCGTTGGTATGAAGATCGAGGAAAAGCTGGCGCTTGGATATATTACGGTGAATGTGATCACAAAGGAATATGATAAAGACCTGCCGAAGCAATTGCGCCAGGAAGGCTACGGAGTCACCAGCTGGGCGGCGAACGGGCTTGAAGGCGAACGGATGGCGATGCAGATTTTGACACCGCGTAAATATGAGCTGAAGCTGTATGAGAAAATTAAAGACCTTGACCCAAAAGCATTTATTATTGCTTTTGAACCGAAAACTATTCATGGCGGCTTCTGGGTAAAACAAGTGAGAAAGGGAAAATTGATGCAATGAGCAAAAAAAAGAGTTTTTACGTGCAGGAAAACGAAACGATTGATGAGTGCCTCGAACGAATGAAGCGTGAAGGCTATATGCCGGTGCGGCGGATGGAAAAGCCTCTTTTTGAAGAACGGAAGGAAAACGGGGAAACAATTCATGTGCCGATTGGTCGTGAAATCGTCTTTGAAGGAAAAATAATGACTTAAATACGAACATTAAAATATAAGTGATAAATATCGTTCGATTTTTTGTTGACAACCCCTTCGATCGGTTGTTAATATGTAGAGGACAAATAAAGCACCTCATATAATAGCGGGAATATGGCCCGCGAGTTTCTACCGGCCGCCGTAAACGAGCCGACTATGGGGAAAGCATTCGTACTCTCGATCGACTACGGGCGAATCGCTTTCTCCTTTTTACCGGAGAAGCGGTCTGCCCGTTTTTTTATGTAAAAAAATCTCACAATGGAGGATCAAGATGACGATTGAAGTTGGCGTTATTATGGGAAGCACATCAGATTGGGAAACAATGAAGCACGCATGTGACGTACTCGATGAACTTGACATTCCCTATGAAAAAAAAGTGGTGTCCGCACACCGCACCCCTGATTTGATGTTTGAATATGCCGAAACGGCACGGGAGCGAGGAATTAAAGTAATCATTGCGGGAGCAGGAGGGGCTGCTCATCTGCCAGGCATGACGGCAGCAAAAACGACTCTGCCGGTTATCGGCGTCCCTGTTCAGTCAAAAGCGTTAAATGGATTTGATTCTCTTCTTTCTATCGTTCAAATGCCGGGCGGCGTGCCTGTTGCTACAACAGCGATTGGCAAAGCCGGTGCAACCAATGCCGGTCTGCTGGCGGCGCAAATTTTGTCGATCGCAGACACAGGTGTAGCGGCGCGGTTGGACAAGCGCCGGAAGGAAACAGAAAAAACGGTCCTCGAAAGCAGTGATCAGCTTGGCTAGGGAAATCATTGAACCGGGCAAAACAATCGGCATCATCGGCGGCGGACAATTAGGACGTATGATGGCACTGGCCGCTAAAGAAGCGGGCTTTCGCATAGCAGTTCTTGAACCGGCAGAAGGAGCCCCATGCACGCAGACAGCGGATATCGTCATCCAAGCGCCTTACAATGACCAGGACGCACTTCAGCGCCTGGCACAAGTAAGTGACGTAATCACCTACGAATTTGAAAATATCGATTATGAAGGCTTAAAAGAGCTGATGAACACGGCACATATTCCGCAGGGAGCAGAGCTGATCCGTATTACGCAAAACCGCGTTTACGAAAAAGAAGCGATCTCGAATGCAGGCGTGCCGGTTGCCCCTTATCGGGTGATTCGGACCGAGTCAGATCTGCTGGAAGGAATCGAGGCGCTCGGCCTGCCGGCTGTACTGAAAACGGCAACCGGCGGATATGACGGCAAAGGGCAGTTTGTGTTAAGAGAAGTGAACCAGGCATCAGAAGCAGCCAAGCTGCTTACGCACGGTGACTGCGTACTTGAACAATGGATTCCATTCCAAAAAGAAATATCCGTCATTGTGACACGCAACCTGGAAGGGGAAACGACATTTTTCCCGGTGGCAGAAAACATTCACGTAGATAACATTCTGCACGAATCAATTGTACCGGCCCGTATTTCGAAAGAAACCGAGCAGGCTGCACATGAGGCAGCAGAGAGCATTGCATCGGCGCTGTCCCTTGTCGGCACCCTGGCTGTTGAGATGTTCGTAACAGAAGAAGGCGGCATTTATATTAATGAATTGGCACCGCGGCCGCACAACTCCGGGCATTATACGATCGAAGCGTGCGGAATCTCCCAGTTTGGCCAGCACATCCGCGCTGTTTGCAACTGGCCGCTTAAAAGCACAGCGCTCTTAAAGCCAGCTGTCATGGTTAATGTGCTCGGTGAACATGTAGAGGGTGTTGTGAGCGCCATTGTAAACAAGCCGGAATGGTCCATTCACTTATACGGAAAAGATGAAGCAAAAGAAAAACGGAAAATGGGGCATGTAACCATTTTGACGGAGAATATCAATGAAACCTTAACCGAAATCCAGGAAAGCCGGATTTGGACAAAATAAACGACGATTAATCGGAGGATGACAACTAATGATCGAACGCTATACACGACCTGAAATGGGCAGCATCTGGACAGAAGAAAACAAATTCAAAGCATGGCTTGAAGTAGAAATCTTAGCTTGCGAGGCATGGTCTGAGCTTGGTGAAATCCCGAAAGAAGATGTTCAAAAACTTCGTGAAAATGCAAGCTTTGACATTGACCGCATTAACGAAATTGAACTAGAAACACGCCATGACGTAGTGGCATTTACCCGCGCTGTATCCGAAACACTTGGAGAAGAACGCAAATGGGTGCATTACGGATTAACGTCAACAGATGTAGTCGACACGGCCCTTTCTTATCTATTAAAGCAGGCGAACGACATTTTACGTAAAGACATTGAGAACTTTATTGACATCCTTCGCGACAAAGCGATTGAACATAAACACACGGTTATGATGGGCCGCACACACGGCGTTCATGCAGAACCGACAACATTTGGCTTGAAGATGGCCCTTTGGTATGAAGAAATGAAACGCAACCTTGAGCGCTTTAACGACGCAGCTGACGGCGTTCAGTACGGAAAAATTTCCGGCGCAGTCGGCACATACGCAAACATCGATCCGTTCGTTGAGCAGTATGTTTGCGAAAAGCTGGGTACGAAACCAGCACCGGTTTCAACGCAGACTCTTCAGCGTGACCGTCATGCACATTATATGGCTACTCTTGCACTCGTTGCTGCATCTATCGAAAAATTCGCAACGGAAATTCGCGGCCTGCAAAAGTCAGAAACACGCGAAGTAGAAGAAGCATTTGCAAAAGGACAAAAAGGCTCATCAGCAATGCCGCATAAACGTAATCCAATCGGATCTGAAAACATGGTTGGCCTTGCGCGTGTGATTCGCGGCCACATGGTTACAGCATACGAGAATGTATCCCTTTGGCATGAGCGCGATATCTCCCATTCATCTGCAGAGCGCGTGATTCTGCCGGATGCAACGATTGCCTTGAATTACATGCTGAACCGTTTCGGCAACATTGTAAAGAACTTGACGGTATTCCCGGAAAACATGAAGCGCAATATGGACCGTACGCTTGGCCTTATTTACTCACAGCGTATTCTTCTTGCTCTGATCGACAAAGGCATGGCGCGTGAAGCAGCTTATGACACTGTACAGCCGCGGGCGATGGAAGCATGGGACAAGCAAGTTCAGTTCCGTTCACTTGTAGAAGCGGATGAAACGATCACATCGAAATTAACACCGGAAGAAATTGCTGACTGCTTTGACTATAACTACCATATCAAACATGTCGACACGATCTTTGACCGCATTGGTCTTTAATTAAACCGGAACCTGGGAGGATCACATCATGCAAAAAGGCAAGCAGCTCTACGAAGGAAAAGCAAAACGCATTTATGCAACAGACCAGGAAGATATCGTCTGGATCGAATATAAAAACTCAGCGACTGCTTTTAACGGTGAGAAAAAAGCAGAAATCGACGGTAAAGGCCGCTTAAATAATTTAATCACTGGGCTATTGTTTGAGAAGCTCGCTGAGCAGGGTATTCAGTCTCACTTTGTTGAGCAGCTGTCTGAAAACGAGCAGCTTGTGAAGCATGTTGACATTATTCCGCTTGAAGTTGTGGTGCGCAATGTTGCCGCTGGCAGCATTGCCAAGCGCCTCGGCTTTGAAGAAGGCGTGCGGTTTAAGGAGCCAATCGTTGAGTTTTATTACAAAAACGATGACCTCGGTGATCCGCTCTTAACAGAAGATCATATCCGTCTGCTTGACGTGGCAGCACCTGAAGAAGTCCAAATTTTGAAAAAAGAAGCTCTTCGTGTAAACGACGTACTTATTCCATTGTTTAGCGAAATGGGTGTTGACCTCATTGACTTTAAAATCGAATTTGGCCGTCAAAAGGATGGAAGCATTCTGCTAGCCGATGAAATTTCGCCGGATACATGCCGCTTATGGGAGAAAGGCACAAACCGCAAACTCGATAAAGACTTGTTCCGCCGGGATCTTGGCGGACTGACAGAAGCATATACCGAAATCTACAATCGACTTGGAGGAACTCTATAATGTATAAAGTGAAAGTTTACGTAACACTTCGTGAAAGTGTATTAGACCCGCAAGGAAAAGCAGTACAGCAATCTCTGTCAAACCTTGGCTACCAAGGAGTAGAAGAAGTGCGCATCGGCAAATACATGGAGCTTCAATTCGATGATTCTGTTCGTGACGTAGAGGGCACAGTCAAAGAAGTATGTGAAAAACTTTTGTCAAACCCGGTTATTGAAGATTACCGATATGAAATCGAGGAGAGTGCGAAACAGTGAAATTTGCAGTCATCGTATTTCCAGGATCTAACTGTGATGTGGACATGTACCATGCAGTAAAAGACGAATTAGGCGAGCAGGTTGATCTTGTCTGGCATGATGCAGACAACCTTGATGAATATGACGGTATTTTGCTTCCAGGAGGCTTTTCATACGGAGACTACCTGCGTTCAGGCGCGATCGCTCATATGTCAAACGTAATGGCCGCAGTTAAACGGGCTGCGGAAGCGGGCAAGCCGGTTCTTGGCGTCTGCAACGGGTTTCAAATTTTGCTTGAATCAGGCCTTCTTCCAGGAGCTATGCTTCGCAACAAAAACTTAAAGTTTATTTGCCGGACGGTAGAGCTGTCTGTTGAAAATAATGAAACGATGTTTACTTCTTTATACGAAAAAGGCGAAAAAATCAGCATTCCAGTTGCGCACGGTGAAGGAAACTACTACTGTGACGAAGCAACACTGGCAAAACTGAAGGAAAACAATCAAATTGCCTTCACATATGCGAGCGATGTAAACGGAAGCCTTTCTGATATTGCAGGTATTACAAACGAAAAAGGCAACGTACTTGGCATGATGCCGCATCCGGAGCGGGCTGTTGATGAACTTCTTGGCAGCGCGGATGGCCTTAAACTTTTCCAATCAATTGTAAAGCACTGGAGGAATTCTCATGTCGTTAATGCTTGAACCAAATCCACAGCAAATTAAAGACGAAAAACTATACAGCACAATGGGCTTAACGGATGAAGAATTTGCGAAAGTAGAAAAAATTCTTGGTCGTCTGCCAAACTACGCAGAAACAGGTCTTTTCTCGGTTATGTGGTCAGAGCATTGCAGCTATAAAAATTCCAAACCTGTTTTAAGCCGTTTCCCGACAAAAGGCGAGCACGTTTTGCAGGGACCGGGTGAAGGCGCTGGTATCGTTGATATCGGCGACGGTCAGGCCGTTGCGTTTAAAATTGAAAGTCATAACCACCCATCTGCTATTGAGCCATACCAGGGTGCAGCAACAGGTGTCGGCGGTATCATCCGTGATGTATTCTCAATGGGTGCCCGTCCGGTTGCGATTTTAAACTCACTTCGTTTCGGTGAACTTGAAACAGCACGTGTAAAGTATTTGTTTGAAGAAGTTGTTGCCGGTATTGCAGGTTACGGAAACTGCATCGGGATCCCAACAGTCGGCGGTGAAATCGGCTTTGATCCGTCTTATGACGGCAATCCGCTTGTGAACGCAATGTGTGTGGGACTGATTGATCATAAAGATATTCAAAAAGGCCAGGCAAAAGGCGTTGGCAACACCGTAATGTATGTAGGAGCGAAAACAGGGCGCGATGGTATTCACGGTGCAACATTCGCTTCAGAAGAATTAAGCGAAAGCTCAGATGAAAAACGCCCAGCGGTACAGGTTGGCGACCCATTCATGGAAAAATTGCTTTTAGAAGCATGCCTTGAGCTTATTTACAACCATCAGGACGTTCTTGTCGGCATTCAAGATATGGGTGCTGCCGGCTTAACAAGCTCGTCAGCAGAAATGGCGTCAAAATCCGGATCAGGAATTGAAATGAACCTTGATTTGATTCCGCAGCGCGAAACAGGCATGACACCATATGAAATGATGCTGTCTGAATCACAGGAGCGCATGCTGATCGTTGTGAAAAAAGGACACGAAAAAGAAATCGAAGATCTTTTTGCGAAATACGGTCTTGAAGCGGCATCAGTTGGTGTCGTAACAGACGACAAAATGCTTCGTTTGATTCATAAAGGCGAAGTAGCAGCAGAAGTACCGGTTGATGCGCTTGCAGAAGATGCACCAGTGTACCACAAGCCATCTGCAGAGCCGGAATACTTCCGTACGTTCCAGGCAATGGAAGACGTAACACCGGACGTTACAGATCACAAAGAAACACTTGTGAAATTGCTTCAGCAGCCGACGATTGCAAGCAAAGAGTGGGTGTATGACCAATACGATTACCAAGTTCGCACAAATACAGTGGTAGCGCCAGGATCAGACGCAGCGGTCATCCGTCTGCGCGGCACAAACAAAGCACTTGCGATGACAACAGACTGTAACGCACGTTACATTTACCTTGATCCAAAAACAGGCGGTAAAATTGCCGTGGCAGAAGCGGCTCGTAATATCGTAGCTTCTGGTGCCCGTCCACTTGCGATTACGGACGGCTTAAACTACGGAAGCCCTGAGAATCCAGGTGTATTCTGGCAGCTTGAGCAGTCAGCAGACGGAATTAGTGAAGCGTGCCTTGCGCTTCAATCACCGGTTATCGGTGGAAACGTATCTCTTTATAATGAAACAAACGGTACAGCTATTTACCCGACACCAATTATCGGCATGGTTGGATTGATTGAAGACGTGAACCATATTACGACACAAGCAGCGAAGCAGGCTGGCGACCTTGTATATGTAATTGGAGACGCTGCGAACGACTTTGGCGGCAGCGAACTGCAAAAATTGATGAATGATGGCGATATTTTCGGTCAATCACCAGCTATTGATTTGACAGTGGAAAAAGCACGCCAGGATGCACTTCTTGCGGCTATTCAGTCGGGCCTTGTTCAATCAGCTCACGATATTTCAGAAGGTGGATTTGCCGTAGCACTTGTTGAAAAGCTATTCGGCACAGGTCTTGGTGCCCGCGTTTCTCTTCAAGGTGAAGCAACGGCTGCCCTATTTGCAGAAACACAGTCACGCTTTGTCATTACAGTGAAGCCAGAAAACAAAGAAGCGTTTGAAACAGCCGTACAGGACGCAAAACAAATTGGTGAAGTAACAGCTCAGCCAGTGGCATCAATTTCAATTAACGGAGAAGAAGTGGTACAGGCACCGGTTAGTGAACTGGAGGATGCCTGGAAAGGAGCTATTCCATGCTTGCTGAACTCAGAGGCTTAAATGAAGAGTGTGGTGTCTTCGGGGTTTTTGGACACGAAAATGCATCACAAATCACATATTACGGCCTGCAAAGCTTACAGCACCGCGGACAAGAGGGCGCTGGCGTCGTGATGAGCGACGGAGAACGCCTTCGTGGCCATAAAGGTGAAGGGCTTGTTACAGAAATTTTTAACCAGGATATTATCAACGGTTTAACAGGAACAGCAGCCATTGGGCATGTTCGTTACCAAACAGCAGGAGGCGGCGGCTACCAAAATGTACAGCCGCTCCTGTTCCACTTTCAAACAGGCAGCCTGGCGCTTGCGCATAACGGAAACCTTGTCAACGCTACATCACTGAAGCGTGAACTGGAAGCTCAGGGAAGTATTTTCCAGACAACGTCTGACACTGAAGTACTGGCACACTTAATCCGCCGCAGCACATATGGCACGATCAAAGACCGTTTGAAAACGGCTCTTTCCATGGTAAAAGGAGCGTACGCGTTTCTTGTCATGACGGAAAATGAAATGCATGTAGCGCTTGATCCACAAGGGCTGCGCCCGCTTTCAATCGGCAAACTTGGAGATGCTTATGTGGTTGCCTCTGAAACGTGCGCCTTTGATATTATTGGTGCTGAGTTTTTACGTGATGTGGAGCCGGGTGAATTGATTACCATTAATGAAGACGGTCTTCATTCTGAACAGTTTGCCGCAGCGATCAGTGACGCAATGTGCACGATGGAATACGTTTATTTCTCCCGTCCGGACAGTAATATTCATGGCGTGAATGTTCACAGTGCCCGTAAACGCCTCGGTAAGATGCTGGCACAAGAAGTAGATCCAGCGGTACTGGAAGCCGATGTTGTCACGGGAGTACCGGATTCGAGTATTTCTGCTGCTATCGGCTTTGCAGAAGCAACAGGTATTCCATATGAGCTTGGTTTAATTAAAAACCGTTATGTTGGCCGGACATTTATTCAGCCGTCCCAGTCTCTTCGTGAGCAGGGGGTTAAAATGAAACTTTCTCCTGTACGCGGGGTTGTAGAAGGCAAAAAAGTGGTTATGGTAGATGACTCGATTGTCCGCGGCACAACGAGCCGACGGATCGTTACAATGCTCAAAGAAGCCGGCGCAAAAGAAGTCCACGTCGTAATCAGCTCTCCAGCCATTAAGCATCCATGCTTTTATGGAATTGATACATCTGAAAAAGGCGAATTGATCGCTGCACACTATACGAATGAAGAATTACGTGAATTGATCGGAGCAGATTCTCTTACGTATTTAAGCGTAGAGGGCACGATTGAAGCAATCGGCCACCGCAAAAGTGAGCTTGGCGAATGCGGCCAGTGCATGGCCTGCTTTACAGGGGAATACCCGACGGAGATTTTCCCAGATACACAGCATCCGCATGATAAAGAAATCATGTGCTAACAGGAGGAACAAAAATGGCAAAATCGTATGAAGCAGCCGGTGTAAACATCGAGGCAGGGTACGAAGCGGTAGAACGGATGAAAAAACATGTAGAGCGGACGAAGCGCGCCGGTGTAATGGGAGCGCTCGGCAGTTTCGGGGGCATGTTTGATCTGTCATCGCTGCAGTTAAAGGAGCCGGTTCTTGTTTCCGGAACAGATGGCGTCGGCACAAAACTAAAGCTTGCGTTTATGATGGACAAGCATGATACGATTGGCATCGACTGTGTAGCCATGTGTGTCAACGATGTTGTCGTACAGGGAGCAGAGCCCCTGTTTTTCCTTGATTATATTGCATGCGGCAAAGCAGTGCCGGAAAAAATCGAACAAATCGTTAAAGGAGTAGCAGACGGCTGCGAGCAGGCGGGCTCTGCCCTTATTGGCGGAGAAACAGCAGAAATGCCGGGACTTTACGATGAGGAAGAATACGATATGGCCGGGTTTACAGTTGGCGCTGTTGAAAAGAGCAGCGTTGTAACAGGTGAAAACGTAAAAGAAGGCGACGTGCTGATCGGCCTCGCATCGAGCGGGATTCACAGCAACGGTTATTCACTCGTTCGCAAAATTTTCTTTGAAACACATAACCTTGATGTAAACGCGCAGGTAGAAGGTCTTTCAGTTCCGCTTGGAGAAGCGCTCCTTGAACCAACACGTATTTATGTGAAGCCGGTTCTATCCGTACTAAAGCAAGCGGCTGTAAACGGGATGGCGCACATTACAGGAGGCGGATTTGTGGAAAACATTCCGCGTGCTCTGCCAAAAGGTCTTGGCGCTTCAATTAAAGCTGGTTCGTGGCCGGTACCGGACATTTTTAATGTACTTGAGACGTATGGAGAGCTTGACCGCCAGGAAATGTACAATATTTTCAATATGGGTATTGGCTTTGTATTGATTGTATCGAAAGAAGAAGAAGCAAACGTAAAAGCAGCACTCGAAGCAGCTGGTGAAACAGCTTATACAATCGGACGTGTTGTGAGCGGCGAAGGAGTTACCGTTCAATGACGAAAATTGCCTTGTTTGCATCCGGCAGCGGAAGCAACGTGCAGGCAATTGCCGAGGCGGTGGCAGCAGGAAAGGTTCCTGCTGAAATCGCCTTGCTCGTCTGCGATAAACCGGATGCGTATGTACTTGAACGCGCAAAAGCACTCGACATCCCGGCGTTTTCATTTCAGCCGAAACAATACGAATCAAAAGCAGCGTTTGAGAGTGAAATTGTGGACCGCTTGCAGGAGGCAGGAGTTGAATTTATTTTTCTAGCCGGCTATATGCGTTTGATCGGCCCTGTTTTACTGAATGCATACCGGAACCGGATCGTAAACATTCACCCGTCTCTTTTGCCGGCTTTTCCAGGAAAAGATGCGATCGGCCAGGCGTTTGACGCAGGGGTAAAAATATCCGGCGTTACCGTTCACTTTGTTGATGAAGGGATGGACACCGGCCCGATCATTGATCAGGAATGTGTACGAATTGATTCCGGCATGACACGCAGCGATGTACAGGATGCCATTCAACAGATTGAACACAGCCTTTATCCGAATGTAATCACCAAACTTTTGAATCAACATAGGGAGGAACAAACACAATGACGAAACGCGCATTAATCAGCGTATCAGATAAAAGCGGCGTAACTGAATTTGCGAGAGAAATTGCGGCGCTTGGCTATGAAATTGTTTCAACAGGCGGCACGAAAAAAATGCTTGCAGAAGCAGGTGTACCGGTAAAAGGTGTAACAGATGTAACCGGGTTTCCGGAAATTCTAGAAGGCCGCGTTAAAACGCTGAACCCGTTCATTCACGGCGGCCTGCTTGCGAAACACGGCGAGCCGGATCATCAAAAGCAGCTTGAAGAGCATAATATTCAGCCAATCGATATCGTCTGCGTGAACTTGTACCCATTCCAGCAAACGATCGCAAAGCCGGATGTCACAACAGAAGATGCGATTGAAAACATCGACATCGGCGGCCCGGCCATGCTTCGTGCATCTGCGAAAAACCACGAATATGTGACTGTAATTGTGGATTCAAGTGATTACGATCAAGTGCTGTCTGAACTGAAAGGCGAAGGTAAAACAACGCTTGAAACGCGCCGGAAGCTTGCTGCGAAAGTGTTCCGCCATACAGCTGCATATGATGCGATGATTGCCGGCTTTATGACGGATCTTGCCGGGGAAGAAAACCCTGAAAAGCTGACTGTTACGTATGAATTAAAGCAATCGCTCCGCTACGGCGAGAACCCGCATCAAAAAGCAGCGTTTTATTCACAGCCGCTTGGCTCTTCTTTCTCTGTGGCACAAGCTGATCAGCTGCATGGAAAAGAGCTTTCATATAACAACATCCGTGATACAGACGCCGCCCTTCAAATCGTAAAAGAATTCGACGAGCCGGCTGCGGTAGCCGTGAAGCACATGAATCCTTGCGGGGTTGGAGCAGGAGGAACGATTGAAGAAGCATATGCCCGTGCATATGAAGCAGATCCAACTTCTATTTTCGGCGGTATTGTGGCATTGAACCGTCCTGTATCAAAAGAGCTTGCCCAAAAGCTGCATGAGATTTTCCTTGAGATCATTGTGGCGCCGTCTTTTGATGCAGAAGCGATTGACGTACTGTCTCAAAAGAAAAACATCCGCCTCCTAACGCTGGATTTCGCAAACGGCAAAAAAGGCGAAAAAGTACTCACATCTGTTGAAGGCGGCTTGCTTTCGCAAGATTTGGATGAACTGTCTCTTGCGGATGCAGACGTGAAAGTTGCGACGAAACGCCAGCCGACAGAAGAAGAATGGAAAGCGATGAAACTGGGCTGGAAAGTTGTGAAGCATGTTAAGTCAAACGCAATTGTTGTGTCTGACGACAAAATGACACTTGGTGTTGGTGCGGGACAAATGAACCGTGTCGGTGCAGCGAAAATTGCGCTTGAGCAGGCTGGTGAAAAAGCAAAAGGAGCCGCTCTCGCCTCAGATGCATTCTTCCCAATGGATGACACTGTTGAAGCGGCTGCCAAAGCGGGTATTACAGCTATTATTCAGCCGGGCGGATCAATCCGGGATGAAGATTCCATTAAAAAAGCGGATGAATACGGCATTACAATGGTAATGACAGGTATTCGCCATTTCAAACATTAAGAGGGGGCTTTTCTCATGAACGTACTCGTTGTAGGACGCGGCGGACGCGAGCACGCCATTTGTAAAAAAGTGGCGGAAAGCCCGCTTGTTCAAACCGTTTTTTGCGCACCGGGGAACGCCGGAATCGCACAGGACGCAAGCATTGTTGATATCGATGAAATGAACTTTGCCGACCTGGCTGCTTTTGCAAAAGAGCAGGGCGTTGACCTTGTAATTGTTGGTCCGGAAAACCCGCTTTCTGCCGGGATTACGGACTATTTAGAAGGCGAGGGACTGAAAGTATTCGGTCCAAGGCAAAATGCAGCTATTTTAGAAGGCAGTAAATCCTTCTCGAAAATGATGATGGAAAAGTACAATATTCCAACCGCACGCTATCAGTCATTTGAAGATTACGAAGCAGCAAAAGCATATATCCAGCAAGAGGGTGCACCGATCGTGTTGAAAGCGGACGGCCTGGCTGCCGGAAAAGGCGTTACCGTTGCGATGACGATGAATGAAGCGCTTGAGGCGCTGGATGATATGATGCTCGATAAAAAATTCGGTGATGCTTCTGCACGCGTTGTGGTAGAGCAATTTTTGCAGGGAGAAGAGTATTCTCTTATGGCATTTGTGCATGGCGAAAATGTATATCCGATGGAAGCAGCACAGGATCATAAGCGTGCATTCGATAACGACGAAGGTCCAAACACAGGCGGCATGGGTGCTTATTCACCGGTTCCGCACATTTCACAGGCCATTCACGACCAGTCGGTAGAAGAGATTCTCCGTCCGATCGCAAAAGGCATGGTTGCGGAAGGCCGTTCGTTTACGGGCATTATTTTTGCAGGCTTAATGCTTACAGAAGAAGGGCCGAAAACGATTGAATTTAATGCCCGTTTTGGTGATCCGGAAACGCAGGTTGTACTGCCGCGCCTTGAAAATGATCTTGTTCAGGTGATGCTTGATGTGCTTGATGGCAAACACCCTGAACTCGCTTGGAAAGAAGAATCTGTTCTCGGTATTGTTTTGGCAGCGAAAGGCTACCCGGAAGCATACGAGAAAGGCAATGAGCTCAAAGGGCTCCGGGCTATTGATGCAGGATCTGTTATCCACGCTGGTACGTATGCAGATGGAGACGTTATCCGTGCGAATGGCGGCCGTGTGCTTCTTGTTGCAGGAAGTGGAGCAAACCCGGTTGAAGCTCAGCAAAACGCGTATGAAAAAATGCAGCATATCGATACGGAACATTTCTTTTTCCGTAAGGATATCGGCAGCCGCGCTATTGCAAAAGCCCGTTTATAAAAAGAAAGCAGGGGGAGTTTCCCCCTGCTTTTTCGCGTTAAAACGGGACAAAAAAAGAAGGCATTTTACCCGGTTTGTCCCGAAAATCAGACTATTGCAAGTTTCTTGCCAAAAGTTCGAACTTTTTTCACAAAATCGGTGTTTCTTTAATGCTTTACTGTGTGATCTATGTTACGATGAAAGTCAATCGCATATTTGAAAGCGATCTCATTTTGAAAGGAACGATTGGTATGTCCGATTTAACACATAGATGGAGAAACAAAAAAATACGTGAACAGGTTGCCGTAGTAGACCGTAAAAAAGCGCCGACTCTTGTTTTGAAGAATGCGCGTTATCTTCATTCAGCTATGAAGCGCTGGCTGCAGGGAAACATCTGGATCCATGAAAACCGTATTGTCTACATCGGAGACGACCTTCCGGACCATGCGGATGAGATCGTTGACTGCACCGGAAAAACGATCGTGCCCGGCTATATTGAACCGCACGTTCACCCCTTTTTAATTTACAATCCAAAAACCTTTTCCGAATATGCGGCAAAGCGCGGAACGACCACTCTTATCAATGACAACTTGATGATGATGCTGGCCCTTACGAAAAAGAAAGCGTTTTCTTTAATTGAAGAGCTGAATAAGCAGCCGGTTTCGATGTACTGGTGGTGCCGGTATGATGCCCAAACCGAAATTGAAAATGAAGATGATGTTTTTGCAAACGGCACGGTAAGTGCCTGGCTGAAAAATGAATGTGTCATTCAAGGCGGTGAATTGACCGGCTGGCCCAAGCTTTTAGATGGAGACGATATGATGCTGTATTGGATGCAGGAAACAAAAGCAGCTAATAAGCGGATCGAAGGGCATTTCCCTGGCGCCTCGGAAAAAACATTGACGAAGATGACCTTGTTTGGAGCGGACGGCGATCATGAATCGATGACCGGAGAAGACGTGAGAAAGCGCCTGATGAATGGCATGATGGTCACACTCCGTCATTCATCCATCCGTCCGGATCTTGAAAAGCTGCTGAAAGAGATGAAAGAGCTTGACCTCGATCAGTACGACATGATGATGCTGACAACAGACGGTCCATCGCCTGTTTTTTGTAAGGATGGGCTGACCGATAAATTGATCCGCATCGCCATCGAAAATGGGGTGCCGCCTATCGATGCATATCATATGGCGTCATATAACGCTGCTCGTTATTATCGCATGGAACATATACATGGCATGATTGCACCTGGCCGCCTGGCAAGTGTAAACATTCTAACAAGTGAATTTGACCCAACACCGGAAGCAGTGCTGTCAAGAGGCGTGTGGGTGAAAAAAAGCGGCCAGGAAGCGAGTCCATTCCTGCCTGTTGCCTGGCAGCGGTTCGGGCATACGAAAATGCGGCTCGATTGGGAACTGCGGGAGGATGATTTGCAATTTTCGATGCCATTTGGTATAGAAATGGTAAACAATGTCATCACCAAGCCATGCAGTGTCGTGAAAGATGTGGCTGGAGAGCATTTTTATATGGAGCATGACCAAAATTACCTCGTTCTCCTCGATTACGAAGGAAAGTGGCGGGTAAACACCACTATCAAAGGATTTGCTACAAACGTGCAGGGATTTGCCTCCTCGTTTTCCAGCACGGAAGATATTGTCTTGATTGGTTCATCCAAAGAGGAAATGAAGCGGGCATTTAACCGGGTGAAAGAACTGGGCGGCGGCATTGTGCTCGCAGAGAACGGAAAAGTCATTCATGAAATCCCGCTTACACTGTCCGGCATCATGTCCGATCAGCCGTTTGAAACGGTAATGGAACAAGAAGCCAAGCTGCGGGAGCTGCTGTCAGCGCGTGGCTATCCATATGAAGATCCCATCTATTCACTGCTGTTTTTAACGTCCACTCACCTGCCTTATATCCGCCTTACCTCGCAGGGGATATATGATGTTATGAAGAAAACGATACTCTTTCCAACGATAATGCGTTAAAATAGTAAAGTAAAACTATTTTCGGAGTGTCGATATGAGAAAAAAATGGATGGCAATGGCTGCAGCAGCCGTTTTAATCAGCGGATGTTCAAGTGCCGAGCCTGCCAGCAAGAATGAAAAAAGTGAGCTCAATCCTTTAACAGGCATTCAATCATCAGATAATGCACACCGGGCTGTAGCGGTCGTGATTAGCAATCATCCGTCAGCCCGTCCACAGACGGCTCTTGAGAAAGCGGATATTGTATATGAAATTTTGACAGAAGGCGGCATCACTCGTTTTTTAGCCATCTATCAAAGCGAATATCCAGATAAAGCGGGGCCTGTCCGGAGCGCACGCGATTATCTTGTCGAGCTTTCTAAAGGGTACGATGCACTGTTTTTAGCCCACGGCTATAGTCCAGAAGCGCAGGAGATGCTGCTGTCCGGTGAAGTAGATCATGTTAATGGTATCCAGCATGATGGCGATGTGTTTAAGCGGGACCTGTCCCGGAAAGCACCGCATAATTCATACGTAGATATGAAGGAAGCGTTCCATGTTGCGGAAGAAAAAGGCTACAGCTTAAATGACGCGCCGTCGCGGCTGGGTTTTTTATCGAAGAAGGAAGCAGCGTCGCTGACCGGTGACCCGGCAGAAGCGTTTTCTATTCGGCCGTCATCAAATGATTTATTCGAATCAAGATATGAGTATGATGGCGATCAATACCGCCGGACGATAGACGGGGCAGAGATCGAAGCAGATAATGTTTTCGTCATCGAAGCGGACCATCGTGTTGTCGATGCAAAAGGGCGTCTGGATATTGATTTAACCTCTGGTGGAGATGCGTTTCTTTTTCAAGAAGGTGTCATGAACCTCGTGAAATGGCGCAATCAGAATGGACGGATCATGCCTAATACAGAAAGCGGTCCTGCTTTCGTAACAGGAAAAACGTGGATTCACGTAGTGCCGGCCTCAAGAGGATTAAATAAAGCAGTAAAGGTAGAAATAGATGGTGAAGGGAATGGAAGTTGATTATGCAGATAGATAAGTTGCGGGGGAGGGAGCTGGACCAGCTGTTTCAAGCTGTCCTCTCGCTGAAGGATCTGGAAGAATGCTATCGATTTTTCGATGATCTGTGCACAGTAAATGAAATTCAGTCACTGGCCCAGCGTCTTGAAGTAGCACGGATGCTTCAAGAAGGCAAAACCTATCATAAAATTGAAACAGAAACCGGTGCATCAACCGCTACTATTTCCCGTGTGAAACGATGCTTAAACTATGGAAATGACGGCTATGAATTCGTGTTGAAGCGCGTATACGATAAAGAATAAAACAAAAAAGCAGCTCTTAAAAGAGCTGCTTTTTTCTATATACAGAGAAGGCATTCTTAAAAGAGTATAAATAAGGAAGTGGAACGAAGCCGTTTCGTTGAACGAATGAAGCGGACGCTGTTTCATGATATAATACGAAGTTGTAGTTGAATGAATGGAGGCAGTGCACATGTATGATGTTCGCGAATGGCGGCATGTGTTTAAATTAGATCCGAATAAACCGATAGATGATGAATTGCTGGAACGTGTATGCGAATCTGGAACGGATGCTATTGTAGTAGGCGGTTCAGATGGCGTTACGCTGGATAATGTACTGGACTTAATGGTACGGGTGCGCCGCTTTCCGCTTCCGTGTGTGCTGGAAGTATCGTCACTTGAGATCGTAACGCCAGGCTTTGATTTGTATTTGATTCCAACCGTTTTAAATACGAACCGGGCCGAATGGATTACCGGCCTGCACGTGGAAGCAATGAAAGAATACGGCGATTTAATGGACCCGGATGAATTGATTGTAGAGGGCTATTGTATTGCGAACCCGGACTGCAAGGCGGCGAAACTGACTGGTGTTTCCGAGAAGCCGGATACAGAGGGTGTCATTGCGTATGCACGTCTGGCCGGTCACTTATGGAAGCTGCCTGTTTTTTATTTGGAATACAGCGGCACGTATGGTGACCTTGAAGCCGTGCAGCAAGCGGGCGAAGTGTTAAAAGAAACCGAAACCGTGTTTTTCTACGGAGGCGGTATTCAAACAGCCCAGCAGGCGAAAGAAATTGGTCAGTATGCAGATGTAGTCGTTGTCGGAAATGCGGTTTATGAAAAGCCGGAAGAAGCATTAAAAACCGTCGCGGCGGTTCAAAAATAGTGTATATTAAAGAACAAATGTTCTAAATGGTGGTGGCAGGATGCAATTTTTAACAGATCGGTTATTAAATGGCTTGAACCCGCAGCAGCAGGAAGCCGTTAAAACAACAGAAGGGCCGCTCCTGATTATGGCTGGAGCGGGTTCAGGCAAAACCCGGGTGCTGACACACCGGATTGCCTATTTAATTGTTGAAAAAGAAATCAATCCCTATAACATTTTGGCGCTTACGTTTACCAATAAAGCGGCGCGCGAAATGAAAGACCGGATTGGTGCGCTGCTCGGCGGTGCAGCTGAAGAAATCTGGATGTCGACATTCCACTCCATGTGTGTGCGTATTTTGCGCCGGGATATTGACCGGATTGGCTACAGCCGGAATTTTACGATTTTAGATACAGCAGATCAGCTTTCGGTCATTAAAAGCATTTTAAAAGATTTAAATATTGATCCGAAAAAGTTTGATCCGCGGGCGCTGCTTGGCGCGATCAGCTCGTCTAAAAACATTTTGGTGGATGCGGCAGCGTTTGCGCGCCAGCAGGGCGGCTATATGGATAAAGTTACGTCTGATGTGTACACGGAATATGAAAAGCGCTTAAAGAAAAACAATGCTCTTGATTTTGACGATTTGATTATGCTGACGATCCGCCTGTTTGAGCGGGTGCCGGAAGTATTGGAGTTTTATCAGCGC
Organism: Domibacillus sp.; assembly: GCF_031181085.1. Classification (NCBI taxonomy): domain Bacteria; kingdom Bacillati; phylum Bacillota; class Bacilli; order Caryophanales; family Bacillaceae; genus Domibacillus; species Domibacillus sp. The sequence goes on along the minus strand of NZ_JAPSLE010000006.1, from coordinate 169,847 downwards.
AAATTTCAGTATATTCACGTGGATGAGTATCAGGATACGAATAAGTCGCAGTACACCCTTGTGAAGCAGCTGGCGAGCCGTTTTCAAAATTTGTGTGTAGTCGGCGACAGTGATCAAAGCATTTATCGCTGGCGCGGTGCGGATATCGCGAATATTTTATCTTTCGAAAAAGATTATCCACATGCAAAAGCGATTATTCTTGAACAAAACTACCGGTCAACAGGACGGATTCTACAGGCAGCGAATGAAGTGATTGAAAACAATTCCAACCGGAAGCCGAAAAAGCTTTGGACTGAAAATGTAGACGGGAAAAAAATCGCTTATTTCCGGGCTGACAGCGAACGGACAGAAGCTGAATTTGTGGCCGGTAAAATAAAAGAGCTTTCCGCTACGGGAAGAAAGCCGTCTGATTTTGCTGTTTTGTACCGCACAAATGCCCAGTCGCGTTTGATTGAGGAAACACTGATGAAGTCAAACATTGACTATACGATCGTCGGCGGTATTAAATTCTATGATCGGAAGGAAATTAAAGACCTGCTTGCGTATTTGCGCTTGATTGCAAATCCGGATGATGATATCAGCTTGTCGCGTGTCATTAATGTGCCGAAGAGGGGCCTCGGTTCCACGTCACTTGATAAAATTGCCCGCTACGCGCAGGAGAACGACATTTCCATGTTTAGAGCTCTTGCAGAAGTCGATTTTATTGGTTTAAGCGGTAAAGCGGCGAATGCAGCAGCTGATTTTCGTGATCTGATTCATGTTTATACGCAGCAGCAGGAATACTTATCTGTCTCCGAGCTTGTAGAAGAAGTGATTGACCGGACCGGGTACGTGGACATGCTTGCAGCGGAAAAAACAATTGAAGCGCAGACACGGATTGAAAATATAGAAGAGTTTTTATCCGTCACAAAGTCTTTTGAAGAATCAAACGAAGACAAAACGCTTATTGCTTTTTTAACAGATCTGGCGCTTGTTGCGGATATCGACCAGCTCGGCAAAGAAGAAGGGCCGGCAGAATCCGTCGTCCTTATGACGCTTCATTCCGCTAAAGGGCTTGAATTCCCCGTTGTATTCCTGATTGGAATGGAAGAAGGCGTCTTTCCTCACAGCCGCTCACTTATGGATGATGAAGAAATGGAAGAAGAACGCCGTCTTGCGTATGTCGGGATTACCCGTGCGGAAGAAGAGCTGTATATGACCAATGCAGAAATGCGGACACTATACGGAAAAACAAACATGAATCCTGTGTCGCGCTTTATCAGCGAAATTCCAGAGGATCTGCTTGAATCAGAGAATCTGAAACGACAGCCGCGAAAAGCGATGCCGTTTGGCCAAAAAACGCGTCCGGCTGTAACACGCCCGCAAACGAGTGCGGCGGCGGGGCTGGAGTGGAGGGTTGGCGATAAAGCGGCGCATAAAAAGTGGGGAACAGGAACCGTTGTGGCGGTAAAAGGAAACGGCGACAGCACAGAGCTGGACATTGCGTTTCCGAGTCCAACCGGCATTAAGCGGCTTCTTGCACAATTCGCACCGATTGAAAAGATATAAAAACCGGTTTAAAGAATCAAAGGCCGCACACGCCGCGTCCTGCGGCAGCGCCTTTGTAACCACGTGATGTGAACACCGGAAAAGGAGATTGTATATGGATATAAAAACAGCCGAACAGCGTGTGAAGGAACTGCATGACACGCTGAATAAATACAGCTATGAATATTATGTAATGGATCAGCCTTCGGTGCCAGATTCAGAATACGACCGGCTGTTAAAAGAGCTGAATGACATTGAAGCGCAATTTCCACAGCTGCAAACACCGGACTCACCGACGCAGCGTGTCGGCGGAGCGGTTCTGGATGCTTTTCAAAAAGTGCGCCACGATACGCCGATGCTTAGTCTTGGCAATGCCTTTAACGAAGAAGACCTGCGGGATTTTGACCGCCGCGTCCATCAGCTTGTCGGCCACGCCGATTACTCTTACGTATGCGAACTGAAGATTGACGGGCTTGCTGTTGCGCTTAAATACGAGAATGGAATGTTTGTGCAGGGCGCTACACGCGGTGATGGCACAACGGGAGAAGACATTACGGCAAACTTAAAAACGATTCACTCCATTCCACTTCGGCTGTCCGAGCCGCTTACAATGGAAGTGCGCGGCGAAGCTTTTATGCCAAAGCAGTCATTTATCGCCTTAAATGCGATTCGCGACGAAAAAGGAGAAGAGCCGTTTGCCAATCCGCGGAATGCAGCAGCAGGGTCTCTTCGCCAGCTGGACCCCCGCATTGCCTCTTCGCGGAACCTTGATATCTTCTTGTACGGCATTGCGAACCCGGGACCGCTTGGGATCAGCACGCATAGCGAAGGGCTGGATCTGCTTGATACGCTTGGTTTTAAAACGAATAAAGAGCGGCGCGTATGCCAAACGATTGAAAACGTGATCACCTATGTCGAGGAGCAGTCCGAAAAGCGGGCGAAGCTGCCGTATGAAATTGATGGAATCGTCATTAAGGTAAATTCGCTTGACCAGCAGGACGAGCTTGGATTTACGGCGAAAAGCCCGCGCTGGGCCACTGCTTTTAAATTTCCGGCAGAAGAGGTTGTCACAAAGCTTGTAGACATTGAACTGAGTGTAGGACGCACAGGAGTGGTTACGCCAACGGCCATTTTACAGCCGGTTCGTGTTGCAGGCACAACCGTCAGCCGTGCTTCACTTCATAATGAAGATTTAATCCGTGAAAAAGACATTCGGATCGGTGATATGGTTGTAGTGAAAAAAGCCGGTGATATTATTCCGGAAGTGGTCAGTGCACTGGCTGACCGCCGCACCGGTGAAGAAAAAGAATTCCGCATGCCGGAAGTGTGTCCGGATTGCGGCAGTGAACTGGTCCGCCTGGAAGAAGAAGTGGCGCTTCGCTGTATAAACCCGCAGTGCCCGGCTCAAATCCGCGAGGGTCTGACGCACTTTGTGTCGCGTAATGCGATGAATATTGAAGGGCTCGGCGAAAAAGTGATTGCGCAGCTGTACCGTGAAGAACTGATTAAAGATGTAGCGGATTTATATACGCTTCAACGGGAGGATTTGCTGAAGCTTGAGCGAATGGGAGAAAAATCGGTAGACAATTTGTTATCCGCTATTGAAGCGTCCAAAAACAACTCGCTGGAACGGCTTTTGTTCGGTCTTGGCATCCGTCATGTCGGCGCAAAAGCAGCAAGAATACTGGCAATGGAGTTTGGCACAATGGACCGCTTAAGAGAAGTGACAGAAGAAGAATTGACGGCTATTCATGAAATTGGCGGCAAGATGGCGGATGCAGTTGTGACGTACTTCCAGCAGCCGGAAGTAGCCGAGCTGATTGAAAAGCTGAAAGCAGCAGGCGTCAATATGTCCTATGAAGGACCGATTCGCCCGGTAGTTGCAGAAGGAGAATCTCCTTTTGCCGGCAAGACGGTTGTGCTGACAGGAAAGCTGATCCAGCTTACGCGCAATGAAGCCAAGGAACGAATTGAAGCGCTCGGCGGGAACGTCACCGGCAGTGTCAGTAAAAAAACAGATCTTGTAATTGCAGGAGAGGAAGCGGGTTCGAAGCTTGAGAAAGCGGAAAAGCTTAGCATTGAAGTTTGGGATGAACAACGGTTTATGGATGAACTTACAAAATAAGAGGTGGCTTTTTTGAAAAAGAAATGGGTCCTGGCGGCAGTATCCGCCATGCTGCTTATGGGTGGATGCGCGCCGGCGCTGCAAAACAATGATGAAGTAATACAGGGAGATGGGGAGGAAAAAACATCTGTTATTCCAACCTATCAAATCTCGGACAGTTATTACCGTACAATCGTACCGTTTGAACCGGGCAAAGCGCGTGGCCTTGTCGTTTCCAATTTAAACACACGCTATGATATTGCTGAATTTGAAACGGGCTTAATGCGGATTGCACAGAAGAATTTTTCCCCAGAACAATTTTTCTTTCAAGAGGGACAGGTGCTGGATGAAGATGTGATCCGGTCCTGGCTGAGCAGAAAGTATACAGATGCACAGCTAAAAGAAAACGAGCTGACAGCAAAAGAGAATCTTGGGCTGAACCCAATAGATACAGGGGAAGGGTCCGTTGACGAAAGAAACGAAAGAGCACCGATTTATTTGGCTCATATTATGGAGCAGGACTATTTAACGAAAAAAGAGGATAACTCTTTGCAGCTCGACGGCATGGTGATCGGGCTTGCGCTTAATTCTGTTCATTATTATCAAAAGGAAGAATACGGCGCACAGTACGAATTTAAAATGGATGACGAAACGGTTGAAAGAGAAGGCAAAAAAATCGCTGCGGAAGTAGCTTCGCGCCTTCGTGCGATGGACAAAACAAAAAACATTCCGATCACGATTGCTTTATTTAAGCAGGCGCCGCAAAACTCGGTAACAGCAGGAAATTTTATTGCTTATACCCACCTTGATGCAGGTGATGCGGATACATCCGATTGGAAAGCGGTCAATGAAAAATACGTATTGTTCCCGTCCAGCTCTGCAGAAGAAGACCACCGGGAAGACTCTACGTATTTCGCTAACTTTAAGCAGGATATCGAATCTTATTTTGACGGCACAAACGGTGTAATTGGACGCGGACTTTACAGCGGGGAAGAGCTGACAAGCTTGAAAATTGAGATTCCAATTCAGTTTTACGGAAAAGCGGAAGCGATTGGCTTTACGCAGTATGTAACCGGCCTTGTGATGGAGCATTTTCCGGCATACATTCCGATTGAAGTAAGTATTACGTCAACAGGCGGCCCAGAAGCGCTTATTGTGAAGGAAGCGAATGCGAAAGAACCATATGTTCATGTTTACGAATAAGGAAGAACCTGATTTCATCCAGATGGGTGAGATCAGGTTTTTTTATTTGCCTCAACAAAAAAAGTTGCACGCGAGCAACATATGGCATACACTAATAAAAAAAAGAGGGAGGAGGGCGCAAATGGATGAGAATGTACTGCTGGCCATCGGTTTAACATTATTTGCTGGTCTCGCAACAGGTATTGGCAGTGCGCTGGCATTTTTCACATCGCGTACAAACACAAAGTTTCTCGCCTGGGCGCTTGGGTTTTCAGCGGGGGTGATGATTTACGTCTCAATGATTGAAATTTTTGTAAAAGCGAAAGATGCACTTGTTTTAGAGCACGGTGAGAAAACGGGCTATTGGCTGACCGTCATCGGCTTTTTTGCCGGCATTGTGGTCATCGCCTTGATTGACAAGTTTATTCCGTCAACCGGAAACCCGCACGATACAAAAACGGTAGAAGAATTTCATAAAGAGCCGGAGCGGGATGAATACGCCAAGCTCAAAAAAATGGGGATTTTCACCGCGATCGCCATTGCCATTCACAATTTTCCGGAGGGCATTGCAACTTTTGCATCGGCCATTCAGGATCCAGCTCTCGGTATCGCGATTGCAGTAGCAGTTGCCATTCATAATATTCCAGAAGGCATTGCAGTGGCTGTACCTCTTTACTTTGCGACAGGAAGCCGCAAAAAAGCGTTTAAATGGTCCTTTTTGTCCGGCCTCTCAGAGCCGGTAGGAGCGCTTGTAGCCTGGATCGTTTTAATGCCTTATTTAACGGATACGATGTTTGGTATGATTTTCGCTGGTGTTGCCGGCATTATGGTGTTTATTTCACTTGATGAACTGTTGCCGGCTGCCCAAAAGTACGACCAGACACATCTCGCCATTTATGGGATTGTCTCCGGGATGGCGGTTATGGCGCTCAGCTTATTGCTTCTTTTATAAAATGAAAAGCTGGAAGAATTTATTCTTCCAGCTTTATTTTTTTGAATTTTTTTAAAAATGGGTTGGCAAGCAAAATATACTGTTATATAATACAAATTGTAATAAACAATCTGTTTTATAACAAAGGGGATGTTTTAAAATGGGGAATATGGATCAAGCACGGGTGAATCAGCTTCAACAATCATGGAAAAACGATGCTAGATGGAAAGGGATTGAACGGCCTTATTCGGCAGAAGAAGTGATCAAGCTTCGCGGCTCCATCGATATCGAGCATACATTGGCTCAGCGCGGCGCTGACAAACTGTGGAGTCTGTTAACAGGAGAAGGCTTCGTGAATGCACTCGGTGCCCTGACGGGAAACCAGGCTGTACAGCAGGTAAAAGCAGGTTTGAAAGCAATTTATTTAAGCGGCTGGCAAGTTGCTGCCGATGCCAATCTTTCAGGCCATATGTATCCCGATCAAAGCTTGTATCCGGCAAACAGCGTGCCGAGTGTTGTAAAACGAATCAATCAGGCGCTTCAGCGTGCTGACCAGATCGCGCATATGGAAGGAGACCATTCCACTGATTATTTCGCACCAATTGTAGCCGATGCTGAAGCTGGCTTTGGGGGACAGCTTAATGTATTTGAATTGATGAAAGGGATGATTGAAGCGGGTGCAGCAGGTGTTCACTTTGAGGATCAGCTTTCTTCTGAAAAAAAATGCGGGCATCTGGGGGGGAAAGTACTCCTGCCGACACAAACGGCTGTACGAAACTTGATAGCGGCACGCCTTGCAGCGGATGTAATGGGGACGCCGACGGTTTTAATCGCACGTACGGATGCAGATGCAGCGGATCTGATCACCAGTGACATCGATCCGGCTGATGCTCCGTTTATTACAGGTGAACGCACAGCAGAAGGCTTTTTTCGGACGAAAGCGGGCCTTGATCAAGCCATTGCACGCGGTCTTGCCTATGCGCCATATGCAGATATGATCTGGTGCGAAACATCCGAACCGAGTCTGGAGGATGCAAAGCGCTTTGCGGATGCCATTCATGAAAAATTTCCGGGCAAATTGCTTGCGTACAACTGCTCGCCTTCCTTTAACTGGAAAGCAAAACTCGATGATAAAACCATTGAGAAATACCAAGTGGAACTTGGAAACATGGGCTACAAATTCCAATTTGTTACACTTGCTGGCTTCCATACATTGAATTACAGCATGTTCCAGCTTGCAAGCGGATATAAAAACCGCGGAATGGGTGCTTACTCAGAGCTTCAGCAGGCGGAGTTTGCAGCGGAAAAAGACGGATACACGGCAACCCGGCACCAGCGTGAAGTAGGGACTGGCTATTTTGATGCCGTGTCGATGACGGTAACAGGAGGCCAGTCTTCTACAACGGCATTGAAAGGGTCAACAGAAGAAGAACAATTTCAAACAAACTGATCAGACGCGAACAAAGGGATTTGTCTTGCATTGGGGGATGCAAAATAGATAAGAACCGCCTTCATTTTGAAGGGCGGTTCTTCTTTTTGTTCACGCGGGCTGAAATCATGGTAAAATAGACTTTGTGCAATTATTAGCGTACAAATTTTTTACGGAGGTGGATTCCATTGACGCGAATTTCAGAAGAACAAGTCCGGCACGTGGCCCATTTGGCGCGCCTTGCGGTTACGGACGAAGAAGTGCATACATTTACAGAACAGCTCGATGCGATCATTACATTTGCCGAGCAGCTGAATGAACTGGATACATCAAACGTGCAGCCGACATCACACGTTTTAAATATGAAGAATGTATTGCGGAAAGACGAATCGGCACCAGGACTAGACCGGGAAGAAGTATTGAAAAATGCACCGGATCAGCAGGACGGCCAAATTCGGGTTCCGTCTATTATCGAGTAAGGAGGAGAGACCGTGTCATTATTTGATCACAAATTAACCGAGATTCAATCGATGATCGAAAAAAAAGAAATATCGATTCCGGATCTTGTGGATGAATCATTCAAGCGCATCGCCGCTGTAGACGGAGATGTAAAAGCATTTCTTGCATTAGATGAAGAGCGTGCCCGCAAGCAGGCGGAAGAAGCACAAGGTGCAGGAAAAACCGGTATTTTATCAGGGATTCCGATTGGCATAAAAGATAATATCGTTACAAAAGGACTCCGCACGACTGCTGCCAGCCAAATCCTTCACAACTTTGACCCGATTTATGATGCAACCGTGGTAAATAAGCTTCGTGAAGCCGGAACCATTACAGTCGGCAAGCTAAACATGGACGAATTTGCGATGGGCTCATCAACGGAAAACTCAAGCTTCCAAAAAACACGTAACCCATGGAATTTAGCCCACGTGCCAGGCGGTTCATCAGGCGGCTCTGCTGCGGCTGTTGCAGCAGGCGAAGTACCGTTTTCACTTGGCTCAGATACAGGCGGATCGATTCGCCAGCCGGCTTCTTTCTGCGGCGTAGTCGGCATGAAACCTACATACGGACGCGTATCCCGCTTTGGTTTGATTGCTTTTGCATCGTCTCTTGACCAGATTGGGCCTATTACACGCAACGTAGAAGACAATGCATATCTTTTAGAAGCGCTTGCTGGCGTTGATCCGTACGATTCAACTTCGGCGAATGTGCCGGCCGAAAACTTTGCTGCCGGGTTAACAGGCGACATTAAAGGGTTGCGCATTGCTGTACCGAAAGAATACCTTGGAGAAGGTGTTTCAGAAGAAGTAAGGCAGTCTGTTCTTGCGGCGCTGAAAGTATTGGAAGGGCTTGGTGCTACGTGGGAAGAAGTATCTCTTCCGCATTCAAAATACGGCGTGGCCACGTACTACCTGCTTGCGTCATCTGAAGCGTCATCCAACCTGGCCCGTTTTGACGGTATCCGCTACGGCTACCGTGCAGAAGGCGCAGAAAACTTAATCGATTTATACAAAAAAACACGTGCAGAAGGCTTTGGCGACGAAGTAAAACGTCGGATTATGCTTGGTACGTTCGCGCTAAGCTCAGGCTACTACGACGCGTATTATAAAAAAGCGCAGCAAGTGCGCACACTGATTAAAAAAGACTTTGAAGATGTGTTCGCAAGCTATGACGTGATCATCGGCCCTACAACACCAACACCGGCGTTTAAAATCGGCGAAATTATCGACGATCCGTTAACAATGTACGCAAATGACATTTTAACGATTCCAGTAAACCTTGCTGGCGTACCGGGTATTTCCGTTCCATGCGGATTCGCAGAAAACGGGCTGCCGCTTGGCCTGCAGATTATTGGACGCCATTTCGATGAAAAAAACGTATACCGTGTTGCGCATGCGTACGAGCAGGCAACTGATTTCCACAAAGAAAAGCCGAAGCTGTAAAGGAGGGGACCACCTGTGCAATTTGAAACGGTGATTGGACTTGAAGTCCACGTTGAATTAAAAACAAACTCAAAAATCTTTTCGTCGGCCCCGGCCCATTTCGGCGCGGAGCCAAATACGAATACAACGGTGATTGACCTTGGATATCCAGGCGTGTTGCCGGTGATGAACGACAAAGCGGTGGAATTCGCAATGAAAGCAGCCATGGCCATCAATTGCGAAATCGCCGAGGAATCCATTTGGGACCGGAAAAACTATTTCTATCCAGACAATCCGAAAGCATACCAGATATCACAAAATGATAAACCGATCGGCGAACACGGATGGGTAGAAATCGAAGTGAACGGTGAAACAAAACGCATCGGCATCACTCGTCTTCATTTAGAAGAAGATGCGGGCAAGCTGACGCATGCCGGCAAGCATTCTCTTTGCGATTATAATCGCCAGGGAACACCGCTTGTAGAAATTGTATCCGAACCAGATATTCGCACGCCCGAAGAAGCCTATGCATTTTTAGAAAAGTTAAAAGCGATTATTCAATATACGGAAGTATCCGACTGTAAAATGGAGGAAGGATCGCTTCGCTGTGACGCGAACATTTCGATCCGTCCATTTGGCCAGGAAGAATTTGGTACAAGAACAGAATTAAAAAACTTAAACTCCTTTAACTTCGTGCGTAAAGGGCTTGAATATGAAGAAAAACGCCAGGCGGAAGTTGTATCTTCAGGCGGAAAAGTGGAGCAGGAAACACGTCGTTTTGATGAATCAACAGGCAAAACCGTTTTGATGCGTGTAAAAGAAGGATCAGATGATTACCGTTATTTCCCGGAACCGGATCTGCTTCCTGTTTACATTGATGACGAATGGAAAGAGCGTGTTCGCGCGTCGATTCCAGAGCTTCCAGATGCACGTAAAAAGCGTTATATGGAAGAGCTTGGTCTGCCGGCGCATGACGCGAAAATTTTGACGATGTCAAAAGACATTGCTGATTTCTTTGAAGCAACGGTAGCAGCCGGTGCTGCAGCAAAGCTTGCTTCTAACTGGATGATGGGCGAAGTGCCGGCGTACTTGAACGCAGAGAACAAAGAGCTCGCTCAAACAAAGCTGACACCAGAGAACCTTGCTGGTATGATTAAATTGCTTGAAGAAGGAACCATCTCTTCTAAAATCGCTAAAACCGTATTTAAAGAAATTGTTGAAAACGGCGGCGATGCCGAAGCGATCGTAAAAGAAAAAGGCCTTGTGCAAATTTCTGACGAATCAGCGCTTTTAAAATTCGTAAACGACGCTTTAGATGCGAACCCGCAATCTATTGCCGACTTTAAAGAAGGCAAGAAAAAAGCGATCGGCTTCCTTGTTGGACAAATTATGAAAGCGTCCAAAGGCCAGGCGAATCCGCAGGCGATCAATAAGCTGCTTGTAGAAGAAATTCAAAAAAGATAATAAATGACCAGACAGGATGGCGCGGTTGAACTCCAATCGCGCCATTTTTGTATGTAATAGCACCGTCTTTTCAATCGCAGGGTTTTCTTTTCATGTTAATTCCAACTTGACTTGTCGGATAAAATCCGTTAAGGTGTATATATCTTATAAAAATAATCGGAATTAAAACGGAGGGCCGGATAATGAGCAGAGAATATACTGTAATCCCAGGTGCTGAGTCATTTTACTTAGAAGGAAATGAAATTGGTATTGTTCTTTCCCATGGATTTATTGGTACGCCGCAAAGTGTCCGGGAGATAGCCGAAGCATTAAACCAAAAAGGATTTTCGGTTGTTGCTCCAAGATTGAAAGGCCACGGCACGCACCAGGAAGAAATGGAAACATGCACACATGACGACTGGTATAACAGCTATTCAAACGCCTGCCGCTTTTTGAAAAAGCGCGGCAAGCGTATTTTCTTAATGGGGCAGTCCATGGGCGGCACACTGACGCTCAAATTTGCAGCCGCTCATCAGGATATTGAAGGCATTATTACGATTAATGCAGCTCTTACACTGCCGTCACTCGATTACTTGCAGTATGATCCGGCTCCTCGTTTTATTCCGGAAGGAGCGCCGGATATTAAAAAAGATGGCGTCCATGAAATCACGTACGAAGAAGCACCTGTTGCTTCTGTACGCGAGCTGCAAAAGCTCATGAAAGAGGTGCCGAGCTTACTGCACCGTGTCTGCGTGCCGGCGCTTTGCATCAAATCAGCAGTAGATCACGTCGTGCCGCCGGAAAACACATCATTTATTTACCAGGCGATTTCATCCAAACAAAAGAAAATCGTCACACTGCGAAATTCTTACCATGTAGCCACCATGGATTATGATGCGGACCGCATTGTAGAAGAAGCTGTTGCATTTATTGAAGAAACCATCCAAAAACAGTCGGCATTTCGAAAAGTATTGTAAAAAGCGGTCTCCGAATGGAGACCGCTTTTTTAGTTGTTTAAAATATTGGTGATCACGTTCACAGCTGTTTTAATTTCATCCTCTGTTACAGTAAGAGGCGGTAGAAGGCGGATTACATGAGTGCCGGCTGTTAAAATAAGCAGGTTTTGTTCACGCGCTTGAGCTAAAAACGGCCCCGCTTCTTCATTCAGCTCAATACCTACCATTAAGCCGCGCCCTTTCAGCTTTTTAAAGATAGGCTGCTCTTTTAGTGCTTCCTCGAGCAGCGAGTGAATCAGTTCGCCTTTTTGTGTTACATCGGCTAAAAAGGATTCATCGAAAATGGTGTTCAATGTTTCTTTGGCCGCTGCAAGAGCCACCGGGTTGCCGCCGAATGTCGAGCCGTGTGAACCGGCAGAAAACGCTTCGGCAAGGGACGCTTTACCGATAATCGCACCGAGAGGGAAGCCGCTCGCAATTCCTTTTGCAACCGAGATAATATCCGGATTCAAGCCGATATGCTGAAAAGCAAATGGCTTTCCGGTACGGCCGATACCTGTTTGAATTTCATCAATAATAACAAGAGAGCCATTTTGATGAGCCAGTTCTTCGGCTTTCTTTAAAAAGTCTGCATTTCCTTCATTAATACCGCCTTCACCTTGAATCACTTCAAACATAATGGCTGCGGTATTGTCATCAAGGGCAGCTGTCAAGGAATCAAGATCATTCATGGTGACATACTCAAATGATTCGAGCATGGGACCGAAGCCGGTTTTAATTTTGTCCTGGCCGGTCGCCGCCATCGTGGCAAAAGTGCGGCCATGGAATGAATCAACGAATGTAATCACTTTTGTACGGCCAGTTGATTTGCGGGCAAGCTTAATGGCTGCTTCATTTGCTTCAGCGCCGCTGTTTCCGAAAAACACAAGATCGAGTCCTGATGCATCTGCCAGCTGCTTCGCTACTTCTTCCTGCAGCTCAATTTGAAACAAGTTTGACGTATGCCAAAACTGGTTCAGCTGCTCTTCAACTGCTGTTTTAACGTTGTCCGGTGCGTGGCCAAGGTTGCATACGCTGATGCCGGATGTAAAGTCTAAATATTCCTTGCCGTCTTTTGCTGTTAAATAAGAGCCTTTTGCTTTGACGGGTGTAACATTCCATCTTGCATATGTAGGAAATAAGTGACTCATACTGTTTCCTCCTTTTGAAATAAAGTGCCATGCCACGTTTCATTTTCGTAGAACGGTTTTTTGCCAGAGACAATATGAACATGTCCGCAGCTTTCGAGTGCTTTTAGGGCGGTATGAACTTTTGGGATCATCCCGCCGCTGATTACACCGGAATCAATAAGTTCGTTTGTTTGGGAAGCAGTGAGAGATGGAATCAGTTCACCATCTTTTAAAACACCGGGCACGTCTGTCACCATAAGAAGGTGGTCTGCCTCAAGAGCGTAAGCAGCCGCGCCTGCTGCATGGTCTGCATTCACATTCAGCACCGTTCCGTCTGGACCTTTCGCAATCGGTGTAAGAACGGGAAGGAGGCCGGCTTCAAGGAACAGCTGGAGCACTTCTTTGTTAACAGCTGTTACGTCGCCGACAAACCCGAGTTCTTCCTGGTTAATAAAGTCGGCCTGAAGGATCCCCTGGTCGCTTGACTGTACACCGATAGCCGGAATACCTTGTGATTCAAGCATACGGACCAGTTTCCGGTTCATGCTTCCGGAAAGAACAAGCTCCGCTGCCTGAAGCACTTCCTCTGACGTAACGCGCAGGCCATTTTTAAACTCGCTTTTTACATTCATTTTCTCGAGCATAGCGTTAATTTCCGGGCCGCCGCCGTGAACAAACACAATTTTGTATCCATCGGCGATCAGCGCGTTCATACTGTCAAAAAAGCTTTGTGACAATTCTTTTAACACACTGCCGCCGCATTTTACGACTACTGTTTTCATCGGTCTCCTCCTTTTATGGGTACATCGGAAAGCCTTTAAGCCCCGATGTTTCTTCGAATCCAAACATAATATTTGCATTTTGAACGGCTTGTCCCGCTGCACCTTTTACAAGGTTATCGATAACAGACACGATTACAAGACGGTTCGTGCGTGTATCCACATCAACAGAAATATCACAGAAGTTTGAACCGGCTACTTCTTTAATGCCAGGGAACTGTTTCACGGGGCGGACACGGACAAATGGATCGTTTTTGTAGGTATCAGCGTAAAGAGCATGCGCTTCTTCTGTTGTCATATCGCGTGTGAGCGGTGCATACATCGTTGCCATAATTCCACGGGATACCGGCAGAAGATGTGTAGAAAACGTAATGGGGGCGGCTGATTCGCTCCACCAGGAAAGCTGCTGCTCAATTTCCGGAATGTGCTGATGCTCATTTACTTTATAAATGCGGAAGTTATCATTCATCTCCGCGAAATGAACGATCGGAGACAAGCCGCGTCCAGCACCCGATACACCGGATTTGGCATCAATAATAATATTTTTCATATCAATTACACCGTTTTGTACAGCGGGAGCAAGCCCTAAAAGCGCTGCTGTCGGATAACAGCCCGGATTTGATAGCACGGATGCCGACTTAATGTTTTCACGGTTCCATTCTGTCAGCCCATACACAGCATCGGCGACAAATTCTTTCGGAGCCGGGTCTTTTTTATACCATTTTTTATAATGTTCTGTTTCTTTTAAACGAAGGTCTCCGGATAAATCGACGACTTTAGCCCGGCCGCCGGCAAGCTGGGGGGCAAGGGCAGCGGCTGCGCCGGAAGGAACCGCTAAAAATACAACATCTGATTCCTGTTTGATCGCTTCTGTATCAATTTTCGTTAAGGGAAGCGGGCAAATCTCGGCAAGATGAGGATACTCTTCTGTAACAGGAACGCCGTCTTTGCTGGATGAATAAACAGCGTGCAGCTCAAAATGTGGATGATTGGATAAAAGGCGTATAAGTTCAATGCCTCCGTAGCCGGAAGCGCCGATGACTGATGCTTTCATGGAAAAACTCCTTTGTATTTTTATTTATAATTATTAATATTTATTAATTCATTCTTCTTCATTATAGAATTGTGCCTCCTTGAAATCAACCGATTTTGTCAAATCGGCCGTTTTTGTGCATAATGGAGGATAGGATGTTTTGAAAATCCGTAACGGAGGAACGAAAAATGAATCTGCAGGAATGGTTTGAAAAAGGACTGACACCTGAGGACTATATAAACAATATGTCGGAGCATAAAGAAAATCTTCTTTATGTATTAAAAAATTTTCACTTATCGAGCGAAGAAGCTTCTCTCATTGATAAAGTAAGCGAAGCCAATTGGCGTGTCATTGTCCTCACAGAAGACTGGTGCGGGGACGCTATGGTGAATATTCCGATTCTGCTTGCCATGGCAAAAGCAGCAAATATGGAAGTCCGCATGCTGCACCGCGATGAAAATCTGGAGCTGATGGACCAGTATTTAACAAATGGAACATCACGGGCAATTCCTATTTTTATTTTTATAAACGAAGAAGGAACGGAGCAAGCCGTATGGGGACCGCGTGCTCCAGCCGTGCAGGAAATGGTGACGCGATACCGTTCATCGCTGCCGCCGCGTGACCATGAAGATTTCGAGGAAAAGAGCCGTGACATGATTCAGGCATTAAAAGAAACTTACCGCACGGACGAATCGATCTGGCAGGAAATATACCGCAGCATAAAAACGACGCTTGCGGAACGATTATATTAATAGCAGAAAGACTGGGATAAAGATGACGAAACGAGCACGAATTATTTACAATCCAACCTCTGGGCGCGAATTGTTCCGCAAGCATTTGCCGGAAGCGCTCGAAAAGCTTGAAAGAGCCGGATATGAAACTTCCGCGCATGCAACAACGGGAGAAGGAGATGCGACCGAAGCAGCACGAATCGCTACGGAACGGAAATTCGATGTTGTTATTGCGGCGGGCGGCGATGGAACGTTAAATGAAGTAGTGAATGGCCTGGCCGGGCAGGAGCATCGTCCGAAATTCGGTGTGATTCCAATGGGCACGACCAATGACTTTGCCCGGGCATTGCATATTCCGCGTGATATACAAGGAGCCATTGATGTGATCACAGCCGGTGAAACAATTCCGGTGGACGTCGGGCGCATGAATGAGCGCTATTTCATTAATATTGCAGGGGGCGGCCGTTTAACAGAGCTTACGTATGAAGTGCCAAGCAAGCTGAAGACGATGCTCGGCCAGCTTGCTTATTATTTAAAAGGTATCGAGATGCTGCCTTCGATCAAGCCGACAAATATCAGAATTGAATATGACGGTGAAGTGTTTGAAGGAGAATCGCTTCTTTTTTTAATCGGGCTGACGAATTCAGTCGGCGGTTTTGAAAAGCTGGCGCCGGATTCATCTGTTAACGACGGTTTATTTACGCTGATTATCTTAAAGAAAACCAACCTGGCTGAATTTATCCGAATTGCGAGCCTTGCCCTGCGGGGAGACCACTTAAATGACCCTCATGTTATTTATACAAAAGCAAGCCGGATTCATGTTCAATCATCGGAACCGTTGCTGATTAATCTTGACGGGGAGCTTGGCGGCGAGATCCCGGCTGATTTTGAAAATTTATACCGCCATCTTGATGTTTTTGCACCAATCGAAAAGCTTCGTCCACAGGACCGCATTTATTAACATCAGCTGCTTCGGTGATATCGAAGCAGCTTTTTTTATAGAAAGTATTTCGTGTGACGAAGAATCATGTTATAATTTAGTTACCTAAGTAATCAATTGGAGGATGGAATGGAAACACATGAGCTATTTCATACGATTCATCAGCTGTCTCGCACGCTGACTAAACAAGTGAATGAAACGCTGCATCCGTTCGGTCTGTACAGTGCACAGTGGGCGGTTTTATTTGTGCTGAAAACAAAAGGAGCCATGCCGCAGTCGGCGCTATGCGAATACCTGGCAGTTGAAGCACCACCGATGACCCGGACGATTCAGCGTCTTGCCAGGCAGGGGTATGTACAGCAGGTGCCGGGCGAAGACAAGCGGGTAAAAGTGATTCACTTAACGGACAAAGCACATGAGGCGTATCCGGAATGGGAGAAGGCCATTTTAACGATGAATGACCGTCTGCTTGAGCAGGTGCCGCGGGAACAGCGTATGCTTGTGCAGCTGGCACTTCATGATTGGCTTGGAAAAATGAAAGGGGATTTGCATGAATAAACCAGCTCTATGGACAAAAGATTTTATCAGCATCTCATTAACGAACTTCTTCTTATTTATGACGTTTTATTTTCTGCTTGTCACGCTGCCCGTTTATGTATTAAACGAATTGAACAGCACGGAAAGTGAAGCAGGACTGGCCACAACCGTCTTTTTAATTTCAGCAATTTTGATCCGGTTCGTTTCTGGACAATGGGTCGAGCATTTCGGCAAGAAAAAAGTATTGATTGCGTCACTTGTGATCTTTTTTGCAGCATCGGTTTTATACCCGTTCACAAATGGACTTACAGCCCTTCTTGTGCTTCGGTTCTTCCACGGTATTGGCTTTGGAATGGCGACTACCGCAGCCGGGGCTGTCGTAGCAGATATTATCCCGAATTCACGCCGGGGAGAGGGAATGGGCTACTATGTGATGTCTATGAACCTGGCTATGGCGATCGGCCCGTTTGCGGGACTTGCCATTATGAACAAATGGAGCATTCAAGCGGGCTTTATCGTGTGTGCAGCAGTTGCCTTGATTGCGTTGGTGATCGGCTTATCATTGAAAAATGAGAAAGCGGGCAGCCGCAAGCCTGCTGAACAGTTTAAGCTGGATCTGTCCCCGGGTAATTTAATTGAAAAGTCTGCTCTGCCGATTGCGCTGACCGGTACTTTTTTCGCCATTGTTTATTCAGCTATTTTATCCTTCGTTTCGGTTTACGCCGAAGAGCTGCATATTGGTGCCGTATCAGGCTTCTTTTTTGTTGTGTATGCGGTTGTTATTGTACTGTCCCGTCCGTTTACCGGCCGCTGGTTTGACCGTTATGGTGCCAATGCTATCGTTTATCCGTCGATTGTTGTATTCGCCGCGGGCCTGCTTTTGCTGAGCCAGGCTGGCGGAGCCGGTCTTTTTCTGATTGCAGCAGGGGTGATCGGGCTTGGCTGGGGCACTTTATTCCCTGGCTTTCAAACGATTGCCATATCGAAAGCGCGGCCTGAGAAAAAAGCGCTGGCGACAGCGACATTTTTGTCTCTTTTTGACCTCGGCATCGGCTTTGGGTCTTTTGTGATGGGGGTTGTGGCATCCGGCCTCGGCTTTAAAATGCTTTACGCTGCGTGTGCGGTATACGTGCTCGCTGGTTTGATTGTTTATTATTTTGTACAAAAAAGTAAAAGGGAGACAGAACAGTTTCCTCAGCTATAAACTGCCCGCCTGCCGCCATCGCTTCGTTCGATGCCGGCAGGCTTTTTTAAGTTTTCCAGATCATCCGCATAAAAAGCCGTGCCTTTTTGTTCAATGCATGGCGAATGACCATGCCAAATTGAAAATAGGTCATACCAAAAAAGAAACGCGTAAACATTTTGCGCATCAGCCGTACACCCTGGCGTTTTTTCTTGTAAAGAGCGGAATACCTGTCCAGGATATTGTCATGCCTATCCGCTTTACTTACCCTGTTATGGTCCAATATCTGAAGTCCATTGCCCAGGTACTTCTGCATCGAACACCTCGATGAAAAGAAAAAAACAGTGACTCTATCACTGCTTCAGCCGTTAGATGTGTGCTGCGGTACAGTAGTCTGCTTTCATGAGCGGAGCGGACAAATGGGTGCTTAACCGTCTGTACAGAAGGAATCAGTGCCATTCAATGCCTGGATATGGAGCTGATGGTAAAAAGAACGTTTATCGAACCAAAATGGTAAGGCAATTCTACAGCTGGTAAATGAAACAGGCTGGAGAATGCCTTTTGCTCTTTGAGCGGACAAGCATACTGGCGCTTCTTGAAAGAAGAGATTTTTTTTTATGTTTGCTACACTAAAGATAACAAAGAAGTGGAAGAAGGAATGGGGATGAATCATGTTTGGATGTTATTAAAGCCATACCGTCTGCGGATGGCTGCTGCCTGGGGACTGATGCTGCTTGAGCTTGCGGTGGAACTCGTGCTGCCGGTTTTAATGGTGAAGATGATCGATGACGGCATCGCGGCTGGAAAGATGAACGCGATTTTATTTTGGGGCAGTATCATGGTCGGGCTGTCGCTGTTTTCATTCGCTGCTGGAATTACTAATTCATTTATTGCTGCGCGGATTGGCCAAAACTACGGGTTCGATATTCGAAAGAAACTGATCGAGAAAGTGCAGTTTTTTTCGTTCGGGCAGTACGGCCACTTTGATACGTCGACATTAATTACAAGGATGACAAACGATGTCACCCAGCTGCAAAACGCTGTTTTTATGAGTCTGCGCATTATGCTGCGTGCACCACTGATGATTCTCTTTGGTACAGTGATGGCGCTGTTCGTTCATTTTAAGCTAGCGTCGGTGCTGCTTATAACGGTGCCGGTCATGACCATCTTTATGTTGTTTATGATGCGAAAGGGAGCGGGGATGTTCCAGCGTGTGCAGCTCAAGCTCGACCGTGTAAACAGCGTAATGCGTGAAAACTTGACGGGCATCCGGCTGATCCGGGCATTTGTCCGCAGCGGACATGAAACAGCGCGATTTGAACGGGCCGGCAAAGCACTTATGGAAAACACGATCGGCGTCATCCGCACATTCGAAAGTATTGTGCCGATTTTGATGCTTGTGATAAATGGCGGTCTTTTATTTATCCTATGGTTCGGCTTTGCCGAGATGCAAAGCGGCACAGCGACCACGGGTGAAATTGTAGCCGTGATCAACTATGCGGCACGGATTATTATTTCACTGTCAATCCTTACGTTTATTACACTTGCGTTTGCCCGCGGCAGAGCCTCTGCTGCCCGGATCAATGAAGTATTGATAATGGAAGAGGAGCAGCAGCCGGCTGTAACAGAGACTTATCCAGCAGAAGGAGATCTCTCGTTAGAAGAGATTACCTTTACATACCCGGGCGGTAAAACGCCCGTGCTTCATTCGCTTTCCATGAATATTAAGAGCGGCAGCATGGCGGCTGTTCTGGGGGAAACCGGCTCTGGCAAGTCGGCACTGCTTTCTTTGATTCCGCGCTTGTATGAGCCGGAGAAAGGGCGTGTCGCCATCGGCGGCCGTGATATAAGCCGGATGGATGTCGGCCTGCTTCGGCGTCATATTGGCTTTGTCCCGCAGGAATCTCATTTGTTTACCGGATCGATTATCGATAATATTCGCTGGGGCAAAAAAAATGCGACCGATGAAGAAGTAATGGAAGCCGCTCAAAAAGCGCAAATTCATAAAATGATCGTTTCATTGCCGGACGGATACCATACGGTGATCGGGCAAAAAGGCGTTACGCTCTCAGGAGGACAGAAGCAGCGGCTGTCCATCGCAAGGGCGCTCGTCCGGCAGCCGGATATTTTACTGTTGGATGACAGTACGAGCGCGTTGGATGTGAAAACGGAAGCCGCACTTATTGAGGCAATCACTGCCCAGCCATGCACCGTAGTGATTGTAACGCAAAAAATTTCAACTGCTGAACAAGCGGATTGTATTTTTATAATGGAAGACGGTGGAATTGCCGCTTCCGGCACACACAGGGAACTGGCACGGGCAAATGGCTTGTACAGACGCCTGCTGGAGTCGCAGGGCAGAGGAGATGGAATTCATGAAGCATCCGGGCAATAACAGGGAAGCCAAGCCGCAGATCAGCAACATGTCTGAGACGCTGAAGCGGATTGGCCGCTATTTGCTGAAAAGGAAAGGAAAACTGATGCTGACGATGGTAATGGTGGCGCTGGGCTCCGCATTAGCCCTGGCCGGCCCTTTTTTGATCGGGAAGGCGATCGATGATTATATCGCATCGGGGAATGAACGCGGACTGCTTCTGCTGCTCGCCGGCCTGGCACTGGTATATGTCAGTTATTCAGCCGTCAGCTTTCTGCAAAACTATTGGATGGTGGAAATTGCCCAACGAACCGTTTACGAGCTTCGTGATGATTTATTCCGCCATTTTCACACACTGCCGATTTCTTTTTTTGATAAGCGCCGCCACGGTGAGTTAATGAGCCGTGTCACCAATGACATCGATAATATCAGCAGTACATTGAACAGCTCCATTATTCAAGTGGCATCGGGGCTGTTGACACTCACCGGCTCCATTGTCGTGATGCTTTATTTAAGCCCGCTTTTAACCGCTGTGACTTTGCTCATTATCCCGCTGATGTTTGGCGGAATGAAATGGATCACAAGCCGCACCGGCCCGAGGTTTAAGGAGCAGCAGCGCCACCTTGGCGATTTAAACGGGTTTATTGAAGAAGCGATTTCGAGCCGGCATATTGTCAAAATGTTTTCGCGGGAAGAAGACATCATTGAAGAATTTATGGAAAAAAATGAGCGTCTGCGTGAAGCCGGTTATCTGGCACAGGCTTATTCGGGCTTTATTCCGAAATTAATGAATGTGTTGAATAACGCTGGTTTCGCTGTGATTGCTCTTGTCGGCGGTGTTCTAGCGCTGAGCGGGCAGGCAACGGTTGGCACCATTGTGATCTTTACAGAATACGCCCGCCAGTTCACGCGCCCCCTCAATGATCTGGCCAATCAATACAACACAATGCTGTCAGCGGTCGCCGGAGCGGAACGGGTATTTGATATTATGGATACGGATGAAGCGGTTGACGGGAAGAAAGGACAGACACCGCTTCTGTCGGGTGAAGTAGTGTTTGATGATGTCTCTTTTTCTTATGAAGAAGGAAAAAAAACATTATCTCATGTTTCATTCCACGCTTTACCGGGAGAGATGATCGCTTTGATCGGCCCGACTGGTTCAGGTAAAACGACCATTATGAATTTGCTTGTCCGGTTTTATGAGCCGGATGGGGGCAAAATTTTGTTTGACGGTATAGACAGCCGGGATATTTCCGGAGCAGCACTGCGCAGCCAAATGGGATTTGTGCTGCAGGATACGGTGCTTTTTGAAGGAACAGTGATGGAAAATATCCGCTATGGGCGGCTGGATGCGACGGATGAAGAAGTCATAGAAGCCGCCAGGCAGGCCAATGCCCATTCGTTTATTGAACGGATGCCGGACGGATACAATTCCATGCTCAAGCAGGATGGATCAGGCATCAGCCAGGGGCAGCGCCAGCTTCTGGCGATTGCCCGGGCGATCTTGGCTGATCCGGTTTTGTTGATTTTAGATGAAGCAACAAGCAGTATCGATACAATCACTGAATTGCATATTCAGGAAGCGCTCGGCCGCTTGATGAAAGGACGGACCAGCTTTGTCATCGCCCACCGGCTGAATACAATCCGCCGTGCCGATCAAGTGATCCGGCTGAAGAACGGCGGCATTCAAGCAATCGGCTCATATGAAGAGGTTGTAGCAGCTGCCCGATAAAAAGCACCGCCTTTTAAGGGGGTGCTTTTGATTTCTGTTACAGCTCCAGCGTTTGCGGCGGCTGTCCTTTTTTATTCATGAGCCGGATTTGCTCAGGGGTAACCTTTAAAATCAATAACTTCGGATCCTCCGGCCCGTCAAACCATGACTCTAAATGTTCATTCCATACTTTTTTCTTTAAGCTTTCATCGTCGGACTCGGTCACTTTTCCTTCAATTTCAACATATTCGTCGCCGATTCCCTCGCCGTTATAGCCAAGCAGAATATGCGTATATGGGTTCTGCTCAATATCTTCTGTTTTATGAGTGTCTTTGCTTGTGGCCGTGTACAGTGTTAAATTGTCATTAAAAAAAGTCATATAGCGTGAACGTGGCTTGTTATCATGAATAGTGGCCATCGTCCCCACAAGGTTGTTGTCGATAATTGATGCAATTTGATCTTTTAGTGAACTCATTTTCAATCACTCCTTATATGGATTACTATTCCACTTTCCGCCGGATCTAAACAAAAAAAGAACATCCAGGGAGGATGTTCTTTTTTTATCATTCAGGCTGGGATTTGACTAAAATCTTTATATGATTTTTTTCCTTCACCAGTGCTTCAAACCCTTCTGTTACCACATCGTCCAGCGAAATGCGTTTTGTTACAAGCTTTTCTGCCTGAAAATAGCCTTGCTGCATAAGCTCCATAACGGCCGGGAAAATATCACGATAGGCGATAATGCCTTTTACAGTCCTTTCCTGCAGCACAACATTATTTGGCTGCACAGACGCCTCGGATTCCCAAATAGAAACGATGACGGTTTCTCCTTCAAATGTTGTAGCGTCAATCGCCTGCTGGAGAACAACCGGCACACCGGTAACTTCAAACGCCACATCTACGCCGCCGTCTGTCAGCTCCTGAAGACGCTCTGCGACATTTTCCTCCTTCGGGTTAATCACATCACGCGCTCCCAGCTCTCTTGCTTTTGCTGCCCGTTTAGGGGAAAGCTCAACGGCATAAATTTCGGATGCACCTGCTGCTCGCAACGCTTCAATCACAAGCAGGCCAATAGGACCCGCACCGAAAACCGCCGCTTTATCACCCGCTTTTAATTTGCTCAGGCGGACTGCATGAAGAGCGACCGCCGCCGGTTCGACGAGTGCGCCCTGCTCGAAAGAAAGGCCTTCCGGCATTTTATGTACCATATGTTCATCTACCATTGTGTATTCAGCAAACCCGCCGCCTCCTCCAGACAATCCATGAAAGCCGAGATGTTTACATAAGTTGTATTTTCCTTTTTTACACGCTGCACATTCACCGCAGGAAAGAATAGGCTCCACCACAACCGGATCACCAGGCTGAACACGTGTGACGCCTGCACCTACTTCGATCACCCTGCCGGAAAACTCATGCCCCATTACAATCGGTGCCCTATCCTGGCTGACGTAATGCGGCTCTTTCACCGGTACAAAAATAGGTCCTGCTGCGTATTCATGCAAATCACTGCCACAAATACCTGTCCATTCTACTTGAATCTTTACTTTTCCAGGCGCTGTTACCGGTTCATCAATGGTTTCAACACGGATATCTTTTGCTTCATACCAACGTAAAGCTTTCATACGTAAAACCTCCTGATAAAGTATTTGTTTGCACTATTATTCTATCATTTTCCAGTAGGAGTGACGAATACGAGCAGATTAGTGAACGGATAAAAGTGATAAACGTTTTGACCGGTGGAAGAGACTGTCACGATAACAAACAAAAGCCGTTCGTACAAGGTGTCATTTTAAATCGCACATTTTGATCCATTCAACGCGCCGAAACATTATAAAAAACGTTCATCAAAATAACTGTCGCGGGCAGAACCGCTCATTCTCGATAGGTGGATCCGCTGCCATAATCTCTTTTAAAGACTGTATAAACTGCTGCTGCAGTCAGCAGAATAAAGAGGAGCTGAAAGTGATTCTATCCAGGTAAAGAGAAATGTATGAAATGCTTGAAACGCTCTTGAAGAAAGCGGCACATCGTTGTAAGATGAAGGGTATCGTTTTCAAGCGGGGCAGCCAGTCAATGGACTTGGTGTGTACAGTCAGACAAGCTTCGTTTACTGAAAAACTACGTCTGGCATGATATTTTTGTGAATCGTTCTGTAAGGGAAAAAGAAATAGAAAAATGGACTTCGGCTGAGTGGGAATCATTTTTCAAATAGAAAGAGGAGAGTAATTGTGGCAAAGATTCAAGCTCCGGTTCAAAAAGGCGATACCGTTCATGTAACGGTGGCTGATTTGACGCATGAAGGAAAAGGAGTAGCCAAAATTGACGGCTATCCATTATTTATAGAAGGTGTTCTGCCGGGAGAAACAGGAGAAATTCAAGTAACCAAGTTAAACAAGGGGTACGGGTTTGCAAAGCTGGTTCGGCTTGATCAAGCATCAAAAGAGCGGGTGGAGCCGCCTTGTCCGGTCTACGATGAGTGCGGCGGCTGCCAGATGCAGCACTTATCTTACGCAGGGCAGCTGGATATGAAATACAACCAGGTACGCAATGTGATTGACCGGATCGCTAAGCTTCCGGACGTGCCGGTACATCCGGTGCTCGGCTTGGAGGATCCGTGGCGCTACCGGAACAAAGCGCAGGTGCCGGTTGGTCTGTCGCCTGAGGGGCAGATTGTCGCCGGTTTCTATAAAAAGCGTTCGCATGACATTATTGATATGACAGAATGCTTGATCCAGCATACAGAAAGTGACGCAATCATTCAAAAAGTAAAAGATGTTTGTGCGGCGAACGGGGTTATGCCTTATGATGAAGGCCGCCATAAAGGTGTGCTCCGTCACGTAATGGCGCGAATCGGCTATCAAACCGGCGAAAAAATGGCTGTGCTGATCACACGCACCAGTGAGCTGCCGAACCAGGAGGCCATTATAGAGGGGATTCGCCAGGCTGTTCCAGATATTACATCGATTGTACAAAATGTGAATCCGGAGAAAACAAACGTTATTTTTGGTTCCACAACGCGGACGCTGTTTGGAGAAGATGTGATCTATGATACGATCGGCGGCATTCGATTTGCCATTTCCGCCCGGTCATTTTATCAAGTCAATCCGGTTCAAACAGAAGTACTTTACAATAAAGCACTTGAGTATGCCGGATTGACTGGTGAGGAAACCGTGATCGACGCTTATTGCGGTATCGGCACGATCTCCCTGTTTCTTGCGCAAAAAGCAAAGCAGGTATACGGGGTTGAAATTGTACCGCAGGCCATTGAAGACGCCAAGCAAAATGCAGAGCTCAACGGCATTACAAACGCTCATTTTGAAGCGGGAAAAGCAGAAGAAGTCATTCCAGCCTGGTACAAGCAGGGCATCAAGCCGGATGTGATCGTTGTAGACCCGCCCCGTAAAGGCTGCGACGAGGCACTTCTTGACACGATTTTAAAAATGAAGCCGAAACGTGTTGTGTACGTGTCTTGTAACCCGGGTACACTCGCACGGGATCTTCGTGTACTTGAAGACGGCGGCTTTCAAACACGTGAAGTGCAGCCAGTGGATATGTTCCCGCAGACGGTTCATGTCGAGGCGGTAGCAGTATTAGAATTAAGATAATAAAACATAAAAAGCAGGGAAGAAGTCAATTGGCTGCATTCCCCGCTTTTTTGACTTTGTAATGCTGTATAAAATAAATCTTATTTTCTAGGTCAAAAGATGTCATTAAGGAAAGAATTGAAAATCAGGTTATTGATTTTCAGTTCTTTCGTGATCAGGGAAAAGTTAGGAAAATGGTTTAGCCATTTTATGTAAAAGGTAAAAAACAAAGGGGTGATCATTCAATAGCGAAAGCATGAATAATGAAGAAGGAACACACCTGTATCTAAGGCTTCTTTTTAAGCAGGTAAACGAAGCAGTTTGCCTTGGTCTGTCAGCATAAAATCGTGAAAGAGAAGAAGTGACTGCTTTTAAAGGCCGGTCAAGCTTTCTTGGTTATAGGGACATACGCATGAGAGGCCTCGTTTCTTTTAAAAGCACGTCCGCTTTTGTTCAAATTCTTCTAGCTGAGCAGAGAAGCTGGTTTGATTGTTCTATTCTATACGAGACCAAATTCTCTCGGCATAATGATAAATATGTTCTTTATGCTTTTCATTAAAAAATGATGCTGGGATGGATCTTTCGGATTGAAGATAATAGAAAAAAATTCAAAGTTATTTTGGAAAAGAATTTTATTCATTTGGCTGGCGGATAAAAGAGGCTGCAGGCGGGCTTCAATCAGCCGTCGAAAAAGGTCATTCTCAATAACGAGCGTGCGTTTTCCAAGCTGAATACTCTTTAAAATACAAGCTGCAGCATGGTCAATATAAGCATTATTTCCTGAAAAAGATAAAGTACATGGGCATTTGGGATGAGTTCGAGCAAGTTGGTTATTTCTATTTTAGGTTGAACAAGCATATTTTTGTCCCTTCTGCGTTTAAATTAAAATCATTACTTTTGTTTGGATATCGAGATGTTAACATAGGGAAAAAAGGTACAAGCAACTTTGGGTGTGCTTTTATAACAGAAAAAGATTCGAAATTGGACACGTTCTTAGACAAAAACTATAATGAGATTACTGTATAAAAAACACGTACTTACTATAAAGGGGCATCATAGATGGCAGCGAATTCACATATTACAGTTGGCGGGCTTGAGTTTGAATGGGATTTGGAAAAAGGCAGATTTATATTTGAAAGAGAAGACGCGGTTCTGTTTTGGATTTCTTCCGCCATGAGAACATTTTTTGATACGATCGAAGAAATTTCTGGCGAAGAAGCATCAAATCTTGTATTTGAAACAACTGGTTTTCGGCAGGGGCTGGTTGTGGGACAGTATTTTGAAAAAATAAAAGACGTCGATGCGGCACAAGCGGCAGAGCTGATTACCAACACGTACGCCTCGGCAGGCTGGGGACGGACGACGATCAAAGATTTGGACTTTGAAGCAAAAACGCTGACCGCTTATATAAAAGACAGCTGGGAATATAAAATCAACAAAGCACAGGAAAAAGAGCATGGCGGCAATTATCTTCCGGCTCACTATGCCGGTATTTTTACGGGGCTGTTTGGGCAGAACATCTGGTATGAAGTTGTGCAGGACCAGCTGGATGGGCATGAGCACAGCATTATTAAATATTTTCCATCAGACGTAACCATCTCCCATAACATTCACGAGCTGGCTCGTAAAAAAGAAGCGGAGGAAATTCTTCGGCTGGAAACCATTGTCGAAGAAAAAACAAAAGAGCTGAAAGAATTGGTCAGACAGCTGTCTTCGCCGATCATTCCTGTTCTTGAAGGAATCGTAGTCGTACCGCTTATTGGCAAGTATGATGAAGACCGCTCAGAAGAGCTTGTTGTCAAAACACTCAACAATCTTCCAGCCCATAAAGCAAACTATCTTGTCCTCGATTTAACGGGACTCGATAAAGACATCAGCGGCCATACTGTCAGCTTGATTGAGAAAATTGGCTCTGCTGCCTCCTTGATCGGGACTGAGACGATTCTTGTCGGTATTTCCCCGGAACTTGGTATGGTTATTTCACAGTCAACAATCAATTTGTCTCGATTTGATTGCTTTCAAACACTGCAGCATGGCATTTACTTTGCGCTGGCGCAGCATGGCCGAAAAATCGTTTAATCAGAAAAAAGCGGCGCTTCTTTTGAAGCACCGCTTTTTAGGTTAAAATCCTCTTCTTCAAGAAGGGCATAAAAGTGTTCGAACAGGGCACAATTTGGATAATGAGTTCATTGGGAGGAAGACATCATGAATGCACAGGAAAATACATTATCCATCGTTGCCCTGGGCGGCGTAAATGAAATTGGGAAAAACATGTATGCCGTTCAATATGCGGATGATATTGTTTTGATCGATTGCGGCTCGAAGTTTCCGGACGAAAGTTTATTAGGCATTGATTTAATTATCCCGGATATTACGTATTTACGTGAAAACGAAGAGAAAATTAGGGGACTTGTCGTAACGCACGGACACGAAGACCATATCGGGGGCATCCCGTATTTTCTGAAACAGCTGAATGTGCCCATTTATGCGACACGGCTGACAATCGGCTTGATCGAAATTAAGCTGAAAGAGCACGGACTGCTCGGCGATACCAAGCTGACACCGATTGATTCCGATTCAACCATTGAACTTGGAACCATCCGTCTGACCTTTTTTAAAACAAACCATAGTATCCCGGACTGCTTGGGTGCGGCGTTTCATACGCCGGAAGGAACAGTCGTGCATACGGGGGACTTTAAGTTTGATTTGACGCCGGTTAATGATCAGTATCCGGATATTCATAAAATGGCGGGGCTTGGCCAAAACGGGGTGCTTGTTCTTTTATCAGAGAGCACGAACGCGGAGCGGCCGGGGTTTACGCCATCCGAAAAGCATGTCGGACGGCATATTGAAGAAGCATTCAGCAAAGCGCAGGGAAAAGTGTTTATTGCCACATTTGCTTCTAATGTTCATCGTGTACAGCAGGTAGTGGATGCTGCAAGGAAAACAAACCGCAAGCTTGCACTGTTAGGACGGAGTATGGTGAATGTCGTATCGGTCGCCATTGACCTTGGCTATTTAGATATTCCGGATGATATGCTCATTGATGTAGAGGAAATCCATGACTTGGATCCGGAAAACGTAGCAATCCTTTGTACGGGAAGCCAGGGGGAGCCGATGGCGGCTTTGTCCCGACTGTCCAATTCAAAATACCGACAGGTGGAAATTTACCCGGGGGACACAGTCATCTTGTCTTCGTCGCCAATTCCGGGAAATGAACGAAATGTCGCACGCATTATCGATAATTTGTTCCGTCTTGGCGCTCATGTTATTTATGGATCAGGAGCAGCGACAGGGATGCACGTATCTGGCCACGGCTGTCAGGAAGAACTAAAGCTTATGCTGACCTTGATGAAGCCAAAGTACTTTATCCCGATTCACGGCGAATTTAGAATGCTGCAGCAGCACCGGCTGCTGGCTGAGTCTGTCGGTGTCCAGCGGGAGAACATTTTTGTGGTGAATAACGGAGATGTTGTAGATATCAACCAGTCTGAAGCTCGTCAGACACGGAGAATCCCGGCTGGAAACATTTTTGTGGATGGTCTTGGAATTGGGGATGTTGGCGATATTGTACTGCGCGACCGCAAACAGCTTTCCGAGGACGGCATGCTTGTGATTGTGATTACTTTAAGCAAAGCGGAAAACAAAATTGTCTCAGGACCTGATACGATTTCACGCGGGTTTGTGTACGCCCGCCAGTCAGAGGATTTATTGAAGGAAGTAAACCAGATTGCGGCAAATACGATTCAACGACTGCAGGAAGCTGAAGTGACCCAATGGAAAGTGATGAAGCAAAACTTAAAAGAAACAGTTGGGAAGTTTTTGTACGCTCAAACAAAAAGGCGTCCGATGATTGTCCCTATTATTATTGAAGTGTAAAAAACATCCCCGGCAGAAAACCGGGGATGTTCTTATTGAATGTAACGGCGTGCGCCCGCATACTCCTGTTTGTATGGGGCAGTATTCATAGAAATAATTTCAACCCGCTTGCCGGCTTTTGGAGCATGGATCATCTGGCCGCTGCCGGCATACATGGCGACATGATGAACACGTCCCTTGCCATTATTATAAGCAAAAAACAGTAGGTCGCCTGGCTGAAGAGCGGATTTTGCCACTGCTTTGCCCGCTTTTGCCTGTTCGGACGCATCACGTGGAATGCTGATGCCGTGATACCGGTAAACCGAAGAAGTGAATCCTGAACAGTCAAAGCCGTAAGCCGACATCCCCGACCATAAATATGGAAGGCCGAGAAACTGTTTTCCTGTTGCCAAAAGCGCAGACCCGGTTGGTTTCGGGATGTTTGGAACTGCAGCAAGCACCCGGATGTCGCTTTTCTTAAGCCATTTGGCGCCATTTGCCGGAGTCATAACTTGTACCCAGTTCGTTTCTGATTTAATAATTGGCAGTTCTGTATTAAAGCTGATTTCCATAAACGACTGTTTCTTATCATGAAACAAAAAAGCGGTCTTGGATTTTACCCATGCCGTCTGGCAGCCCTCGTAGGCAGCAGGCTGTGTGGTAAGTTGTGATTTAGGCAGCCAGCCTGGATAACCTTTACTGTTTTTGGATGTGAGCTGATCTTTCACAGCTACTTGTGCCCAGCTGCCGCTTGTTTTAAGCACAGTGACTTCCTGGCCATACAGGGCCTGTGTTTCTGCTTTTCCAGTAAGCCAAAGGCGGTCTTTCACAGTGGACATGTTCGCTGTCCAGTCCCGCATGTTGACAGGATTTGAGAGGGACGGCTGATCGATCTTTCGTTTTGCACTCGTATCTTTCCAGAGCGTGGCAACAGATACATTAATATATGTTTTGCTGGCGGCTTTTTTTGTATAACAAGCAGCGGCAGGTTCAGCGGCTTTTGCGGCGGGAGATACGAGTGATAAAGCCATTACGCAAAGCATGATCGCTATCATCACCTTTTTGAAGGTCATATCTTAAAGCTCCTCTATTATATGGTATTTGTTGTCATGACTATATCATGATTTAAGAGAGTTGTTAATAGAATTTTTGTGTCAATATGCCCACGTCAGAGCATTTAAGATTATTCATAGTATATGTACCTCAGACAGAGAGGTTGAATGGAAATTGACTGATAGGCGCCTGCATCATGTATAATAGAGAAGATTAAAAAGGAGGCGTTTGTATGGGAAAACAGTTACCAGTAGCAGAACAGGTGCTTCTTGCTTATTACGTACAGTATTATTTAGAGAACAAGCCGGATGTCATGTACGAGCTGCATGAACGGATGAGTGAGAATATGAAGCCGGCGGTTTATGAGATTGCCATGAACGACTTGTTTGACCAGGGGCTTATTAATGGCCTGGCAAAAATCCGTCATTACTATGAAACGGACGGGCATGTAATCAAGCCGATGATTACAAATGAAGGCATTTTATATATTAATAACATACTCAATATTCAGTCGTATGCAAGTGATGATAATAAACTTCAATATGTACAAAATAGTTTGTCTACAAGCGGCCTCGAGCTGTCTGTTCCGGTTATTGCCGGCTATATCCAGGAAGCAGCTGCCCGAAAATAAAAACCTCTTTCAAAGAAGATTCAGATTGTAGGCAAATAAATCTTTTGCCGCAGGACCTCATTGTTTCTTTTTCATGCAGAGAGAGCGGGCGGTTAGGAAGAGAGCCGATAAGGCGGCGGGCGCTCGGCTACCCCTATCGGCTCTCTTCAAGAAGCAATGTTTCCCGAAAAGAAACCTGCCCTTTTTAATAGTGAAAGCTTTCAAAAAAAGACTGACGGCTTTGTTGACAGTCTCAAACCTCTTTCAAAGAGGTTTTTTTTGTAGAAGTTCAAGTAGATAGAAAAGAGGATTAAAACGTGAAAAGAAAGGTGACACTGATTCTATATTCAGCCGCAGCTTTCGTTCTGTCAGCCTGCAGCTTAGAAGATGTGAGCGATGTTCTTGAAGTAACAGAAGATGTATTAACAGCGATTGAACAAGAAAATGAGCAAACAGAAACGAATACCGATGAGGCAGAGGAGGCGGTTAATGAAGCAGGCAGCATTCTAAAAACAAAAGGAGTAATGGAGCCGATACCGGCAAAGCTCGCCCGCCCGGTTGACGGTGACACCGCTGTGTTTGCTTTTGACGCGGACCGTGACGGGAAAGAAGAAGAATTCAGTGCCCGGTTTCTGCTTATTGATACACCAGAAACCCGTCATCCGCAGCTGGGCAGGCAGCCGCTCGGTGAGGAAGCAAAGGAGCGGACTGCAGAATTGCTCAAAGGCGGAGATATTACGATTGAATTTGATATTGGACAACGTCTGGACAAGTACAATCGAATATTAGTGTATGTCTATGTGAATGGAAGAAGCGTACAGGAAACGCTTCTTGAAGAGGGATTGGCGCGGGTGGCTTATGTATATCCGCCAAATACACGCTACCTGGATGAGTTTGAAGCGAAACAAGAAATAGCCAAGAAAAAGAAAAAAGGTATCTGGTCTATGGATGGCTATGTGACCGAGCGTGGATTCAATTCAAAATAAGGGAGGAAGCGGAATGATTCACCTATGGGAAGAAGAGATTCCTTTTAAACTTGAGGGAGAGGAAACACCTTCTATGATGGCTTATCCAGCTGGGGACAGTAGAGCGCCGGCTATGCTGATTTTTCCGGGAGGAAGCTATGCCAGACGGGCTGATCATGAAGGAGAACCTGTCGCAAAATGGCTGAACGGTCTTGGTATTCATGCCTTTGTTGTTCATTATCGAACAGCACCTTACCGTCATCCCGTTCCGCTTTTGGATGCTTCCCGCGCCATTCGTCTTGTCCGGCATCATGCAGCGTTGTGGAATGTGGATCCAAACCGAATTGGCGTGCTCGGTTTTTCGGCGGGAGGCCACCTCGCATCAACGCTTGCCACCAAATACGATCAGGGAATGGCAGATGCTGCTGATCCAGTTGAACAGCAGCCGTCTCGTCCGGACTTGCTCGTTTTAGGTTATCCCGTTATTACACTCGGCGAGCATCGCCATGAAGGATCGATGGAAAATCTGCTTGGACCCGGTTCATCGGGTGAACAGCGGCTGTTTCTATCAAATGAGCGGCACGTAACGAAAGAAACGCCGCCTTCCTTTTTATGGCACACAGCGGATGATGAGCCGGTCCCAGTGGAAAACAGCTTGTTATTCGCGGCTGCATTGAGCCGTGCTTCGGTTCCCTTTGATTTGCACATCTTTGAAAGTGGCCGCCACGGACTTGGCCTTGCTGAGGGTTATAAGGAAGTGTCTAAATGGACGTCTGTATGTGAAAGCTGGCTTCGCAAGCACGGTTTTTAAAAGAGATTATAAAAAAGATAGAAACCAAACCGCATGGCGCTGTTCATCGGCCGCCGCCCGGTTAAATACTTTTTTCACGTAAGGAAGATGAGTGGAATCGGCTATGTCCTGATAAAATTCAGACGTTTCTTGTTCGTCCTTAAAAGCCCGCAAAATACCTTGCTTGAATGTTTTAGGAAAGAGTTCGGCACATACAGGAGAAGGAGCGTTTCCAGTTAACGCATGATAAAGGGAGGAAAATGTTTCTAAATGCCGGACTTCATCTGTGCGAATTGCTAAAATTCTTTCTTTCTGAGAAGGCGTTGAAGCCATATCTGCTAGCTTCTCATAAATGTGAATGGCTGTATATTCTCCATTGATCGCTTTTGTGAGTTTCTCGTTCAGCATCACAAGCACATCCTTTTCAGCAGCGTAGTGCTATATCGTATGCAGAGGTATGTTTTCTTGTTAAAATGAACGGGTAAACGCAGAAAAATGTCGAACAAAAAGGAGGCGAATGCAATGAAAGCCATGTTACTGCAGGAAACAGGCGGACCGAACGCGCTAAAGCGCATAGAAGTAGAAAAGCCGTCTGCGGGCAGCTGGGAAGTTATTGTGAAGCTGAAAAATGCTTCCTTAAACCGGCGTGATGTTTTCATTACATATGGCATGTACCCGGGTATGAAGCTGCCGGCTGTTCTTGGAGCAGACGGAGCAGGTATCGTAGAGTCTGTGGGAGACGGTGTGGAAAGTCTGCGGGCAGGGGATGAAGTTGTCATCAATCCAGGCCTTCAGTGGGGAGATGACATTCGATTCAATCAGCCGGACTTTCACGTTCTCGGCATGCCTGCAGATGGAACCTATGCCGAATATGTAAAAATCTCATGCGAGAATGTGTATAAAAAGCCGGCTTACTTAACATGGCCGGAAGCAGCGGCTCTTCCGCTTTCCGCCCTTACGGCTTACCGGGCACTCATTACGCGCGGAGAACTGAAAAAAGGCGATACGGTCTTTATCCCTGGCATTGGCGGCGGTGTAGCTTTGTTTGCTCTTCAAATTGCTGTTGCAAAGGGAGCGCGTGTATTTATTTCGTCAAGTAATGATGAAAAAATCGAACGGGCTAAACAAATGGGTGCAGCCGGCGGCATCAACTACCGGAGTGAGGGCTGGGCCAAAACATTAAAGAGCGAAATGGGCGGCGCCGACTTGATCGTTGATGGGGTTGGCGGGGAAACCTTTAACCGTTTAATCGACCTTGCCAAGCCGGGAGGCCGGATTGTAAGCTTTGGTGCTACAACGGGTCCAGTGCCCCAGATCGTTTTGCCCCGCGCGTTTTTTAAGCATCTGGATATACGCGGAACCATAATGGGCAGTCCACAGGAATTTGCCGATATGCTGACATTATTTGAACAGGAAAAAATTCATCCAGTGATTGATAAGCATTTTCCGCTTGAAAAAGCTGCGGAAGCTCTCGACTACATGGAAAATGGCGATTCATTCGGAAAAATCATACTCGATATTTAATGACCGCATATCGAAATGCATCAAGCTTGAAAGCAAAAGTGGGCAGCTCCTCAAGAAGGACTGTCTATTTTTTGATTAAAAATATACAAAATTGGTTTGTGAAGATGGTCGAAAACGAACGCATTTTTAGGTGCCCGGCGCAGCTGTCCATACATAGAAAAGTCACCCGCAGCTCCCCCGATTAAAAAAGCGGAAACGGTCATAAGAGAAGCACTGTTCAGCCAAATACCTATT
The DNA here is from genome assembly GCF_031181085.1 of Domibacillus sp. Lineage (NCBI taxonomy): Bacteria > Bacillati > Bacillota > Bacilli > Caryophanales > Bacillaceae > Domibacillus > Domibacillus sp. Next base: position 135,281 of record NZ_JAPSLE010000006.1, on the reverse strand, counting down.
ACAAACGGAAGCAGCCCGGTCAGCCAAAACGGGAGCAGGAGCGCTTTTTTCATAGCCCGTGCCGGCAGCATTTTTTTCGTGCCTGCATACGCAACACCAAGTTCCCGGTTCACTCCGTATACAAGATCTTCACGTTTACATTTTCCCCAAAGTTTAAACCCGATCAAATGACAAATTTCATGCAGCACAATAAGGATGACATATAGAATGAGCCATAACAGGATACCAAGCATGGAAAAGGAAAAAAAGCTTTCTCCGTGAAGCATGACAGCGGCAAAACTGCCGATCAGGACGAACAGAAGAGTCAGCACAAGCGACCAAATGTGAATCCTTTTCATGTTCAGCTCAATCACATAGTCTGGTTTACCCGGGAGATTCATTATTATCCTCCTTTGATCGTCTGCTATTTGTGAGCGGTCCGTTCATACAGCTCCTCCATCTGCCGGTTTAACACGGGAGTAACATTGAAAAAACGCAAGCTAAAAGATTTATTACGGTTTCTTTTATTCTATTGTCTCTTTTTGCGAGCCTGATTGCCAAAACACAAAATGCCGGTCTCTATCTATGTGTATGTTAAAATCATACCATACAGATAAAATGAAGGGGGAATTTGATGAAAGCCATTCTGCACGCAGGAAGACCAGGCTTGTCAGGCGTTTCGGCCGGTCAGATTGAAAAGCCGGTACCCGGACCGGGAGAAGTACGCATACGGTTAAAAGCAGCCGGCTTAAACCACCGCGATCTTTTTGTTCTGCACCGCCATAAAGAAACAGAGCCGCCGCTTGTAATCGGATCAGACGGTGCCGGCATTGTAGATGAAGTGGGTGCTGGCGTAACCATAGTCCAAACTGGAGATGAGGTGATGATCAACCCGGGATTGGGATGGCCGTATAAAAGCGACGCCCCGCCGGAGGGCTTTGAAATCGTCGGTCTGCCTTTTCATGGAACATTTGCCGAGTTTATTACGGTACCGGCAGAAAATGCTGTACCGAAGCCGGCTCATTTGTCGTGGGAAGAAGCGGGTGTCCTGTCGCTCGCTGCCCTGACTGCTTACCGTGCTCTTTTTACAAGAGGAAAAGTAAAGCCGGGCATGACCGTTTTTATTCCCGGGATTGGCAGCGGAGTGGCCACTTTCCTATTGCAGTTTGCCAAAGCGGCTGGTGCTATAGTGTATGTAACATCCCGGTCAGAGGAAAAGCGCCAAAGAGCATTGGAACTCGGTGCGGACAAGGCCATCGGTTCAGCTGCTGATTGGTGTGAGGCACTGGAGGGAGAAAAAGTGGATCTGGTGATCGAGTCTGTCGGAGCCGCGACTTTTAACCGGTCACTCGAGCAGTTAAAAACAGGCGGCACCATTGTGACGTTTGGCGCCTCTGCCGGCGATGAAGTGATGATCAATTTGCGTACATTTTTCTATGGACAGTTTAATATGTACGGCTCCACGCTTGGGAGCGGTGAAGAAATGAGAGAGATGCTCGCGTTTATTGAGACTCACAATCTGCGTCCGGTAATGGACCAGACCTACACGCTGGACCAATTTAAAGAAGCATTCATCCGAATGGAAAATGCCGAACAAATCGGTAAAATTGCATTTGCTATTGAATGAGATGCTTTAGTATGATAAAACTAGTATCAAGATCAAATTAAATAGGAATCACCGCTGGGGGTGCCTTCGGGCTGAGAGAGGCGAGCTGCCTTAACCCTTAAAACTTGATCCGGTTTGTACCGGCGTAAGGAAGAGGTGTTTTGACGCTTTATGTCCGATATGTCATCACAACCGTTTCTTCCATGCGAAGAAACGGTTTTTTTGTTTGGGAAAGGAAGAGAGCTGTGAAAGAGACGATCGAAGGAATACATAAACAAATAGATGAACGAAAAGAAGAGCTGGTTGAACTGCTGAAAACATTAATTTCGTTTCGGACACCGGCACCGCCAGCCCGCAATACAGAAGAAGCCCAGCAGTTTGTTGCCCGGTTTTTGAGCACAAAAGGTTTTGAAATTGACAAATGGGATGTATACCCAGGCGATCCGAATGTGGTGGGTACGTTAAAGGGAACAAACAGCGAAGCTTATAAAAGTCTCATTATTAATGGTCATATGGACGTGGCAGAAGTAACGCCGGATGAGCAATGGGAGTCAGACCCGTTTACGCCAATCGTAAAAGAAAATGCTGTGATCGGACGTGGAGCGGCGGATATGAAAGGCGGCCTGGCCGGGGCCCTGTTTGCCATCCAGCTTCTTCACGAAGCGGGCATAAAGCTTCCGGGTGACTTGATCGTTCAATCCGTAATCGGCGAAGAAGTCGGCGAAGCCGGAACGCTGGAGTGCTGCAGGCACGGCTACAATGCAGATTTTGCGCTTGTAGCTGATACGAGTGAACTGCACATCCAGGGACAGGGCGGTGTCATCACCGGCTGGATTACGCTAAAAAGTGACCAGACCTTTCATGATGCTACACGGCGGCAGATGATTCATGCAGGCGGCCGGCTGATGGGTGCGAGCGCCATTGAAAAAATGACAAAAATCATCCACGGCCTGCAGGAGCTTGAACGGCACTGGGCGGTAATGAAAAGCTATCCGGGCTTTCCGCCGGGAACGACGACGATCAATCCAGCGGTGATCGAAGGCGGACGCCATGCTGCTTTTATTGCGGACGAATGCCGTCTATGGATTACGGTTCATTTTTATCCGAATGAAACGTACGAAAGTGTAGCGCGGGAAGTCGAAGAATTTATCGGAAACATCGCCAAAAGCGATTTGTGGATGCAGGAAAATCCGCCGCGGTTTGAGTGGGGCGGTACGTCTATGATTGAAGACCGGGGCGAAATTTTCCCTTCGTTTGAGGTGGATCCTCATCATGCGGCTGTCCATGCACTGATAGATGCACATCAAACGGTTTTTCATGAAAAGCCTGTACTCGATGTGTCCCCTTCTGTAACGGACGGCGGCTGGCTGGCAGATGCCGGGATTCCAACGGCTATTTACGGACCCGGCGCGCTTCGTCATGCGCATGCGGTGAACGAACAGCTCGACATTGATGAACTCGTTCGCTACACAAAAGTGATGGCGGCGTTTATTTACAATTGGACACACCAAAAGAAAGGAGAGCGCTGAAATGAAATTTAGTGATCATTTGAGGGAAAAATGCCTGCCGATCTGGAAGCAAAACCATCAGCATCCATTTGTGCAGGGAATGGGAGATGGAACGCTTCGTCCCGACCGGTTTCGTTTTTACATGGTGCAGGATTATTTGTATTTAATTCAATATGCGAAAGTGTTTGCGATTGGAGCAGTGAAAGCGGAAGATGTGGCGACGATGGGCCGGTTTGCCGCACTTTTAGACGGAACGTTAAACGAAGAAATGACTCTGCACCGGCAGTATGCCGCACGTTTTGGCATTACAGAAGAAGAGCTTGAAGCGGCAAAGCCGTCGCCGGTTACACTTGCTTATACGCATTACATGCTGCACGCGGCTCAAAATGGAACGCTGGCGGATGTGATGGCGGCTGTACTTCCATGTGCCTGGAGCTACTGGGAGATTGGCAAGGAATTAAGTAAACGGCCAGGCGCTGCAGACCATGAGCTGTACGGTGAGTGGATTCGGATGTATGCTTCCGAGGAATTCGGCCAGCTTGCCCAGTGGTGCATTGATTTAATGGATGAGCAGGCGGATGGAAAGTCGGAACGGGAGCGTGCACGGCTTGAGGATATTTTCCTAAACACGACCCGGTTTGAATACATGTTTTGGGACATGGCATACAACGGAGAAATGTGGCCTGGCGATGCGTAAGCCGGTTCTCCAGTTTCGGGATGTGTCGTTTTCGTACGGCGGCAAAAAACCAATCCTTAATCAGTTGAATATGACGGTGTACGACCGTGAATTTGTGACGATTATTGGAGCGAGCGGCTCCGGCAAAAGCACTCTGTTTCGGCTCATTACCGGACTGGAACAGGAGGAGACGGGTGCTGTTTGGTTAAATGGAGAGCAGTTCAAAAGCCGGCATGGCCGTACCGGCTACATGCCGCAGCAGGACTTGTTAATGCCGTGGCGGACAGTGCTTGAAAATGCGTCTGTTCCGCTTGAGCTGGCCGGCATATCCAAAAGGGAAGCAGCCAAACGCATTATACCGCTGCTGGATGAGTTTGGACTTGAAGGATCAGCAGGCAAATATCCGTCTGAACTGTCCGGCGGTATGCGCCAGCGTGTATCCTTTTTACGCTCTGTTTTGACCGGTTCCAATATTCTGCTTCTCGATGAACCGTTCAGTGCATTGGATGCTATTACACGCCTGTCCATGCAGGAGTGGCTCTTGGATCAATGGGAACAGCGGGAGAAAACCATCCTCTTTATTACCCATGACGTGAATGAAGCGCTGTTTTTATCGGACCGGATTTTTATTTTCCGGGATACACCGGTCCGTACGCTTGAGGAAGTAGCGGTTCCGCTTGGCCGCCCAAGATCGCAGCGGGATTTAAATGATCCGGCTGTAATAAAGCTGAAAAATGACTTGATTGATCAGCTGCGGAACGGGGTGAAAAAGCTGTGATGAAGAAATATGGACCTGCCCTGCTGATTGTGCTTCCCTTATTCGGCTTATGGGAGCTGGCCGCACGCCTGGTGAATCTTCCGTTTATTTTTCCGTCTCCGTCTGGTGTAGCGGTTCGTTTTTGGGAGCTTCGGGAAACACTTTTTCTAGAGCATCTGCCGTCTACACTGTCGATCATTTTAATCGGGCTTGCCATCTCGATTGTGCTTGGCGTGGCGCTGGCGGTCTGGATGGCAGCAAGTGAAACGGCAGAACGGGCTTTTTATCCGATTGTGATTTCATCGCAAATGATTCCAACCATCGCACTGGCACCTATTTTTATCTTGTTCTTCGGCTATGGGATCTGGAGCAAGGTCGTGGTAACAGTGCTCATTACCTTTTTTCCGATCACGGTCAATACATTTGATGGTTTGAAATCCAGCAGTAAAGAGCTGCGTGAATTGATGCTCACAATGGGCGGAACAAAAAAGGATATTTTCTTTAAAGTGCAGGTGCCTTCTGCGAAGCCGCACTTTTATTCAGGGTTAAAGGTCGCGGTTACACTAAGCGTGATTGGTGCGGCGATTGGTGAATGGCTTGGGGCACAGGCCGGGCTTGGCTACTTCAGCCGCCGCATGATGACCCAGTTTGATGGAGCGGCTGTTTTTGCGCCTGTTGTGCTGCTCTCGATTGTAGGCATTGTGTTATTTGTATTAGTTAAACTGCTTGAAAAGCGGTCAATGAAATGGAGGAAAAACGAATGAAAAAATGGATAGCGGGGGCTCTTGCTGCGGTTATGCTCGCAGGATGCGGAGCCAATGAAGAAAAACCAAAAGAAACAGCAGAGGAGGGCGGCCAAAAGGAGATACAGGATGTCAGCATTATGCTGGACTGGTACCCAAATGCCGTGCACAGCTTTTTATATGTAGCGAAGGAAAAGGGCTACTTTGAAGATGAAGGCATTAACCTGGACATTCAATTCCCGGCAAATGCGACAGACCCGATTGGAATGGCCGCGTCTGATCAAGTAACAATGGCCATTACGTATCAGCCGGACGTGATTGTAGCGCGTACTGAGCAAAATGTTGGTGTGAAATCAGTCGGCGCCATTGTACGGGAGCCGCTGAACCGGGTTGTGTCGCTTGCAGAAAGCAATATTAAATCGCCAAAAGATTTGGAAGGCAAAACAGTTGGCTACACAGGAATTCCGTTGAATGAATCGATTGTGAAAACGATGGTGGAGAAAGACGGCGGTGATCCGTCGAAAGTAGACTTAGTGGATATCGGCTTTGAATTAAACGCATCTCTTATCAGCAAAAAAGCGGATGCAGTGGTAGGTGCTTATATTAACCACGAAGTGCCGCTGTTGGAATTTGAAGGGTACAAAACCGCTAATTTTGATTTGACTGACTACGGGGTGCCGTCTTTTTATGAATTAATTGCTGTGACGAGCGATAAAACATGGAAAGAAAATCCGGAATTGATCGAAGCATTCTGGCGTTCAGCCGAAAAAGGATTTGAAGATGTGAAAAAAGATCCGGACGGCGCATTGGATATCTTAATGGCGAATCAGGAAAAAGAAAACTTCCCGCTTGAAGAAAAAGTGGAAAAAGAAAGCCTGGATATTTTGCTGCCGCTTATGGAATCAGAGCAGGGATTTGGCTATCAGGAAGAAGAAACGTGGCAAAAAACAGCCGATTGGATGGAACAGACCGGATTGGTTAAAGGAAAACCGGCTGTAGACGAAATGTTTGTGAATATGCCGAAATAAGAAAAGAAGAGCTGTCCGGAGAGAAGTTTCTATTCGGTCCTTGTTTATTGATCTTCAACACTACTTAGTGAAGCCTGCCGGACGAAGACTCCCGCACTGCCCGTGGAAAGCGAAGTCCGGCCGGCTTCACTTATCGGCTCTTTTTTAAAAGCGAAAGAATTTGTCTACACACTAAGCTGTCCGAAAACCGGGCAGCTTTTTCTATTCTCTCTTTGCATATTTAGGCAGTGAAGGGGAATGAAAAAAGAGACGAAGAAACATTCGGGAAAAGGAGTGAAGAAGGTGGATACATATAAATGGACGAAGCGGCTCATTGAGGTAAATGGAATCGATCTTTACACCGAAATGGCCGGGCCGGAGAATGGAGAGCTCGTTTTATTGCTGCACGGATTCCCGGAATGCTCCTATGGCTGGAAGAAGCAAGCTGATGCTTTAGTGGAGCAAGGCTATCGGGTGGTCGTGCCCAATATGCGCGGCTACTCAAAAAGCAGCAAGCCTGAGCCGCTCGAGGCTTATACACTCGGTGTGGTTGCAAAAGACATAATAAACCTTATTCAATCTTTCGGCTGTGAAAAAGCTCTTGTGGTGGGTCATGACTGGGGAGGCATTGTCGGCTGGTTTTTAGCTTCTGTTTATCCGGATTTTGTACAAAAGCTGGTCATTTTGAACGTACCGCATCCAGCTGTTTTTGCCAAAAACGCTCCGTTATATCCCCTTCAATGGCTCAAAAGCGCTTATATTTTCTTTTTTCAGCTTCCGTTTTTGCCGGAATGGCTGCTCAAGCGAAATGAGTACAGCCTGCTCGAAAAACTGATGAAAGTGACCGCCCGCCCGGGAACCTTTGATGAGAAGGATATGCATATGTACAAAGAAGCATGGACAAAACAAGGATCCGTCACGGCAATGCTCAATTGGTACAGAGCGATGCGGCAGCAGGCTTTTTATGAAATTCCAGCTCCCGGACCAGCTGTGCCTGTACGGATGCTATGGGGTCGAAAAGACGCGACGTTGTCTCTTATACTGGCCAAGAAAAGTGTCGAGCAATGTGGGAACGGGCAGCTCGTGTTAATAGATGAAGCAACTCATTGGCTTCATCATGAATATCCTGAAATTGTAAGTGCATGGATCAGCCGGTTTTTAAAAGAAGAAGCACCTGGATCATGAACAATATGAACAAAAAGAATAAAATAGCAATAACCTGTTTCTTCATAATGTACTATGTTACTCTTGTTTTATCCCCTGATGTGAACAGAAGTGGATCACATCCCCAGGGAAAACGGAGCGCCGCGCTCCGTTTTCTTTTTTGACAGGATGGAGGCGTTTTCAATATGTTGGTTTTCGCTAGTGTGTTCCTTCAAATTATTTTACCGATGTTTTTACTCATCGCTGCGGGGGCTGTGCTGCACCGGAAGTACACGCTGCATATGCCTACTTTATCAAAGCTTACGATTAACTTTTTTCTGCCGATGGTTTGCTTCGTCAATATATATGAAACGGAATTATCGGGCAAAACAGCCGGGATTGTTTTTGCCTATTTGCTGTTGTTCAATGGACTTTTAATTGTGGCAGCGCTCCTTATTTCCAAGCTAGCCGGTTTTGACCGGAAGCTGTCCTCAAGCTATCAAAACAGCGGAGTGTTAAGCAATTCCGGCAACTATGGGCTGCCGGTAAGCGGTCTTGTCTTCGCGGCGAACCCGCTCGGTTTGTCGGTTCAGATTATTATCTCGATTTTTCAAAACCTGCTCACCTACACGTGGGGGTTTTACAATTCCGTTTCTGCTTCTGCCCAAGGTGAGAAAGTATTAAAAAAAGTGTTGAAGCTGCCAGTGCTTCATGCTCTTGTGGCAGCGGTTATCTTGAAGGCGGCCGGTGTGACCGTCCCTTCTTTTTTATGGTCGCCCATTCAGAACGCCTCTAACGCATTTTTGGCAGTGGCTCTTCTTACATTAGGCGCTCAGTGTGCATATATGAAAATTACTTCTCTTTCAAAGCCGCTTGTGCTGGCTGTTTTTACCCGGCTTTTTCTGTCTCCCGCAATCGGGCTGCTCGTGATTACAATCTTGAATGTGCATGGCACGCTGGCACAAGCTATGTTTATTGCCAGCTCGTTTCCGACTTCGCGGAATAGTGCGCTTTTGGCACTTGAGTATGATAATTATCCTGAATTTGCTTCTCAGGCAGTGATCGTTACGACGATACTGAGCAGCGTTACGGTCGCTGTTGTCATTTATTTGGCCAAAATATGGTTCCCTGCGTAAGCGCTGTTTTTTCAAACCGCGCTCTTTTTTGTTGTGGTAAAATAAAAAAGACGAGGGAGGGGTAGGGATGATTGAAAATTGGATGACCGAAGTGCAAAAAACGCGCCGGACACTTCGGTGCAATATGCTGGAAACGGTGCTGAATGAATTTGACTCACGGATCACCGGCCTGAGTCATGATAAACGAAAACAGAAATACCGGCAAATGGCGGAAAATCCGTTTCGTTTTTTCCGGGGCAATGCGTATTTATTTTACTATGACGTAACGAAAATTCCATTTTCTTTCCATACACCGGAAGATAAGCCGACGTGGATTCAAGGTGATATGCATCTGGAGAATTTTGGGGCATTTCAAAACAGTGAAGGGGAACTTGTTTATGACGTAAATGATTTTGATGAAGGTTATATGGGTTCCTATGTATATGATTTGCTCCGCATGACGGTCAGCATTGCACTTTATTGTGAACAATATGGATTTACTGATTCTGAAGAAAGAATGCGTGCGTTTCTTCAAGCTTATTACAAACAGTTGAAAAAGTTTGTAAAAGGCAAAGAGAGTCCGGTGACACTGTTTTTCACAGAGGGAAACACGAAAGGACCGATCCGGAAAGTACTCAAAAAGCTTGAAAAGCGTGACCTTGCCAGACTGCTTGACCGCTGGACCGTTAAAGAAGCGGGCAGGCGGATGTTTGCACTTTCTGAAGAACTCCAGCCTGTTACACAGAAAGAACAGCAAAAAATCGAGGCCGCCTGGTGCCAGTATGTAGAAAGCCTTGATGAAGAAGACAGAAAGAAAAGCGAATTTTATGAAATCAAGCATATTGTTCGCAAAAGCGGCTCCGGAACAGCTTCGATCGGTCTCGATCGCTTTTACATTTTAATAGAAGGAAAAGAAGAATGCGAACAAGAGCTTGATGATATTATTTTAGAAATGAAGGAAGTTCGCGCACCGGTTCCTGCTTACTTCATGCCGTACGATGAAGAATTTTGGCTGAGATATGGCCATCAAGGTGAACGGGTAGTGATGACCCAAAAAGCGATGCATCACTATGACGATCCGTTTCTAGGTTTTGTCACGATTGATAACCGCCACTTTTACGTGCGGGAGCGCTCGCCATACAAAAAACGAATCAAGCCGGAAGATATCGAAAATAATCAGGAATTTGATAAAGTACTTGAAGTGTTCGGCGGCATCGCGGCAAAAATTCATGCCCGTGCAGACCGTGACATCGAACATTCATTGCTTGACTACCATAGTGAGGAAGAAATTTTAAAAGCCATTGGGGAAGAATATGACGCGTTTGAGACACAGCTTATTTTTATGTCTATGGCATACAAAGAGCGTGTAAAAAGCGATTACGTCCTGTTTTGCGGCTGGCTCAATACGAAGTTTATCTAAAAACAAAAAACTGCCTTCGGGCAGTTTTTTTTATGAAACGAGCTTTAAGCCAATGACTGAACTAATAATCATGGCAATAAAAAGAATCCGTCGAGAATCCCGAGGCTCTTTATAAACAATCATGCCGACCAGCGCGCTGCCGACGGTTCCAATGCCTGTCCAGACGCTGTATGCCGTTCCCATTGGAAGAGAGCTCATCGCAATGGTAAGAAGAAGAAAGCTTAATCCAAAGCCGCCGAACATAACGAGAAAAGAACGGACTGTTTTTTGCTCGCTGACCATTGTCATTCCGGCAACGCCGACTACCTCCAACAAACCGGCTGAAATTAATAATACCCAGCTCATGAAGCAGTCACATCTCTTTCAACCGTAACGGTCTTTAATCCAATTATCCCAATGAGGAGCACGGCAATCAGGCCAATTTTAATCCAGCTGAAGGGCTCATCAAAAAGTGTCATCTCAAGCAGAACGGTACCGGCAGAACCAAGCCCGACAAAAGCGGCGTAAACCGTCGTAGCCGGCAGCTGAGTTGAGCAATACAGCAAAAGAAGGAAACTAATCACAATCGCTGCTGCGGTCAGCATCCATTCAAACAGTGAATCGGCATGCTTTAATCCTGCTGCCCATCCAACTTCAAAAAATCCCGCTACGAGAACGAGAAACCATTTTACATTCATCTTTTTTTCTGTCCTTTCATAAAAGCCTGTTCATACACACGCCAAGCTGTATCGAGCCGCTTTTGCGAGCGTTCCCGCGTTCCATAACACAGCTCAACAAATAAGCTGTCTAAAATAATCGTATACATGACGGCCGCATCTTCTGCATGAACAGAATCGGGCGGCAGCACCGTTTTTACTTTTTCTTCAAGCGCGTGAAGATATTCATCATACTTTTCTAAAATACGCTTCTTTAAAAAATCAGGCGGGAAAAAAGAGCTTGTCAGCAAAAATCGAAATAGCGCATCTTCCTCATAAAGAAAAAGGTAAGACTGAAGGAGCTTGTGTAAGTCACTTGCTTCTTCAACCCGTTTTGTTTCCGCATCAAAGGCATCTTCCATAATACATTCAAACAAGTGATCCTTGCTTTTAAAATGAGCGTAAAGAGAGGGCTTTTTAATACCGACTTTTTCACTGATCTGCGCCAGTGATGTTCCGGCATACCCATACTCGGCAAAAAGAGCCGCAGCCGCTTTTTTAATAGTTTCTTTCATAATAGTTTCCTTCCTAACGGTCGTTAGTCAAAGAGTAACACAGGTTGATGAAAAAAGCAAAAAGCCCGCCCGAGAGGGGCGGGCAGAGCTTCACGTCGTGTATTCACCATTAATTTTCACATAATCATAGGAAAGGTCACAGCCCCATACGGTAGCAGCACCCGTTCCAGTTCCGAGCGATATTTTAATGAGTACTTCATCTGTTTTTAAATATTCTTCCAGCTCGGCGCGTTTGTCTTCTGTCGGTGCACCGTCTTGGAATACATATACGTCGGCAAAAGAAACGGAAACAGAAGAAGTGTCAACGGCATCCTCTGAGTTGCCAATCGTGGACATAATCCGGCCCCAGTTCGGGTCTTCACCGAAGAGAGCGGTTTTTACAAGCGGCGAGTTAATAATGGATTTACCGATTTTCTTCGCCACGGTATCGCTGTCAGCCCCTGTAACCTGGACTTCCACAAGTTTCGTCGCTCCTTCTCCATCCCGGGCGATTTCTTTCGCCAGTTCGATGCAGAGATCCGTCAGTACTGCTTCAAACTCGGCCAGGTTCACTTCGCCTGCCAGTCCGTTTGCCATGACCGCGACTGTATCGCTTGTGCTTGTATCGCCGTCTACTGACACGCTGTTGAACGATACATTTACCGCTCGCTGAAGCATTGCTTTTAAATCGTCTGCTTCTATTTTTGCATCCGTTAAAATATAACTAAGCATTGTCGCCATATTCGGCTCAATCATGCCGGATCCTTTTGCCATTGCAGCAAGCGTAACCTCTCCAATTTTGCGGGTCCGAAATTTCGGGTACGTATCGGTTGTCATGATTGCTTTCGCAGATTGCTCAAGGCCGTCTTGTCGAAGCTCGGCTTTTAAGCCGGGCACAGCCGACACAATTTTTTCGATTGGCAGCGGTACGCCAATTACACCGGTAGAAGAAGGAAGCACATCAGAAGGGTCAATTCCAAGCTCGGCCGCAACCGCTTCCGTCATCGTCCGGGCATCCTGAAGCCCTTTTTCGCCGGTCGCCACGTTGGCATTTTTGCTGTTAACGGCAATCGCCTGCAGGTAACCGTCTTTCACATGCTCTTTGCCAATCACAATCGGTGCACCGCAGAATTGGTTTTTCGTAAACATAGCCGCAGCCGCTGCCCGTGTGTCTGAGTAAATAATGGTGAAATCAAGTGTGTCGTCTTTTATCCCTGCATTGAGTGAGCAGGATGAAAAGCCTTTTGGAAAATGAGTCAAAGAAAATCCCCCTATACGTTTATGTCAATGCTTTTATTATACACGGAAACAAGGGAGAACGCGAAGAGTATTTGAATAATTATTCAAACTAAATGAATATATAGTATTGACATCTTTACGGAATCAAGTAAGATAAAAGGATAAAAGAGAAGCGGGAAGGGTGAGATATCATGATTAAAGTGCGCAAAGCCGTGCTGGGTGACGTGGAGCAAATATTTGAACTTGTGAATCATTATGCAAAAGAAGGGCTGATGCTGCCACGAACGAAAGACTCGCTCATTCTAAATTTGCAATCGATTTCTGTTGCAGAAGAAGATGGAGAGATTCTTGGTCTCGCAAGCCTTGCGATACTTGGTCACGATCTCGCTGAGGTTCGTTCGCTTGCGGTGAAAGACAGCGCAAAAGGACGGGGCATTGGAAAGATGCTCGTCAAGCGCATTATAGAAGAAACTGAATTAATTGGGATTCCAAAGCTGATTTCCTTAACGTATCAAGTCGCCTTTTTTGAAAAATGCGGATTTGAAATTATTTCAAAAACAGAGATGCCGCAGAAAGTCTGGACGGATTGTGTGCACTGCCCGAAATTTCCGAGCTGTGATGAAATTGCGATGGCGATTCAAACAGCTTAACGACCATCGGCTGCCTTGTATAAGGCAGCCGATTTATTTTTGTCAATCTGATCATTTTCTCTGCAAATTGGGTATAAAGAGTTTATACAGTTTTTCACAAGAGGAAGACAGGAGAGATGAAGATGGAGCGAAATCGTACAATGATGCAGTTTTTTGAGTGGCATTTGCCGGCCGACCAAAATCATTGGAAAAGGCTTGCCGAGCGGGCAAAAGAATTAAAGGAAGCAGGCATCGGTGCCGTATGGGTTCCGCCGGTTACGAAAGGACAGTCGGCCGAGGACCAGGGATACGGCGTGTACGATTTATTTGATCTTGGCGAGTTTGATCAAAAAGGAACCATTCCAACAAAGTACGGCACAAAAGAGGAATTACAGCAAGCGATTAAAGCATGCCATGAAGCCGGTATTCATGTTTACGTTGATGTGGTGATGAACCACAAGGCGGGAGCGGATGAAACCGAAACGTTTGCAGTTGTGGAAGTGGACGAGCTTGATCGCAAAAAAGTAATTTCAAAAGCGCCGTTTGATATTGAAGGATGGACCAAATTTACATTCCCTGGACGAAAAGGAAAGTACTCTGATTTTATTTGGACATTTGATCATTTTAATGGCACTGATTATGATGCTAAAGAGGATCGGACCGGTATTTTCCGAATTGAAGGCGAATATAAAAAGTGGAATGAAAATGTAGATGACGAATTCGGCAATTATGATTATTTAATGTTCGCCAACATTGACTACCGACATCCAGCTGTGCGGGAAGAAATGATTAAGTGGGGAAAATGGCTGGCAGAAGAATTAAATTGTGACGGATACCGGCTTGACGCGATCAAGCATATTGATTACAAGTTTATTGATCAATTTACGAAAGAAGTAGAAGAGGAGCATGATGGGGATTTCTTCTTTGTCGGTGAATTCTGGGTGCCTGATCTCGAATCATGCGCTCATATGATTGAAGCAACAGGCGGCCGGATTCATTTGTTTGATGTGCCCTTAAAATACAATTTATTTACGGCCTCCCAGGAAGGGGCGAAATATGATTTATCAAAAATTTTCGATGGCACGGTTGTACAAAATTATCCGCAAAACGCCGTAACGTTCGTTGATAATCACGATACGCAGCCGGGAGAATCGCTTGAGTCCTTTCTGGCAGACTGGTTCAAGCAAAGTGCGTATGCGCTGACGCTGCTTCGGCATGATGGTTATCCGTGCGTTTTTTATGGTGATTATTATGGAATTAGTGGCGAACATCCAATAGAAGGGAAAAAAGAAGCAATTGACCCGCTTTTATACTGCCGCCTACATAAAGCATATGGCGATCAGGAAGATTACTTTGACCACCCGAATACAATCGGCTGGGTGCGGCGCGGCGTAAAAGAAATTGAGCGCTCCGGCTGTGCGGTTGTCATTAATAACAGCGAAGAAGGTGGAGAAAAGCATATGTTTGTCGGAGAAGAAAGAGCCGGCGAAAAGTGGGTAGATATGCTGAATTCCCGTGATGAGATTATCGAAATAGGTAAAGACGGCTGTGCCACATTCCTGGTCAATCCGGGTTCTGTTGCCGTTTGGGCGCTTCCGGAAACAGATGTAGAAGAACCGGATCATAAAGAGAACCGAAAAAACGAACTGTTACAGGACTTCATGGAGGAAGTAAAACAAGAAATTAAGCAGGAAATCAAACAGGAATTAAAAGAAGAAGTCGAACAAAAAATGAAACAAGAAGTGAAGGAAGAAGTCGAACAGGAAATTAAGCAGGAAGTAAAAGCTGAAATTGAAGAAGAAGCGATAGAAGAAGCTAAAAAGGAAATCAAAGAAGAGCTGGCACGGGAAAAGCCATGGAACGAGGGGATAGCGAAAACAGAACAACCAGGCAAAAGAAGTAAAAAAACAGCAAAGAAAAATAAAAAAAAATAAAGAAAAACCCGCCGTCTTGAGTGACGGCGGGTTTTTTGCCATTACAATCTAAATGAGCTTTTTAAAGAGACAATCCGGTTAAAGACTGGCTTGTCAGGCTCGGAGTGCTTCGGATCTACGTTAAAGTAGCCGTGGCGGAAAAACTGTAGTTTTTCCTGTACATCTACATCTTTCAAGTTTGGCTCAATAAATCCGCTTAATGTTTCAAGCGAGTTTTTATTAACATAATCGAGGAACGTTTTGCCTTCTGTATCCTCGCCTTCTTCGCTGTCCATAATGAGCGGCTCATACAAGCGGAATTCAGCAGGTACTGCGTGTTTTGCATCTACCCAGTGAATCGTTCCTTTTACTTTCCGTTCATTAAAGTCAGAACCGCTTTTTGTGCGTGGATCGTACGTGCAGTGAATCTCAACTACATTGCCGTTCTCATCTTTAATGAAGTCTTCGCATTTAACAAAGTAAGCGTGTTTCAAGCGAACTTCATTGCCTGGGAAGAGGCGGAAATATTTTTTCGGCGGTTCTTCCATAAAGTCTTCCTGCTCGATATAGATCTCACGTGAAAACGGAATTTTCCGCATACCCATTTCTGGATTTTCCGGATTGATTTCCGCATCCAGCCATTCAACCTGGCCTTCCGGATAATTGGTAATGACAAGTTTTAATGGACGGAGTACACCCATTGTCCGAGGTGCTTTCAGCTTCAGGTCTTCACGGACAAAGTGGTCAAGCATAGCAGAATCCACCACACCAGAGTTTTTCGATACGCCTGTTTCTTTCACAAATTCGCGAATTGCTTCTGCTGTAAAGCCACGGCGGCGCATGCCGGAAATGGTCGGAAGGCGCGGGTCATCCCAGCCGTCTACATGCTTTTCGTCCACAAGCTGTTTTAATTTCCGCTTACTCATCACCGTATTGGTAAGGCCTAGACGGCCAAATTCGATTTGCTGTGGCTGCATATCCATTTCACATTCACGGACTACCCATTCATAAAGAGGACGGTGGTCTTCGAATTCCGTTGTACAAAGAGAGTGTGTCACGCCTTCAATCGCGTCTTCAAGCGGATGCGCAAAATCATACATTGGATAAATGCACCATTTATCGCCCGTATTGTGATGGGACGCATGAGAAACACGGTATAAAACGGGATCACGCAAATTTAAATTAGGGGAAGCCATATCGATTTTTGCCCGAAGCACTTTTGTTCCGTCTGCAAATTCGCCGTTTTTCATCCGTTCGAACAAATCAAGATTTTCTTCTACAGTCCGAGTGCGGTACGGGCTTTCTTTCCCTGGCTCTGTAAGTGTACCGCGGTATTCACGGATTTCGTCAGCAGACAGGTCGTCCACGTAAGCGAGCTCTTTTTTAATTAGTAGCACAGCGCGTGCGTACATTTCGTCAAAATAATCGGATGCATAGCGAAGTTCATCCCACTCATAGCCAAGCCAGGCAACGTCTTCTTTGATTGAATCCACATATTCCTGATCTTCTTTTAATGGGTTTGTATCGTCAAAACGCAAATTCGTTTTGCCGCCAAAATCGTCAGCAAGCCCGAAGTTGATGACGATCGATTTCGCGTGGCCAATATGCAGATAGCCGTTCGGCTCAGGCGGGAAACGGGTGATAACATAATCCCGTTTGCCTGATTCCAGATCCTGTTTGATGATCGTGCGAATAAAGTTAGATGATTGTTCCAAGTGAATCCAGCCTTTCTCTGTTAAGGTCATGTATGCCTATTATATTTCACTGACCGCACGAAAGAAAGAGCTGGACCTTATTCTTTCATTTTCGCGGTAAATTCGTTGAATCGTTCTTCCGTTTTACCCTCTGTTTTTGTCAGCAGACTAACGAGGATAATCACTAAAAGAGAAAGAACGAATCCTGGAATTAATTCGTAAAGGAAGTCTGCCAGTGCAGAGACTTCCGCCCAGAGGATGACGGTTACGGCTCCAACGAGCATTCCGGCGAGTGCGCCCCATTTCGTCATTCGCTTCCAGTACAAACTGAGCAGAATTGCCGGTCCAAACGCAGCACCAAACCCGGCCCAAGCATAGCTGACAAGCCCTAAGATCGTATCATTTTTCTCCCAGCCAAGCGCAAGCGCGATAACAGAAACGACCAGTACAGCGGCACGTCCAAGAAATACCAGCTCTTTATCGGACGCATCACGGCGTAAAAACGTTTTGTACAGGTCTTCCACGAGCGAACTCGATGTGACGAGAAGCTGCGAAGAAATCGTACTCATAACGGCCGCTAAAATAGCGGACAGAATAAAGCCTGTAATAAATGGATGGAATAAAATTCCACCTAGTTTAATGAAAATCGTTTCCGGATCACCGATCGTAAGACTGTTCATCGAGTAATACGCGATGCCAAGGAAACCGGTAAACATTGCTCCAACGATAGAGAAAATCATCCAGCTCATGCCGATCCGGCGCGCTGTTTTCACATCTTTTCTGGACGTGATCGCCATGAAACGGACGATGATGTGCGGCTGCCCGAAGTAGCCTAGTCCCCATGCAATCAATGAAACAATGCCTAACACACTTTGTCCCTGGAAAATATCCAGTATTTTCGGATCAATAGATCGTACTTCTGATACAGCTATACCAAGTCCGCCAATTTCGATAAGCGCCACAATCGGTACAAGAACAAGTGCCAAAACCATAATAATTCCCTGTACAAAATCAGTCCAGCTCACTGCAAGAAAGCCGCCGAACAATGTATAAGCCACAACAATTCCCGTCACAAGCAGAAGTCCTGCATGATAATCAAGTCCAAACGTTGTATTAAACAATACGCCGCCGGATACCATACCAGAGGACACGTAAAACGTAAAGAAAACTAAGATGACAATGCCCGATACGAGACGCAGCACTTTTTTACGGTCATCAAAGCGGCTTTCCAGATAACCGGGAATAGTGATGGAGTCATTTGCTACTTCTGTGTAAACGCGAAGCCGAGGTGCTACATAAAGCCAGTTTGCCCAAGCTCCAAAAGTTAATCCAAATACAATCCATGCTGAACTAACACCCGATACATAAATGGCACCCGGCAGTCCCATCAGGAGCCAGCTGCTCATGTCTGATGCACCGGCAGAAAGCGCCGTAACAGCAGGACCTAACCCACGGCCTCCAAGCATGTAGTCGGTTAAGTTAGACGTTTTTCGATACGCTAACCACCCGATCAGCAACATGCCGGCCATGTAAATACCAATTGAAAATAACAGCCAAAAACTCATTCAAACATCCTTTCTTGTTTTTTGCGTAACGGTAACCATTATAACGAACTAAATGAAAATGTAAAAAAAAAGAGGCTCTTCGGCACATATCCGAAAAGCCTTTCATTCCTATCACCTTAAGCCTTAGCAGTTTTTTTATTTTTTATTGGGTCGACCGCTGTTTTGGCAAAAAATTTGGCGTTTTGTGGAATTTGTTTTGCTTCATTTACGGTTAATGTAACCGCTTGTTTTGCATGATCAACATCCGCCATAATGTGTTCTTGATGAACTTTTAGTTCATCTGTTTCGCCTTTGATTTTATCCGTTTCTGTTTGAATACGCTGCTGTGCTGCTTTTAAATGATCGACTTTTGGTTTGATCGATTTAAATGCTTTAACCGCTGAAACGGCAAGATAGATAAGCGCGGCCACAAAAATAGCGAGACTAATCCAGCCAATCCATTCCATAAACATAACCTCCTGAAATTCAATGCTTATCTTTACTGTACCCGGAACGAACAGAAAAGTAACAGAAAATGTTTTGGAAAACAGTCAAAACGGAAAAAAGAAGAGAGAGGTGGTTTGATGATAAAGGAACGGACGAGATTAAATTTATCACGCCATATTTGGA
Source organism: Domibacillus sp. (assembly GCF_031181085.1). Lineage (NCBI taxonomy): Bacteria > Bacillati > Bacillota > Bacilli > Caryophanales > Bacillaceae > Domibacillus > Domibacillus sp. Next base: position 116,489 of record NZ_JAPSLE010000006.1, on the reverse strand, counting down.
TTGTACCGGGAATTTACAGCATCGGCGCTCTCCTTTTGGCCAGTTTAGTGGTTTGGATGGATATTTCGCATTACGCAGAGCTCAAAAGGTGGGTGCCGGACCGGCTTTTAACCAGCACTTCTTTGTCTGAGACCATTCTCGGCTCTATTGCAGGCTCTCTATTAACGATGACCTCGATTACTTTTTCTACACTAATGGTTGTATTAACCACTTATTCAGGACAATTTTCACCGCGTATTTTACAAAACTTTATTCATGATAAAGTCACGCTTCGGGTTCTCGGTATATTTATGGGCGGGTTTGTTTACTCCATGTTTTCCCTGCTGTTTATCCGCGAAGTAAATGCAGATGACCCGGTTATTTCTGCTGCAGTGGGAGTATGCATTGCGCTTGTCTGTCTCGGTTTTTTTGCTCATTTCTTGCAGCATGTGGCCGATTCTATTCAAGTAACCAAATTAATTGACCGGCTGGCAGATGATGCAGTGGAAACCATTGAAAAAGTGGAGGTTGCAGGCAGCCGGGTGGATGAGCATCCGCCTGTGCCAGAGGGAGAACCGGAAATGCTGATCTCCGGTAAAAAAGGCTACATTCAATTATATGAATGGGAAAAGCTTTTAGAGACGGCGAAAAAACACGATTGTGTAATCGAATTGCTGGAACCAATCGGAACTTTTGTAACGAAAAAAACGCCTCTCGTTAAGATGTACCGCTCTCGTTCGTTTCATCGGGATGTGCGCGATTACGTAAAAGTCGGTGAAGAACGGACGCCGGTACAGGATGTGGAGTTTGCCGTTCAAAAGCTCGCTGAAATTACGCTGCGGGCCCTGGCTCCGGGAGCGAACGATCCGAATACAGCAATTGACGGCATCCGCCATATTGGGATGGCACTTGATGAAGCAAGCCGCCTCGATGGAAAATACACTGTTTTTGAAGACAGAGTAATCATCCCTCGACGTCCGTTTGAAAAGATTTTATATGAAACGTTTTATGAAATTTGTTATTCGGGGCGGGATCGCGTGTCTGTCCTTTTGGCTGTATTTGATGCATTAGACATGATTTCGGATAACAATACCCCGGCCATTCAAAAAAAGGTGCGCGATTTCGGCAGCTATGTCCGGGCGAAAGTAGAGGAGGATATTTTAAATGAAGCAGACCGGCAAAACATTACAGAACGGTTCAAACAGCTATAGCTATAAGCCGGTTAGTGACGCGTTTTTTCATGGACCGACGCTGTCTCTGGCCCGCAATTTACTCGGCTGCCTTCTTGTGAAGGAAACAGAAGAAGGCACAGCTTCAGGCTTTATTGTGGAAACAGAGGCATACCGGGGTCCATTAGACCGTGCAGCGCACAGCTATAATAATAGAAGAACAAAGCGTACAGAAGTGATGTTTGCGGAGCCTGGGCGCGTGTATACCTATTTGATGCACACACATTGTCTAGTGAATGTGGTGAGCGGGGAAGAAGGACTGCCGGAAGCTGTATTGATCCGGGCAGTGGAACCGTACGATGGGGTCGATTTAATGATCCAACGGCGGGGAGAAATGCCGATGAAAAATTTAACGAGCGGTCCCGGCAAGCTGACAAAAGCACTTGGCATTCATATGATCGATTATGGGCGTCGTTTTGATGAGCCGCCTCTGTTTATTGCCCACGGCTTCACACCGGAAAAAATCGCCGTCGGCCCCAGAATCGGCATTCCAAATAGCGGAGAAGCAAAGGATTATCCGTGGCGTTTTTGGGTGGAAGGCAATCCGTACGTTTCCAGATAAAAAGCAGCGGCAAGATGGCCGCTGCTTTTAATCCGGATATTTTTCTTGGCTTGAGGAAGAGTCTTTTGTTTTATGCTTGTCCTTTTCTTCTCGCTGTTCCATTTTCAAATCTTCAAGTGGAATCGCATCTACGTTTTGTTCTTCTTCAAATTTATCATACAGGCTTTCGTTTTCGGTGTCGATTTGCTCTGGATTGTCCATTTTGCCTTGATCAAGCTTTTTATTCATTCGATTCATCTCCTAAGAAATCGTTTTCTGTACTGTAACCTTATTTTGTCATTGTTAAACATGAGAAAAAAATGGATAATAAACAAAAAACAATGAAGGAGCTTTTATGTCAACACAACCCGCTTTTTTATCATCACTGCAGCCATTTTTACAAGAATCATGGGAGAAGGCCGGTTTTAAGCAGGCTATGCCCGTTCAGGAAGAAGCCATTCCACTTTTATTGAATGGACGTGACGTGATTGCTGAATCACCGACCGGAACGGGAAAAACGCTGGCTTATGTTTTACCGATGCTGGAGAAAATTGACCCGAAGCGCAATCAAGTTCAAGCGATCGTCATGGCGTCATCGCGTGAGCTGATTATGCAAATACAGGAAGAAATCCGCACATTCGGCGGCGGTGTGATTACATCTGCCGGCATGATTGGCGGCGCAAACATTAAACGGCAGACGGACCGGCTGAAAAAACCGCCTCATATCGTCTGCGGAACACCTGGACGGCTTCTGGAACTCATTCAAATGAAAAAATTAAAAATGCATGAAGTGAAATTTATCGTGCTGGATGAAGGGGATGAGCTATTTACAACTGCCCTTTTTGAGCCGGTTCAAGCGATTATCAAAGCTACACAAAAGGACCGCCAGCTTGCTCTGTTTTCGGCTACGCTGCCCGCTGCGGCTGAAGAGAAAGCGAAAGAGCTGATGAAGGATCCGGAAACCGTCCACATCGAAAAAGGAAGCCTGCCTAAGGAAGGAACGGTGCGCCACCTTTATTTTACCTGCGCGTGGAAAGAAAAGCAGCAAATGATCGAAAAGGTCATGCGCGTATTTCAGCCTGAGCGGATGCTCGCTTTTATCAAAGACATTACGGATGTCAATGTGATGTCAGAGAAGCTGGCGTACAAAGGACTTAAAAATGCGGTGCTGCATAGTGAGCTTCGCAAAGAAGAGCGTGTGAAAGCCATCCGGGATTTCCGAAACGGCAAAGCACCGCTTCTGTTTGCAACAGATGTAGCCGCACGCGGACTCGATGTGAAAGGGCTGACCCATGTGCTGCACTTTGAGGCACCCCACAATGTGCGTGAGTACACACACCGTTCAGGCCGTACAGGACGTGCTGGTGAGGACGGTACAGTCATCACGTTGATTACAAGTGAATTTCAAGAAAAAGAGCTGAAAAAAATGGCGCGCCAAATGGGCGTAGAGCTCGAAAAATATGAATTTTTCAAAGGGAAAGCATTACCGGTAAAAAGCAAGCCGGCCCGGAGCGAAAAAAATAATTGAAGCCGGGAAACAAATCCGGACAAAGTACGGACAAGAAAAAGGAGACAGCTGCAGCTGTCTCCTTTTTTATAAAAATAGCTCCAGGCGGAATGAAGCATCTGACTCCAAAACGTCCCCAGTGCGGAACGAAATAGGGTGTTGAAAAAGCGGTCCATCATAAACAAACGTATGAAATTCACCTTTTTCACCCATCGGACAGCAGTCCGTCTGCGCGATATCCGCCGCAAAAGAGGCATCGAGTGTCCGGCCGAGAAAGTCTGGGCTGATCACGCCTTTACGAGTACGGATAATGAATGCTTTATATTGTGTATCAATAAATTCTTCTAGCATGCGGGAAGCTTGATCCGGCCCGGCACGAAGAGGGAAAAGAGCGGGCAGCCCTGCAGCGGCCGCTGTATTTTCTCCCCATTCAAAATGAGCGTCTGTATAAATGTCCCCGTATGCAACCCCGTCCAGCTGAAACGACTCTTTCAGCTCGTGCAAGTCACGGATAAAGTCCTCTGTGTAGTGGTCATAGCGGCATCGAATAAAGTGAACCGGAACGCCAAGCGCTTTGCTCTGCGCTTCAATCAGCTCCATTTTCTCATCGTGCCCGAATGTGCGTCCCGTTTCAATCGGCACTGTAGTGACGAGGCAGGCAATATCGACTGGCTGTTTTTTTAACATATGAAAAACCATCATGCAGTCTTTGCCGCCGCTCCACGACAGGGCAATTCGCTTTGGCGTTCCCATTAAAACACCTTTGTCGTCCAGGATTCACCGTTCCAAATATCAGTGACAACATCCCGGTAAAACTCAGGCTCGTGGGAAATAAGCAGAACGCTGCCTTTATAGTCTTTTAAAGCCCGTTTTAATTCATCTTTTGCATCCACATCCAAATGGTTGGTTGGCTCATCTAGCACCAAAATATTCGATTCCTGGTTAATTAGCTTGCACAGGCGGACTTTTGCTTTCTCCCCACCACTCAAAACGGACACTTTGCTTTCAATATGCTTGGTTGTTAAACCGCATTTGGCCAGTGCCGCCCGAATTTCGTACTGGGTAAATGACGGAAATTCCGTCCAAAGCTCTTCAATACACGTATTACCCTTATCAGTTTTCATTTCCTGTTGGAAGTAGCCAATCAGCAGATTTTCACCGCGTTCAACTGTACCCGAAACCGGCTTGATTTCACCAAGCAGGCTTTTTAACAGAGTGGTTTTCCCGATGCCGTTCGCACCGGTCAGGGCGATTTTTTGTCCGCGTTCCATGCGCAGATTCAGCGGGCGTGAAAGAGGCTCACCGTATCCAATCACCAGGTCGCGCGCTTCAAAAATCAGCTTGCTCGGTGTCCGGCCTTCTTTAAAGCGGAACTCCGGCTTTGGACGCTCTGCGGCAAGCTCAATGACATCCATTTTATCAAGCTTTTTCTGGCGTGACATCGCCATGTTCCGTGTGGAAACGCGCGCTTTATTACGGGCTACAAAGTCTTTCAAGTCGGAAATTTCCTGCTGCTGCTTTTTATAAGCCGCTTCAAGCTGCTGTTTTTTCATTTCATACACTTTCATAAAGTCTTCGTATGTGCCGGCGTAGCGGTTCAGCTCTTGGTTTTCCATATGATAAATCAAGTTGACCACACTGTTTAAGAATGGAATATCATGTGAAATAAGGACAAACGCATTTTCATATTCCTGCAGGTAACGCTTCAGCCATTCAATATGCTGTTCATCCAGGTAATTGGTCGGCTCATCCAGCAGCAGAATTTCTGGCTTTTCAAGCAGTAATTTGGCCAGCAGTACTTTTGTCCGCTGTCCGCCGCTCAAGTCATGTACATCACGATCAAGGCCGATATCATCAAGCCCGAGCCCGCGTGCTGTTTCTTCAATTTTGGCATCAATCACGTAAAAGTCATTGTTCGTCAGCAAGTCCTGCATCGTACCTGTTTCTTCAAGAAGCTTCTCCAGCTCTTCCGGCGTAACATCCGCCATTTGCCCGAACAATTCGTTCATTTTTGTTTCAATATCAAATAAATATTGAAACGCTGTACGGAGTACATCGCGAATGGTCATGCCCTGCTTCAATACCGCGTGCTGGTCAAGATAGCCGACACGGACATTTTTAGCCCATTCTACTTTTCCTTCATCCGGCTGCAGCGTTCCAGTAATAATATTCATAAAAGTCGATTTTCCTTCGCCGTTTGCCCCAACAAGACCAATATGCTCGCCCTTTAGGAGACGAAATGACACATCATTAAAAATAGCACGGTCGCCGAAGCCATGGCTCAAGCGGCTGACTGATAAAATACTCATCTATATAAACTCCTTGTTTCTTTTTGATCATTATATCATTTTCCGAAAAAAACGGGAGAAAACTGTTAAACGGCGGGTACTCATTGTAAAATGACTGTATGAGAAACCACGGGAGGGATTATGGATGCAGGAAAAGCAGCAATTCGAAATCAATGGAACGAGCCTTCAATGGGACCGGGCAGAAGGGCTGTTTCAGTTTGAAGGAGCGGATGTAGTCCTTTTTTGGACAAAAACAGCGCTGAAAACGTTCATTGATACGATTGAGGAAGTAACAGGTGCAGAATCCGCCCGGGTTGTGATGGAAACCGCAGGATACCGGACGGGAAAAATCGTCAGCCGTTTTTATAAAGAAAAATGGAGCGTGGAAAAAACGCTGGAGCTCCTGCCCAATATGTACGCATCGGCCGGCTGGGGAGCGACAGAATTCAAGCGGCTGTGCTTAGCAGAGCGCCGAGCGGTTTTGTCTATTCGCAATGACTGGGAAAGCAAGGTCGTGCAGGCGCAGGGGAAAGAGGGTGCGGGCACATTTCTTGGAGGACATTGGGCTGGCGTACTGAGCGGATTGATCGGGGAAAAAATTTGGTACAAAGTAACGGAGTATGAGGCGGACGAGGAAAAGTCATATAAAGAAATTGAATTGTTTTCATCTTCAAAAACACCGTCGGAAAACGTGCGCGAGCATATTCAAACACGGGAGCAGCAGACAATCACCCAGCTTGAAGCGATGGTTGAAAACCGGACGATTGAGCTGCGCAAGCTGATCCGCGAGCTGTCATCGCCAATTATTCCGGTTCTTGACGGCATTTTGGTTACGCCGGTGATGGGGCGTTTTGATCAAGAGCGGTCAGATGATTTTACGGAAAAAGCGCTTCAGGCCATCGTGGAGCACAAAGCGAATATGCTGATTCTGGACGTTACCGGCATTAAAGCAATGAACAATTTGATTTTAAGCACACTTGAAAAAGTGACACAATCCATTCAGTTGATCGGCGCAGTGCCGATTGTCGCCGGCATTTCACCGGAACTGGGGATGGAGATGGCTTCAAAAGGCATTTATTTAAACGACTTAAAGTGCTTTGCTACGCTAAAACATGCGATTCATTATGCAATTGCGCTGGAAGGCATGAAAATCGTGAAAAAAGAAGACGAATCATTATAAGAAATCCTTTGCCATTTGGTATGATAGGAGAAAACATGGGTACAGAAAAACTTACTTTTTTACCCTAGGAGGTGAGAGGAAAAAGCAGTCAGACTGCTTTTTCCGAATATTGATAGATATAGGTATTGCTGTTAAATTGGTATCATTTGCGTTACTCATTGTATTAACCGGATTTTTTGTAGCAACTGAATTTGCTATTATTCGTGTGCGCCAGTCACGCATCAATCAGCTTGTTGAAGAAGGAAACAAGCGGGCGATGGCAGCGAAAAAAGTAACGTCGAACCTCGATGAATATTTATCCGCCTGCCAGCTTGGCATCACTATTACTGCTCTTGGACTTGGGTGGCTCGGTGAACCAACGGTAGAAGCTATACTACATCCGGTATTCGAACATTTCGAGGTTGCTCCATCCGCTGCAAGCATTCTGTCTTTTATTATTGCGTTTGCGGTGGTTACATTTCTGCACGTTGTTGTCGGAGAGCTTGCGCCAAAGACCGTTGCGATTCAAAAAGCGGAATGGGTAACATTAAAGTTTTCACCGCTCATTATTATTTTCGATAAAATCATGTATCCTTTCATTAAAGCATTGAATGGCTCTGCGCGCGGACTTGTCGGTATTTTCGGACTAAAGCCTGCGTCCGAGCATGAAATGGCCCATTCAGAAGAAGAGCTGCGGATCATTTTATCAGAAAGCTTTAAAAGCGGAGAGATTAATCAATCAGAGTACAAGTATGTAGACCGTATCTTTGAGTTTGACGAGCGTGTCGCAAAAGAAATTATGGTGCCGCGTACCGATATGGTTACGCTGTCGAAGGACTTAAAGTGGGATGAAATTACCTCCATCATTGAACTGGAAAAGTATACGAGGTATCCGGTGGATGATGGTGATAAGGATAATATTCTCGGCATGGTAAATATGAAGGAGCTGCTTTCGTATTATTTAAACCGGAACAGCGATCGGAGCCGGCCGCTCGAAGAATTTGTGAAGCCGGTGATTCGCGTGATTGAGACCATTCCGATTCACGACCTGCTTTTAAAAATGCAAAAAGAGCGTATTCACATGGCTGTGCTTATGGATGAATATGGCGGTACATCAGGGCTTGTAACAGTTGAGGACATTTTGGAAGAAATCGTTGGAGAAATCCGGGATGAATTTGATACCGATGAAAAACCGGATGTGCAAAAGCTTGGTGAAAAGCATTATTTATTAAATGCGCGCCTGCTTATTTCAGAGGTAAATGACCTGTTAGGCACAGAGCTTTCTGATGAGGAAGTAGATACGCTCGGCGGCTGGGCGCTCACTGAAAACATCGATGTTAAGCTTGGTGATTCGATTGAGCAGGATGGCTATGAATTCATTATCCGCGATGCGGAAGGTCACCATATTCATGCGATTGAAGTGAAAAAGTCCAAGCCGATGGAAGCCGAATCAGCATCAGCTGAATAAAAAGAGTCTGCGAAATTTTCGCAGACTCTTTTTTAAAAGGTGGAATAGAGCGACAATGCCGTTTAATTTTCCAGCCACTAAGCTTGTTTGAACAGACCGGTCCGCCACGGAGTCATTGGCAGAGGGAGTTTGCTGCGCGGCGGCTGATATGTCTACCGTCCGGTCTTCAATCTCACGGATGGTAGCGGCCAGCTGGCTGATTAGTTCGACAACCCGTGCAGAATTGACCGCTTCTTTATGAGTCAGCCGGGATACTCCGCCGATTTCATGCATGGTTTGTGAAACTGCCTCGTGTATGCCGGTCAGTGCCTGGGCAGTAATCTGATACGGAAGAAGCAACCTCTCCCATGCTGGCAGACACTTGCTGCACAGATATTTTCATTTCCGTTAAAGACTCGGCTGTATGGGTTGAATTTTGCGCTAACTGCTCGGCTGTTTCTTTTAACGTCCCCATTACATTTCCGAAATTGGCGGCCATTCCATTTAGCGTACGGGCTAAATCACCAATTTCATCCTGCGTCTTATCATACTTGTTTACAACAGAAAGGTTGCCATCAGCTATTTCTTTTGCCTGGTCAATCAAAGCGGAGATTGGTTTTGTTTTGCGGCGAATTAACCATACGGTAACAATAGAAGCGAGAGCTATCGGAATCGAGCTGATTAAAATACCGTTTTTCACAACATCCCACGTCCGCTCGGATACAATGTTACGCTGACAGCCGCAATTTCCCCATTCTCATAAATAGATTCATAGCCTGACAAGCGGCTCATGCCTCCGTACTCATACACTTTAGAGTAGGTAGGATGACCTGCTTGGATCAGTGTGGATATCGCTTCCTCATCAATATAAAAGAGTCTCCAACGTTAAAGCCTTGGTCCTTTAAATGATCGTCCAGCGCCAAAAGGGTTCTGATTTGATCAACAATATATTGTGTTTCAAAGTATAGCTTTATGGCCAGTAGTTCAGTTTAACTGAGTGCCGAGAGCTTGAGCTGCTGCCTTTAGGACGGCACGTATGGTGTCTTCTGTAATCAGGCCGGTTGTAATATTGGCACAGCTATATGCTTCAATTCCGGCAGCTTCATATAATTTGTCGTAAGCTTTTTTATAAGTAGTAACAGAAGTGATCATGAGCATTGCGATAATAATGCCGATAATGAATGATAACGCCAAGCTGCCATGTAATCGTTCTTTTCATAACCGTGAGCCTCCTTATAGCATAACTGTTTTCTTGTGTGTGTCATAAGTATCATGATAGAAGTCTGTCTTTTGTGCATTTTCAAAACGAAAAAACGCCCGCCGCTGATAGGAGCAACGACGGGCGTTTGAGCTATTAATCTAGTGTTTTAGAACCGATATACCGCTTGCTCCAATAAGAGTTAGACGTTTGATCAACCGTAACTCCTTTTGAGGAGGAAGCATGAATAAATTGATTATTGCCAAGGTAAATGCCTACGTGAGAAGCACCTTTTTTGTACGTTGTAAAAAACATAAGGTCGCCTGGCTTCATGTTGGCTTTAGAAACAGCTTGTCCTTTTTTGTACATATCGGCTGCTGTACGCGGCAGTGAATAGCCGGTTTGTTTATGCACGTATTGGATAAATCCCGAGCAGTCAAAGCCTGCCGGTGTTGTACCGCCAAATTGATAAGGTGTGCCCATATGTTCCTTTGCTTCAGCGATTGCCGCCTTGGCGTTGTAAGCTGCATTTGTTTGCTGAGCGGGCAAAAGGCCGCCGAACATGATGAAACAAATGCTAAGGAAGATCCATAATCCTTTTTTCACGCTAGTCCCTCCGGTCTGATGGCCGCTGCTAAACGGTTACATGTAAGTTGATGTAAATATATCAGAAAATTCCGGACAATGAGTTACAGTTCTATGTATTTCATATTACAGTTTCATGACAAAAGTAGCCTGAAAGAAGTTGGATAGTCGGAATACAGAGGGGTATAGCTGTTTTCGGGATATCTTTTCATTTTTTTGTACCCAAGCAGTGTAAGCTGTTTGTATGAGAGCCGATAAGTGAAGCCTGCCGGACTTCGCGTTCCACGGGCAGTGCGGGAGCCTCCTCGGCTGCGCCTGCGGGGTCTCACGACTCACTGTACTTCCCGCAGGAGTCTTCGTCCGCCAGGCTTCACTAGTGTTGTGCAGATCCATAAGCAAGGACTGAATAGACCTTTTCTCTTTTTTAAACAGAAAGATACGACCTTATTCGCTCTGTACAATCTACAATCTTGTCGCAAGCCACTTGGCGGCGGGAAGGCGGCGCAGACTCCTGTGGGCTCAGCGCCTGCCCCCATGGAAAGCGGAGCTGCCTGGACGCCGCCGATCCATCCCATTCGTGTGCACGGTCATCCATATAAATTGTCTACAGTCTCACAGCACGAAAGAAATCGGGCTGTTTTTTAGCGAATGGTTTCTAAAAAGGCATCTCCATTTTCAGCGATGCGGATAATCGCATGTGTTTTTTGTTCCCACTTTGTTCCTGTATTTTCAGGGATAAAGAAATGCTCAATACCGAGGGTTAATATGCCATATCGCCCGGAACCTTTTATAAACAGGCCGTCTGGCTGCTGGTGCGTAAACGCTTCTGCTTGATAGACTGGAATCTGTTTTCCGTTATAAGATATAAACTCTGAAGTAGGTTTTAAGGACACATTGATTTTTCCTTCCGGAGGAGCTGTGGAGCTGTTATAAAATTGATCGATGTACACTGTACCGATGGTGTAGCCAAGCTGAACATAGTCTCCTTGCATAAGGGAGCGCGGGTCCACAGGAGCAAGCTCCAGCGCAGCCACTTCTCCTTTTTGAAGTAGCTGTTCTTTCTGCCAGGCAGTCGTGATTAAAAAGGCAGCTTGAAGTACAAGCACCACTGCAAACAGGCCGGCGCTCCATTTTTTGACAGGAACCGGGACGGTGTGTTTTCTTCCCCAGATGAACCAAAGGACGAAAAACAGCAGGCTGATCAGTAAAAAAGAAAGCGACTTGTGCAAAAGCAGCCAGGCGTACTCATAGTATTTCCAGATAAAAAAGGCGATAAAAGCTGCCCAGACCGGCCAGCGGTACAGCCTTCTTTCCGAAGCAGGCTTAAAAAGGTGCCAGAAAATATATAAAAGAAACACGGCATGAAGAAAAAGAGAATCCCAGCCTTTTTCAGTCAGCGAGTAAAGCATAAAGAGAATGGACAGCCAAAAACCAGCCATGCCGACAGGCTGCTCTTTAAAAGAAAGAAACACGACCGCATTTCCTGCAGCAGCCGAGAATAACACCCAGGTGCTGACAGAAAGCGATACATCATTTTCTGTCAGCAGGCGTAAAATGCCATACAGAAGCACAGCGTTCGCTGATATATAATAAAGAATGGATTCATTTCGTTTAAAAAGCAGTACAGTCAGCAGTACGAGCGGAACCGCAAGGAGAAAAGCTGTCCAGGTACGATCCCATTCGGACACGAGATAAGAAAACAAAAAGATAAGTCCGGTAATTTGAAGTGTGAGACGGACCACCAGCCACGATTCTTTTTTTACAGTCAGGCCTGCAGCCGTGCAAAGAAGGGCGAGAACGAGAAAGCTGAGCGAAAAGTTTCCGCTGAACCCGAAAAGCATGCCGACAAACGAGCTCAGAGAAAACACGGCAATCAGTGTGCCGATGAATGCCAGGGCTCCTGTGAAAAAAGTAATCGTATACCGTCTCCATTTATGATCATGCATGCTGCCGGAAGAGGCAATTTTTCGAAGGCCGATAATACTAAAAGCAAAAAGCAAAAGCAGCATCGGAAAACCTGTGTAAAAAATAAATTCTCCAAGCAGCTGGTAAGTCATGTAAAACATATTTGGAACCACGTATAACCCGAAAAACAAAAGGTGAACGCCTAATTCAAATGGATGGCTTTTTTGTGAGCCGATAAACGCTCTCCAAAACAAAACAATAAATACAATATACGCAGCATGAAGCAGCAGAAAAACGGCACGGTAATCCATATTGCCTGCAAGCGTATCATAAAGCATATGCGTATCGAGCAAATAAACCGCGCACCCCTGCATGATAACCAGAGATATAAACGAAAGCTTTTCTTCCTGGAGTTTGCGCCAGAAAACATAAATCGCTCCGTGCAAAAGAATGGCCCCTAAATAAATGAGCAGCTGCTCACCATCTGTGTAGGTAATAAAGGCACCGGTTGGATACAGCTTCAGCCAGAAGGTGAGCTCAAACAGTAAAAATGCGAGCCAGTACAGCGGCCGATAACGGGTAAAGGCGGCCAGGAGAACGGCAGGGATCAGAGTAACGAAAAATAGCATGTATGAATCCGCATGTGAATTATACATCTGGCCAATGAGCGCGGCGGCGACCGCAAACGCAACAACCGACAGCAGCAGCCACCAGTTGCCAAGATACGCAAATGTGCGGCTTCTGCGGTATAAAAAAGCCAGTATGGCACAAAGAAGCAAAATCGATATGCTTAAACCGATTTTCACCGGACGGTCAAGCCCGGGCCAGTTGGCGGCGAAAAAATAAATAATGGCAGCAAAGAAAAAAATGAGGCCAAGTAAATAAGGAATGTCGCCTTTTTTTTGCGCAAACATGGGTAATCCTCCTCTTCTTTTTCTTTCAGTATACTATTTTTTGCGGGAGAAGAGAGAAGAGAGAAAAACAATTAAAGCGGCTCCGACGGCTGTAAAGGCGATAAAAGGCTCATCTGTCCAGTTTCGGACTGCGATGCCAGAGAAGGCCCAAACAAACACAAGCGGATATACGGGGTCCCGGTGTGCAAAGCGGAACGTCACAGCCAGTACAGAAGCTAAAAGAATCAGAAGAATCGTCCAGATGGCAGCTGAAAGGCCAAAGCCGTTCCATTCATAATACGTTAACGTATAGCTTATATTAGCCATTACAGCCACGCTGACCCAGCCGAGATAAACTGAAAATGGAAACCGGTCCCAAAAAGAAAAGTGTTCCCTTTCTATGCGTGAGTAAATGATGATAAGTGAAACGAGCAGGGCGATGATCACCAATGTACTAAGTACAAAAAACTCATAGTGCCAAAGAAAAATCCATGTTGCATTAAAGGCACAGCTGAATAAAAAGGGCACATGAATCTTCCGATCAATATGAGATGGTTTGAAGCCCCGAAGCAGCCAAATAAGCAGTAAGAAATAAATGAATCCCCAAATCGAAAATACATAGCCGGCCGGTGTGAAAAGAACGTTTATTCTGTCGGAAATCTCGCTGGTCGTCTGTCTATTAAGGGGGATAGCGTTTGCCAGGCTGTTTACGGCCACAACGACAAGAAAGCCAATTAAATTAAGCCAAAAAATTCGCACAAAATCGCCTCCTTTTTTCGTTCTTTTCCCTTTTACTTATATGCGCTAACTCTTGTCCTTTTTCTGGTTGCTATTTCAGAATAATTTTTAAGTGTGTGATATAATAGAAACAGTGCACCAATAGGAAGGATGGTTATATGAGCAAAACCGTTGTACTTGCAGAGAAACCATCCGTTGCCCGTGATATTGCCCGCGTTCTAGGATGCAGCAAAAAAGGGAACGGATTTTTAGAAGGAAATCAATATATTGTCACATGGGCGCTTGGCCACCTTGTAACACATGCGGATCCGGAGGGCTACGGCGATCAATATAAAACGTGGAACATAGCGGACCTGCCGCTTATGCCAAATACGTTGAAAACCGTGGTGATCCGCCAGACGAGCAAGCAGTTTCATGCGGTAAAAGCACAGCTTCTGCGAAAAGATGTCTCGACCATCGTTATTGCGACCGATGCAGGACGTGAAGGAGAGCTGGTTGCACGCTGGATTATCGACAAAGCCCATGCGAAAAAGCCGGTGAAGCGTTTATGGATTTCATCTGTCACGGATAAAGCGATCAAGGAAGGGTTTCAAAAACTTCGCGACGGCCGCGAATACGAGAACCTGTATCGATCTGCCGTTGCCCGGGCAGAAGCAGACTGGCTTGTCGGGATCAACGCGACGCGTGCTTTGACAACGAAGTACAATGCGCAGCTGTCATGCGGACGTGTTCAAACGCCAACGCTTGCCATCATTGCCAAACGGGAAGAGGAGATCAAGAATTTCCAGCCGAAGAGCTACTATGGCATCCAGGCATCTGCAGGCGGCATGAAACTGACGTGGCAGGATGCAAAAGGAAACAGCCGGACATTTTCAAAGGAAAAGCGTGATGAACGGATAGAAGCAATCGAAGGCGCCAAGGCAGTGATTACGAATGTGAAAAAAACAGCGAAAAAATCATATGCCCCAGAGCTGTATGATTTAACAGAACTGCAGCGTGACGCGCATAAGCTGTTTGGCTACTCAGCGAAAGAAACGCTGAATGCCATGCAAAATTTGTATGAGCGCCACAAGCTTGTTACGTATCCGCGTACAGACTCACGCTACCTCCCGCAGGATATGGTGTCTACCTTAAAAGAGCGGGTGGAAGCAGTAGAAGTGCGTCCGTATACACCATTTGCGGCAAAAGTGCTGCGCCGTAGCATTCAGCCGGGCAAATCGGTTATAAACGATGCAAAAGTAAGCGATCACCATGCCATCGTGCCAACCGAACAGCCGCCAATACTCAATGAGCTGAGCGACAAAGAGCGGAAAATTTACGATTTGATCGTAAAGCGTTTTTTAGCTGCGCTTCTCCCGCCATATGAGTACGAGCAGACGGTCATTGAAGCCAGCATTGGCGGAGAAATATTTACCGTTAAAGGCAACGTGGTCAAGTCTGCCGGCTGGAAGGAAGTATATGGCCAGGACGAAGACGCGGAGCCATCACTGCCGGCTGTTGAGAAAAATCAGCAGCTGCCGGTAAGCAAGCTGATCCCGACAGAAGGGGAAACAACGCCGCCGCCGTTTTTTAATGAAGGCACTCTTTTATCCGCTATGGAAAATCCGTCGAAGGTGATGAATGTAGACCAGGACGTGAAGAAAACATTAACCGAAACAGGCGGGCTTGGAACGGTAGCGACTCGCGCAGATGTAATTGATAAGCTGTTTAATACGTTTTTAATTGAAAAGCAGGGGCAAAACATCCGTGTGACTTCTAAAGGAAAGCAGTTGCTTGATCTTGTTCCTAAAGACCTGCAGACGCCCGCACTGACAGGGGACTGGGAGCAAAAGCTTGAGAAAATCGCGAAAGGAAAGCTGAAATTTGAGGCGTTTATGGCGGAAATCCGCACTTATGCAAAAAGCGTAACAAATGAAATTAAAAACAGCGATGCGAAGTTCAAGCATGATAATGTGACCGGCAAGCAATGCCCTGAATGCGGCAAGCTGCTGCTTGAAGTGAACGGGAAAAAGGGTAAAATGCACGTGTGTCAGGACCGCGAATGCGGCTACCGCAAGCAGGTTGCCCGTGTAACAAACGCCCGCTGCCCGAACTGCCACAAGAAAATGGAAATGCGGGGCGAAGGAGAAGGCCGCTTGTTTGTATGCAAATGCGGCCACCGGGAGAAGCTGTCTGCATTCGAAAAAAGAAAGCAAAAAAGTGGCAAGGGTGCGGCAACAAAGCGTGATGTGAATCAGTACCTGAAAAAACAAAACCAGGATGAACCGGTGAATACGGCGCTGGCAGATGCACTGAAAAACTTAAAACTATAATCAAACAACCGTTCCTTATTATTATTTTAGAATAATGATTTGGGACGGTTGTTTTTTTCTGAAAAAGGTGTCTATAATGATTTCAGAAACAAGAGCAGGGAACATCTATTAGGCTACTGCTTGTATCGTTTGTTTATTCATTATGACTTGTAGGGAGGAACATTATGCCGATTAATATACCGCATCAGCTGCCGGCACGCGAAGTGCTGGAAAGGGAAAATATATTCGTCATGGACGCGGATCGTGCCAGAACGCAGGATATTCGCCCGCTTAATATTTTAATTCTGAATTTGATGCCGGAAAAAGAAAAAACAGAAGCTCATCTTTTGCGTCTGCTTGGTAATACGCCGCTCCAGGTAAATGTCTCGTTTTTATATACGGCCACATATGAATCAAAAAACGTAAGTAAATCCCACCTCGAGCAATTTTATATTACGCTTGAAGAAGCGAAAAGCCGCCGTTATGACGGCTTGATTATTACTGGAGCGCCGATTGAGCTGATGGAGTTTGAAGCGGTCAGCTACTGGGCGGAGCTGCAGGACGTTATGAACTGGGCAAAAACAAATGTAACGTCTACTCTGCATATTTGCTGGGGAGCACAGGCAGCGCTGTATCACCATTACGGCATCGGCAAGTTTGAACTGCCTAAAAAATGTTCTGGTGTGTATGAACATGCAATCACCGATCCGACTGTAAAACTACTGCGCGGGTTTGACGATGTATTTTCGGCACCGGTTTCCCGTCACACTGATGTCAGCCAGGAAGCGATTGAGGCGAATGATGAACTGATTTTGCTCGCTTCTTCACCAGAAGCAGGACCGCTGCTCATCATGTCAAAAGATGCACGGAATATTATGATTACCGGACATCTTGAATACGATGCAACTACGCTCGCGGAAGAATACGAGCGTGACTGTGCGAAAGGCCTTGAGATAGACATGCCGGAAAACTACTTTCCAGGCAACAACCCTGCTAATCGTCCGCCAAATAAATGGCGCTCTCACGCTCATTTGCTTTATTCAAACTGGCTTAACTACTATGTCTACCAGGAAACACCGTACGAATGGAAATGAAAGGGCAAGACCGTCCACGCATAATGGACGGATTTTTGCTTGCAGAAAATACCCCTGGCTCCATAAAAAAAGCGCTGCCGGCATGTGCCAGCGGCGCTTTTTGCTTAATAAAACGATGTTCTTCTGTCTTCGAAAACAGGAATGCGGCTGCGGATTTCATCAATCGCATCAAAATCTATTTCACCGATAAGCATTTCCTCCGCTTCGCCTGCTTCAGCAATCACTTCACCCCACGGGCCGATAATCATAGAATGCCCGGCAAACTGATTGTCAGGGTCGGAACCAGACCGGTTACAGGCGATCACATAAGTCTGATTTTCAATCGCGCGCGCTGTGAGCAGTGTGCGCCAGTGATCTACACGGGCGAGCGGCCATTCGGCAGGAACGAATAAAACACGGGCGCCGTTTACAACTTGTTTACGGAACCATTCCGGGAAGCGAATGTCATAGCAGATAAATCCAGCCATCTTTTCACCGGCCAGCTCAAACAAACCATCTTCCTCGCCGTCAATTAAATATTTTTCCTCATGCATGAGCCGGAACAAGTGCAGCTTGCTGTATTCATGAATGAGGCGGCCGTCTTTGTCAACGATAATCATTGTATTTTTAACACCGCTGCCCGTATCATTGGCAACCGAGCCGCCAATGATGTGCATGCCGTATTTTTGGGCTGCCTCTGTTAAAAACTGCTTGGCCCGCTCTGCTCCGCGGTCCGCAATTTCATTCAGGCGCGTTAAATCATAGCCGGTTGTCCAAAGTTCTGGCAGCACAGCCAGCTCACAGCCGGCTTCGCTTGCTTTTTTTAAAAAGTCTGCCGCCCGGCTGTAATTTGCTTCCGGGTCGCCAAACGCTATATCCATTTGCAGACAGGCAATTTTCATGTTTTTCATCTCCGTTGTTTTTTTAAAAATTGTAACATGGTTGACAGGTAAAATGAAACATGTCATAATCCTCCTTAACAAATAAACGGACAATTGCATACATCTTATCAAGAGCAGGTAGAGGGACAAGCCCTATGACACCCGGCAACCGACCTATGGAAGGCACGGTGCTAATTCTTGCAGCGAAAGCTGAGAGATAAGAAGACTAACTAGAAAACCTTTCTTCTTATTTCGTGAAGAAAGGTTTTTTTATTTTTAAAAAGGAGGCGTCGGTCATGACCGTCAAAAACAAAACAGACAAGCCGTTAAAGATTGAACAAGGAAATTTATATACTACTATTCGACCTCAGCAGGGAGAGCGTGTCATGATTATCGGCGGCTCTGAAACGCTGACAGCGCGGTGTTCAGACGCAGGCGCAGCCGTTTTGCCGGTCGTTTCGTTTGCGCAGGTTCAGCAGCATAAATTTGATACAGTAGCAGCGCCGCTGTCTGTTCATCCGTATGCGGACGGAGCACAATGGACCGCTAAAGCCTATGAAGCGCTGAAGGAAGGGGGCCGGTTTGTTGCGGATTTTGCAGAATCAAGCTCTCTGCCTTCGGCATCAGACTACCCATACGCCGAATCACTTGCCGGTTACTGGGAGAGACTAAAAGCGGCCGGCTTTTCCACGATCTTATTTCAGCAGCTGTCCGCCAAGTCAGCACAAGAAGCTGTATTAAACGGCTGGACAGAACTTGTGTCGTCTAAATATCCCGTTACGGTCAATCGTTTTATCGCTGTGAAATAACATTTTCAAAATGGGTGCCGCCGTATTATGATAAGGGCAACAACATGCGAAAGGTGGCACCACGTGAACATTTTTTACCGAAAAACGTCATATACACATGAGCAATTTTTTCACCAATATACAGCACTTTCAAAAAATGAGTCCCATCATGCACTGCTTGAAAGCGGCCGGGGCGGCCGCTATAGCTTTGCGGGTATTCAGCCTTCTGCCATCGCGGTTTCCGCTGAAGAAGGACTTGTTGTAAAAAAAGATGGGAAGGAGCAGCGGATAGCCGGCAATCCGGTCCATGCGCTTATTTCGCTTCTTGACGAACGCAAAGTACCGAGAAAGGAAGGGCTGCCGGATTTTCAAGGCGGCGCTATTGGCTGGATCAGCTATGACTATGCCCGATTTATCGAAGATCTTCCGGATCACGCTGAGGATGATACCGGCCTGCCGGATACATGCTTTTTGTTTTTTGATCAGTGGGCGGCGTTTGATCATCACACGAATGAGCTTTTTGTGATGCAGCTTGCCGAAACGGAAGAAGGACTGGATGAGTGGTTTGAAGCATGGTGTGACCCAGCGGGACCGGTAGATTGGACATCTGGACAGGGAACGGATAAAACAGACGTTTCTTTCCCGGAGGAACAATTTAAAGAAGCGGTTGAACGGATTCGTGAATATATTGCGGCAGGAGATGTGTTCCAGGTGAATTTGTCGGTTCGCCGTGCCCGTCCCCTCACCGTACCGCCGCTTGCTGTGTACGCGGCGCTTCGCAACTTGAATCCTTCTCCTTATATGGCTTATATTCAAACACCGGACTTTCAAGTCGTTTCCGGCTCTCCGGAGCTGCTGGTGAAAAAAAGCGGACAGAAGCTGTCAACCCGGCCGATTGCTGGGACGCGTTCACGCGGTAAGGATGACGCTGAAGATGAGCGTCTTGCAAAAGAGCTTATCGACAATGAAAAGGAACGAGCTGAGCACGTAATGCTTGTGGATTTGGAGCGCAACGACCTGGGCCGTGTTTCCCGCTACGGCTCTGTTCATGTGGATGAATTTATGGTCATTGAAAAGTATTCACATGTCATGCACATTGTGTCTAATGTGTGCGGAGAGCTGGCGGAAAAGAAAACAAATGCTGATGTGATTGACGCTGTTTTCCCGGGCGGAACGATTACCGGCGCGCCAAAAGTGCGGACGATGGAAATTATTGAAGAGCTTGAGCCGGTACGCCGCGGCATTTACACAGGCTCCATCGGCTGGATTGGCTATAACGGAGATATGGAACTAAACATTGTCATTCGCACCATGCTTAGTGCGGGCGGCTATGGATATGTCCAGGCCGGTGCAGGCATTGTCATTGACTCAAAGCCGGAATATGAATACAAAGAGTCGCTGAAAAAAGCAGCCGCCATGTTAAAGGCGATGGAACTTGCGGAGGATGCACACACATGATTTTGATGATTGATAATTACGATTCGTTTACGTATAACCTTGTTCAATATCTTGGAGAACTTGGTGAGGATCTGGTTGTCCGGCGGAATGATGAAATAACGGTTGCCGCCATTGAGGAAATGAAACCGGATTTTGTGATGATCAGCCCGGGACCGTGCACACCGAATGAAGCGGGGATCAGCCTGGAGACAGTCGAAAAGCTGTCAGGACAGGTTCCGCTTTTTGGGGTTTGTCTTGGCCAGCAGTCGATTGCACAAAGCTTCGGCGGTGATGTTGTGCGCGCTGAGCGGCTGATGCATGGCAAGACGTCGCCTGTTTTTCATGATGGCAAAACGATTTTCAAAGGACTGCCAAGCCCATTTCGGGCAACCCGTTATCATTCACTGATTGTAAAAAGAGAGACACTGCCGGACTGCTTTGAGATATCGGCCTGGACAGAAGAAGGTGAAATTATGGCCATCCGCCATAAAACACTCGCGGTGGAAGCGGTCCAGTTTCATCCAGAGTCTATCATGACCGAATATGGAAAAGAAATGCTGCAAAACTTTATGGATACGTACAAGGAGCGGCCATGTTCACATACGTAAATGGACAGGTTATCCCGAACAGTGAAGTGCGTATTTCTCCGTTTGACCATGGATTTTTATATGGTGTTGGCGTATTTGAAACGTTTCGCACGTATGACGGAACGCCTTTTTTACTCGACGAGCATCTAAACCGGCTCAATCGAAGCTTGCAGGAGCTTCATATTGATCTGCACGTTGCGTGTGAAGAAGTGCTGGATATTTTAGCGCAGCTGGAAGAAGCAAATGGATGGCGTGACGCGTACATCCGGTTTAATGTGTCAGCCGGAGAAGGAGACATTGGGCTGCAGACCGCTCCGTATCAAAAACCAAATGTGATCGTGTTTCAAAAAAAGGTGGCATCCGCGGGGCCAATGACCGAAAAGAGGGGTGTTTGGCTTGAAACGAGGCGGAACCGTCCGGAAGGTAAAAGCCGGCTGAAATCCCATCATTATTTAAATAATATTTTTGGAAAAAGGGAAGCCGGGAGTGATCCTTCTATAGAAGGGATATTTTTGACCGAAGACGGGTTTGTCGCAGAAGGCGTAGTATCGAATATGTTTTGGGCTAAAAAAGGAACGCTGTACACGCCAGCGCTCCAAACAGGTATTTTGGGCGGCGTTACCCGCCGATTTGTCATGGATATTGCCCGTGATACAGGTCTCCGCGTTGAGGAAGGCCTGTATACGCCGGCCGAGGCAGAAGCGGCGGATGAAGTGTTTGTGACCAATTCCATTCAAGAAATCGTACCATTGCGGGCACTTGGTGAAAAGGCATTTCCAGGTGCTGCCGGCGAAGCAGTGCAGCTATTATTTAAGCAGTACCGGCGTGCTGTTCGTCAGTGACGAGCAGCACTTTTTCTTTTGCGAGCCCTTCATGGTATTTTTCCGCATCTTCTTCGGATAAGCCGAAATCAATGAGTGCGTCTTTGACCGGCTTTTCACGGGTGAAAATTGATTTTACTTTTTCTTTTAAGGAAGGACCGGCTGTTTCTACGTTTGCTTCCGTCCGGTTTTGGATGGTTAAGTATACATCGGCATCCTTTGTAAGGGCTGTTATTTTAGCGGGATCATATCCTTCTACTTTTAAATCTTCTATTTTACGAATCACATCAATTTCTCCATCAAATAAGCCAATTACCTGTTTCATGATAAACCTCCCTGCAAAATGAATTATCATTCTTTTCCCCGGGTTTTCTTCATAAAAACCTGGAGGGATCAACCAGGTTTTGTCGAACCTAAAGAAAAAGGGAGATGGTAAAGGTGATTAAAACAGCTGATTTATGTGATCATTATGCAGAAGAACTCACGCTCGTCGGACTTGAGCTGAAGTCATACGGGGGGAGAAAGCAATTTCATGGGCCTATTTCAACCGTGCAGGTATTTGAAGACAATGTACTTGTAAAGCAGGCGTTGCAGGCGATTCCGTCCGGGCATGTTCTTGTAGTGGATGGAGGCGGCTCAAAAAACTGTGCACTTGTTGGCGATTTGCTTGGTGCAATTGCGGAAGAAAGAAAACTTGCAGGCATCATTATCAATGGCTGTGTGCGTGATACAGCAGAGCTTGCCAAACAAAATATCGGTGTTTTAGCCCTCGGCAGCAACCCGTTTAAAAGCGTGAAAAAAGGCGAGGGAGAAAGGGATATTTCGGTCACATTTGGTGGCGCGGAATTTGTGCCAGGGCAATATGTGTACGCAGATGAAGACGGCATTCTAATCGCTGAAAAACCGGTACACGGATAGTAAAGTTCGAAAGTGGATCGTTTTTCTTCCTTATTATTATCTTTTTTAAATGTGCAGAAAAACGGCTCCAACATATTGTTTATGTTGGAGCCGTTTTTTTCTCTTTAAAGTTTGTCATTATGTGAAGGGTCACGATGATTAATAAATTGGCCCTCTTCATCTGGCGGCCTGTCAACTTTAGGCGCATCGGCAGGATAGGATGAGCCGCGGATAAAGCGGATTAAGATAAAACCTACAATGATGATGACGGCCAAAATCAGAAAGACTGTTAGTCCGTTCATGGAGCCCGCCTCCTTTATTCCTTCTCTTCCACTTATTTTGAACAATAAACCTTCGTCTCACTCTTTAAAATGGAATATTTAAAAAGTATTCAGTTTCGACTCTTCTTCGGGTATAATGAGCGATGACGGAAAACATATAGGAAATGAGCAAGGTGAAGCCGCTTTGTGCGGATTCTGAAAAGGGAAGCTGGTGAAAGTCCAGCGCGGTCCCGCCACTGTAAATGGGAGCATCCGGCAGACTTGCCACTGTGCAAAAGCATGGGAAGGCGCCGGGTGTGATGAACATAAGCCAGGAGACCTGCCTTGCTCATGCACCAAAAACCTGCGCGGATAGGTGGTGTGACGAACCCTGATTTCGGGTTCTTCATGCGCCTTTTTTTAACCAGAGGTGCTTTTTTTGTGTGTTAAAAAAGGAGGAAATACAAATGAAAAAAACGTGGATTACACTTGGACTATCAGCAGCACTCTTAGCAGGCTGCGGAGGCGGGGAAGAAAAAAAGACTGATACAGCCAAAGAAAATGAGCCGGCGAAAGAAACCGCTGCTTTTCCTGTGACCGTTACAGGAGCTGACAATCAAAAAGTAGAAATTGAGGCAGCGCCTAAACGTATTGTTACACTCGCGCCGAGCAATACGGAGATTGTGTATGAGCTTGGGTTGGGTGAGGAAGTCGTAGGGGTTTCGGATAATGATACATATCCTGAAGATGTTAAAAACAAAGAAAAAGTAGGCGGAATGGAGTTTAACGTTGAGAAAATCATCAGCTTAAAGCCGGATTTAGTGCTGGCGCATGATTCTGCTGGGGCTGCTGCGGAAACAGGCATTCAACAGCTTCGTGATGCTGGTATTGATGTACTTGTGATCAACAATGCAGCGAGCATTGATGAAATGTATCAATCATTTGAGTTAATTGGTGAAGCAACAGGAACAACGGCAGAAGCAGAAACAGAAGTAAAAGAATTAAAAGCTGGCTTTGCCGACCTTGAAGAAAAAGCTGCTTCTATTAAAGAAGAAAACGAAAAAAGCGTGTTCTTTGAAGTAGATCCGACCTTGTATACAGCAGGAAATGGTACATTTTTAAATGAAATCTTCGACATGCTTCATATTAATAATACGATGGCCGATCAAGAGGGCTGGCCGCAGGTAACAGAGGAAGCGGTTATTGAAAAAAATCCAGATGTTATCCTATTAAACTATGGAGGTTATGTTGAAAACGCAGTGAATGGTGTGTTAAAGCGTGAAGGCTGGAGCAATGTAAATGCAGTGAAAAATAAAGAAGTATTTGAAGTAAATGCGGATCTTACAAGCCGGACTGGCCCGCGCCTTGTAGAAGGAGCTGAAGCCATTGCGGAAGCGGTCTACCCAGACGTTTTTGCTCAATAAAAAAACGGCTTACATCATTGCGCTGATTTTTCTGGCTGCTGCCGCATTTGCCGGAACAGCAGCGGGAACGATTAGGGTGCCATTTAGCCAGATTACGGCTATTCTAGCACATCATATCGTTGGAACGGAAGGGAATATAGATCCGTCCATTGATAATATTGTATGGGAAATCCGTTTTCCCCGCGTTGTACTGGCAGGACTGATTGGGGCCTCACTGGCGATTGCGGGAGCTGCTTTTCAAGGCTTGCTCCGCAACCCGCTGGCGGATCCATATACCCTTGGTGTTTCATCGGGTGCATCGGTAGGAGCGGTTCTTGTATTGTTTTTTCATGTATCTATTCCGTTTCTGGGCGGCTTTACGCTTCCCGTCGTAAGTATAGTGACGGCTGTGCTGACGATTTTTTGTGTACTGCTGTTTGCGCAGGCCATTGAACGATCGATGAAACTTGAAACCATTATTTTAACCGGTATTATTTTCAGTTCGTTTTTAGGCTCATTTATTTCGCTCATGATTGCCCTTACCGGGGAAGAGCTCCGGCAAATCATCAATTGGCTGCTTGGCAGTGTGTCAATGCGGGGATGGCCTTATGTACAGCTGATGCTGCCGTTTTTTGCAGGAGGTGCACTCCTTCTGCTGTACTTGGCGCCAGAGTTAAACGCCATGTCATTTGGAGAAGAGAAAGCGAAACACCTGGGAGTGAATGTTCAGCGAAAGAAAATACTCGTACTGATTGCAGGTTCCATTTTAACTGGAGCGGCCGTTGCGGTATCCGGTACAATCGGATTTATCGGCCTCGTGGTTCCTCATTTTGTACGGCTTTTGATCGGGCCTGATCATCGACATTTGCTCCCTTTGTCCATGATTGCCGGCGGTGGATTTTTGATTATAGCAGATCTTGCCGCCCGTACGATCATTTCGCCGACAGAGCTGCCCATTGGCGTCATTACATCGCTGATTGGTGCACCGGTATTTGCACTTATTTTAATGAACCGAAAACGAAAAGGAGGCGTCGCGTGATGCTGCAAGTGAACGAGCTTTCAGGAGGATACGGAAGCGGGCTTATTGTCCGCGGCGTATCCTTTTCTGTTAAACAGGGAGAATTATTCGGTATTTTAGGACCGAATGGAAGTGGTAAATCAACTTTACTGAATATGATCAGCGGGCTGATCAAGCCGGATGCGGGAGAAGTTCTCATAAAGGGAAGACCGATTGATTCATACAGTCCGAAAGAGCTGGCGCGCATTATAGCGGTTCTTCCGCAAATGACGTCCAGCCAGTTTGCTTATACGGTAAAAGAAACGGTTTCGCTCGGACGGTACGCGCACCAAACCGGTTTTTTTAAATCATGGACTGAGCGAGACGAAGAAATGGTACAGGAAGCGATGCAGCGGACTGGAACAGCAGCGTTTTCTGAAAAACCGCTGTCTGCCCTGTCCGGCGGTGAACGGCAGCGTGTTTTCCTTGCGCAGGCGCTGGCGCAGGAGCCGGAAATCCTGCTGCTTGATGAACCGACCAACCATTTAGATCTGCCTTTTCAAAAAGACCTGCTCGATTTGCTGAAAAGAATGACAGCAGATGGATTAACGGTCGTTTCCATTTTTCATGACTTAAATTTATCTTCTTTATACTGTGACCGGCTGCTGCTTATGAACAAAGGAAGGATTCATGCGCTTGGCCAGCCGGCTGATCTGATGGTGGAGCAGGAAATTCGGGATGTGTACAGCACAGAGGTACAAAAGCAGCCGCATCCGGAAGTGCCAAAGCCACAGATCAGTATCCTGCCGGAAAGAGTCCTGTCAAAAGAAGCCGTTGACATTGATGCGCATTTGCTTGAGCATCATGGCGGGCACCTGGTGCTTCGTTCACCCGTTCCCCTTAAATCGCTGTCATCCGGCGTGATTGGCGCCGGCTGGGGATGGAGGAGCACGTTTGTAAACCGCCATGTGGATAAGCATTACAATATCGATAACTATGAGCAGGAAGCGGCTGCTTATTTTACGCAAAAGGGATTTAACCTGCAGGAAACCGTTGGAATGATGACGGCCGTTTATATGGAGGATGCGGCCTGGCGAAGAGAAGTGCAGGAAGATGCTTATGTTTTTGCGGTGGCAACAGCTGGTGCCGGCAATGCCGTAGATGTTACGCATCCGCGCAGCAGCTGGAAGCAGCATATTGCGCCAGGAACGATCAATATATGGGTTTTTGTAAATGGAAAATTATCAGAAGAAGCTTTTGTCCAAGGGATTATGACAGCTACCGAGGCAAAAACAAAAGCGCTTGCGGATAGAGGAGTGTTGGATGTGAATACGGGAACAACGGCAACGGGCACCTCAACAGATAGTATATTAATAGCAGCAACACAGAACGGTTCCTATCAGCAGTCTGCCGGATCGGTTACGCCGCTTGGCATTGCGATTGGCCGGGCGGTCTATCAATCAGTGACGGAGTCTCTTGAAAAAACAGCTCGCAGAAAGGGCGGCCTGTGATCGGGCATGCGGCTGCAATCGTCATCGCCCTGTTTCTGGACCGGCTTGTTGGTGATCCGCGCAGCTGGCCGCATCCGGTTAAATGGTTTGGAGCGCTGATTGCTTTGTTGGACAGAAAGTGGAATAAAGGAGCCCGCCGTTTCGAAAAAGGATTGGCTATGCTGGCCGTTGTTCTTTTCGTGACCGGCGTATGTTCATTTGGCGCGCTGGCACTCGCTGCCCGTCTTCATCCTTTTTTCTCCATTGCTTTAGAAGCCGTCATGATCTGGGCATCAATTGCACCGCGAAGCTTGAAAGAAGCAGGAATGGATGTGTATCATCCGCTCATTGCTGGCGATATGAAGGAAGCGCGCCATAAGCTTTCCTGGATCGTCGGGCGTGACACGGAAAAGCTTGATGAAGGGGAGATTACGCGCGGGACAGTGGAAACCGTCGCAGAAAATACATCGGATGGCGTGATCGCTCCGCTGTTTTGGGCAATGGTTGGCGGAGGCGGAGCCGCCCTCCTGTACCGTGCTGTCAATACGTGTGATTCGATGGTTGGATATCGAAACGAACGGTACGGCAGGTTCGGCACGGCATCTGCCCGTTTTGATGATATAGTTAATTTTATTCCTGCCCGTTTGACCGCCGTCCTGCTTATTTTAGCGGCCAAAAAGCCGCAGGGAGGACGGGGTTATGCATGGTATATCGTACGGCGCGATGCGAAAAAGCATCCATCGCCGAACAGCGGCTGGTGCGAAGCAGCTGTAGCGGGGCTGCTTCAAATTGAGCTGGGTGGATTAAATACATACAAAGGCATTGTGTCAGACCGTGCCCGAATGGGAGATGCCATTCGTCCCCGCCGCGCGGAACACATTATCGAAGCCGCTAAATTAATGGAACGGGCTGCTTATTTATTTGTGCTGCTGTTCCTTGCAGGAGTGATCATTTATGAAGCTGCCATCACATGGGGCTAACCCCGGTCATTTATATCAGGCATCGGGCGTAGAAAAGCCGGAAAGCATAATAGATTTTAGTGTAAATACAAATCCGTATGGGCCGCCCCGCTGGCTCAAAGAAACATGGCCGTCTCTTTTTGAAGTGGTGGAAGACTATCCGGACCCGTCCGGTAAAGCAGCCAAAGCAGCCATTGCCGCCCGATTTTCCATCGGCTCGGGAAATCTTTTGCTCGGCAATGGAGCGGCCGAGATTATTCATTTTATTGCCCGCCATGCTGCCGGCCGCAAAGTGGTGATTGCAACGCCGGCTTTTTCTGAATATGAAGATGCCTGCCGGGCGTACGGCTGCGAGATCCGGCATGTGCCGGTTGACCCGGAAAATTGGGTGCTGCCAATTGAAGAACTGGCCGAGCAGGCAAAAGAAGCAGCCGTACTCTTTCTCTGCACGCCAAACAATCCAACCGGACAGGTATTTCAAAGGGAAGAGCTGCTTGCGCTGCTTCGCCAAACCCGCCCGTTTGGCACATGGGTTGTTGTGGATGAAGCTTTTTATGATTTTAACAGCAGGAAGTCTTTGATCACAGAGATTGCTTCGTTTCCGCATTTAGCGGTGCTGCATTCCATGACGAAAATGTACGCGGTCGCCGGCCTGCGCATCGGCTACGTGGCGGCTTCACAGGAAATCATTCATGCCCTTACACCTTACCAGCCTCACTGGAATGTAAACGCGGTTGCGCTTCGGACTGCCGAAAAAATCGCGCAGGATACGGTCCATGCCGAGCAGACTAGAAAGTGGATTGAAGAGGAAAGGGATTGGAGCACAAGTGAGCTGGTGAAAGCAGGATTTATGGTTCTTCCATCTGCTGTAAATTTTTATTTGCTGCGGGATCCGGCACTCGTTGACCAAAAGCCGCTGCTCCGCTTTTTGCTTGGGAAAGGTGTTGTCCTGCGCCATACAGAAAACTTTCGCGGGCTGGATGGAAAATGGCTTCGTTCCGCGGTCAAAGGAAGGGTGGAAAATGAGCATCTGCTCACTGCTCTAAAGGAGTGGAAGACGCAATGATCGTTTTTATTACAGGAGGTGTCCGCAGCGGAAAAAGCAGCCTGGCTGAAAAGCTAGCGATGCAGCTAGCCTGTGAGGAAAGCCGTCTCGTTTATGCAGCATGCGGACAGCGGACAGACAGCGAAATGAAGGAACGTATCTGGCACCATCAAGATCGCCGGGCAAACTCAGGTGCCAGATGGATAACGGTGGAACAATCTGTTGACCTGGGTCAGATCGAGACAGTGCCGTCTGATATACTGCTGGTCGACTGTATTACGACGCTTTTGGCCGGTGAGTTTTTTCGTGAGGACAAGCCTGCCTCCGAAGCAGACGAACGAATCGTAAGTGATTTGCTTTCACTGGCTGGCCGGACGCATGCGGTCGTTCTTGTTTCCAACGAGCTGTCATTCGAGCCGATGCCGGGTGAATTGACGGCGCAGTATGCGAAAAAGCTCGGCATGGTTCACCAGCGGCTTGTACAGGAATGCGAGATTGCTATTTTAGTAGAGCACGGTATTCCCATTGTCAAGAAAGGCGGGATTTTATGCGCGGAGTGATGATTCAGGGAACCTCTTCCGATGCGGGAAAAAGCTTCGTTGCGACGGCTCTTTGCCGTCTTCTTTTGCAAAAGGGATACCGGCCTGTTCCATTTAAGCCGCAAAATGTATCGAATAACTCCTATGTGACAGCTGACGGAAAAGAAATCGGCCGGGCGCAGGGACTGCAGGCCGAGGCGGCGGGCCTTGAGGCCAGTCCCTTCATGAATCCGCTGCTTTTAAAGCCTGCGGGCAATGGTTCGTCGGAAATTGTGCTGTTTGGGGAACGGCTTGAAGTCATGTCCGGCATGGCGTACAGAAAGTCCTATTATGAGCAGGCCATTTCCGCTATTCAAAAAGGGCTGGCAGAAGTAGAAAAGCTGGGCGATACACTTGTGATTGAAGGTGCTGGCAGTCCCGTTGAAATGAATTTGAAAAAACGGGAAGTCGTGAACATGAAAACGGCGGAGCTTGCGGATGTGCCCGTTCTTTTAACAGCAGATATCGACCGCGGCGGCCTGTTTGCCTCGCTTGTCGGAACACTCGCTCTTTTAGAGGAAGAAGAACGCAGGAGGGTAAAAGGCATTATCGTAAACCGGTTTCACGGTGACCCTGCTTTCTTTGAAGACGGGAAAAAGTGGATCGAAGATTATACGGGTATCCCTGTTCTCGCGGTTCTTCCATTTTTGCCGGGGCATGCGCTTGAAGGAGAGGATTCTCTTTCGATCCGCAATGTAAAGCGGGAGGGAGCCCATATAGAGCTTGCTGTTATCCGTCTGCCGTACGTATCCAATGGAAGTGATATAGAACCATTTGCATTTGAAGAAGATGTGAGTGTGCGCTGGGTGGGCAGTGCGGATACGTTTGGTCAGCCGGATGCTGTCATTATTCCAGGTACAAAAAGCACTTTTGCGGATCTTCGCTTTTTAAAAGACACCGGTCTCGCCCAAAAAATCTGTTCCTTTGCCGAAAAAGGAGGAACGGTTATGGGCTTGTGCGGCGGCTTTCAGCTCATGGGAAGAGAGCTGGTTGATCCGGAAGGCCGTGACACCGGGGTGCCGGATTCGATCGAACGGGCACTTAGCCTGATTCCGGCTGATACGGTATTCCAACAGAAAAAAACGGTCATCCGTACAACAGGAACAGCGAATGGGATTCCGCTGTCCGGTTATGAAATTCACTTTGGCCGGACGACCGTAGACGGCCCGCCATTTTTAACGGGGGCTTCGCATACGGACGGCTATCGTTCAGAAGATGGGCGGCTTTGCGGCACGTACTTACATCATTTATTTTACAATGATGCTTTTCGAGCCGACTGGCTGAATAGGCTTCGTCTGGCAAAGGGTCTGACGAAGCGGCCGCCGGCAGATATAAACCGGGATGGCACCTATGACCGAATTGCTGCTCATCTCGAGAAATATCTTGATTGGCCGGCGTTTGAGGCTATTTTGGAGGAGCGGCGATGAAATCCTACTTATACGCTGCCGGGATCATCCTGCAGTTTTTTACGACCGTTCCTTTGCACCGAACTTTGCCCATGGAGCGAGCTGAGCGAAAAGCCGTTCTGCATTTACTGCCGCTGCTTGGCATTGCGAAAGGATGTATTTATGCCGGCACTTTCTGGGTTTTGCTGGAATGGAGTCCCTTTTCAGCGCTGTCCGCTGCGTTTCTTGTCTGGCTGCTGCCTATTGCGTTAACCGGAGGGCTGCATTTGGACGGATGGATGGACTGGGCAGATGCCCACTTTTCCTTTCGTGATAAGGAAAAGAGGCTTGCTATTTTAAAAGATCCCCATATGGGTGCATTCGGAGTGCTGGCCCTTGTTTTACTTTTAGCGGCTAAATTTCTATTTATTTACGAAACGGTGCGCGCTGGCAGCGGGTATACATACAGCATCGTTCTTATTCCGTTTTTTGCACAGGCGCTGACCGGCCTTCTGCTTCAGTACGTGCCGCCGGCGAAAGAAGAAGGCTTAGCCGCCTTTTTTCAACAAGGGCATTCTGCTTCACTGCCGTTTATCTATGGCTGTTTTTTCCTGGCGGCTGTGCTTGTTTATGCGTTTCACCCTATGTTTTGGGTAATGGCAGGTGCTTCGTGGATATATTTTATATGGATAAAAGGCGCCATGAAAAAAGAATTCGGCGGAATGACCGGAGATTTACTCGGTGCTTCACAGGAAGGAGCGGAACTGCTGTTATGGATGATTGTGTGGCTGTCGGTCTCTTTCGGCACGGGATAACAGAAGCAAATGAGAGGAAGCAATTTTGCGGCTGGACTGATGTGCCGCTCAGCGAAAGCGGGAGAGCGGCGCTTGGGCGGCCAATGGCAGATTATGATTGGATCGTAACAAGTGATTTAGTGCGCTGCAGGCAAACTGCCACAGTGTTTTGGCCGCAGCCCCAAACCGTGTTCGACAAACTGCGTGAGTTCCATTTTGGGGAGTGGGAAGGGAAAACGCATGTTGAGCTGGAGCATGAACTTGCTTATCAGCGCTGGCTTGAGGACTACTCCCTTCCAGTACCGGGCGGCGATTCGTATGCCTCCTTCGCCAAACGCGTGGAAGAAGGGTTTCGCGATGTATTAAACGAAATGGCTGAGCGGGACATTCAGCGTGCGGCGCTTGTGACCCATGGGGGTGTGATCCGCCATTTATTATCGGTTTGGGCGCCGGAAGCAAAAGGATTTGGTGAATGGACATCAGAAAATGGACAGGGGTTCGAGCTTTCGGGAAGCCTGGCCGACATGAGGAGGGGGAAACGATGCACTTCGTTACGGGTGGTGCCTTTAACGGCAAGAAAAAATGGGTGACCGCTTTTTATAAGCTGGAGCAGACACCGCACCAGTGGCATTCGTTTTATAAAGAAAAGGAAGCACCTGAATTAAGGGAAGAAATCGTTGTACTGGAAGGGATAGAGCTGTATATACGTGCCCTGCTGGAGCGGTCTGAAACACCGGAGGAAGCCCGGCTGCTGTTTCGAAAACAGCTGGAGAAGTGGCAAAAAGAAGACCGAATAGTGATTTTAATTGGGACGGATATTACAAAAGGCATTGTGCCAATGAATGCTTTTGACCGTTTTTTCCGTGATGCAGCGGGCTGGTGTTTTCAAGATACGGCAGCCGCCTCCAGACGTGTAGACACCGTCTGGTATGGTATTGCCGAAACAATAAAGGAGGAAACAGAATGAGACTGTATACACGAACAGGCGACAAAGGAGAAACGAGCATTATCGGAGGACGGGTTGGCAAAGACAATATCCGGGTAGACGCTTATGGCACAGTTGATGAATTAAATTCAGTTGTCGGCATAGCTATGACTGAGCTTGACCCGGTCAAGTTTCATGATATTCTGGCGGATCTGGAAACCATTCAGCATGAACTGTTTGACTGTGGCGGTGATCTAGCTACGATCAATGGGAAACGCGGTTTTAAGCTGCAGCAGGAATCAATTGATAATATGGAAGTAAAAATTGACACGTATATTCAGGAAGCGCCGGAGCTGGAACGATTTATCCTGCCGGGCGGCTCAAAAGGCTCTGCCCATATTCATTTGGCACGCACAGTAGCGCGCCGGGCGGAACGTCTTGTTGTCGCGCTTATGCGCACGGATGAAGAAGTGCACCCGGTGACGCTGAAATATTTAAACCGTTTATCAGACTATTTCTTTGCCATTGCCCGCGTTATTAACTTTCGTGAAAGTGTGAAAGATGTGGAGTACGTTCGGAGCGCCAATGTTTTCCGGAAAGGAAAGCGGAAAGAGGACAAATCATGAGAGCGGGAAAAGTAAGCTGGCTGGCGCTGTTTATTGCACTGTCTGTGGCGGGCGGGATGATAAAAGTGCCGGCACCTGTTTCAAGTGTGGCGCTTGATTCATTTCCGGCACTGATTGGTGCGGTTTTGCTGGGCCCGGCCGCAGGTGCCTTGATCGGTGCTTTTGGCCATATCGTCTCAGCGCTGTTCGGCGGTTTTCCGATGGGGCCGCTGCACGGGATTGTGGCAGCGGAAATGGCCGCCGTTATGTGGCTGTTCGGTAGGATGTACCGTTCAGGCTGGAAATGGATTGCCCTGCCGGCCTTTGTCTTTTTAAATGGAATCGTGCTGCCGGCGCTGTTTATCCCCTTTATGGGTATGGCGTTTTATGTAAGCTCGGTACCGGCGATTGGAGTTGCTGCTTTGATCAACGGTGCAGCCGCTTATATATTGCTTCCTCGCCTTGTACCCCTATTTAAGAAACGGTATGGCCGTTTTTATGCGTGATGTAATTCGAACAAACGGACTGATTATCGCTGCTGATAACAGCGGCGCTATTGGAGAAAAGGAACATGATGCCGTCCGGGCTCCGTATGAAGTAGTTGGTTACTTTTCAGCCCGGGTTGCTTTAATGGAATGTATGGCTGCTGGCGGAGAGCCTTTTGCGGCAGTTCTTCATAATTTCTCTGGAGATGCGGCATGGAAGGCGCTCAAGGAAGGGGTTCAGCGGGCGGCTGCTGAGCTTGGCTGTGCACTGGAGGTGACCGGCAGTACAGAATCGAACTTCAGTATGCTTCAGTCAGCCGCCGGCATGGTCATCATCGGCCGGCATGCTCGGGAAGCCGGCCGTGTAGAAGGAAGAGAAGTACAGTACGGTGTTATTGGCAAGCCGCTCGTCGGCAAAGAAGTACTGGAATGCGCAGAAGATGTAGCGCCTCTCGCTGTTTTTCGCGAAATCATCAAAATGGAAGGTGTCCGGGCTGTTTTGCCTGTCGGGTCAAAAGGAATTGCCCATGAGCTTGAGCAGCTTTCCGGCAAAAAGGGCTGCTGTGAGCTGGATATGAAAAAGTCAGCCGGACCATCTACTTGTTTTTTAGTTGCCTTTGAAGAAGGAGCGGCACAGCGAATAGAGAAAGCAGCAGGGCGGCTTTATCGGCTGCACCTCGTTGAATAAGACTGCCCGCAAATGTACGCTTTCGGCGTCACTTGCCGTCTGCGAATGCTCATGACCCGAAAAAGGTCACTCACTTCTCAGCCGGCGGCGTTCCTGGAAGAGCAGGCGGTTTCAATCAGCCTGCTTTCTTATTTTGTCTACACCTTCATTCACCGGCTCAAAGCCGGTGAATTTTTTTTGTGAAAAGAAATGAATCCATTTGCTTGTATCATTCGTATACTAGATAACGAAGAAACAGGAGGAAACGATATGATGTTAAAATGGGCCGCGGCTGCCGGGCTGTCTGCTATTCTATTAAGCGGGTGCAGCCTGCTCGACCAGGCCAATGATACGTTAACCTATGCCAATGATATATCAGGCTTTTTGGATGAAACACAGCAGTTTGCAAGTGATATTCCGGCGCTGCTTGAAAATGCTGCATCAAATCCGAACTTGATGGAGGATGCGCAAGGAAAGCTTGAAAACATGCAGCAGGAAATTGACCAGGTGCAGCAAATGGAAGCGCCGGTCATTGCGGAAGGCGTGCATGAAAAGCTCCTTGATTACAGTGCACAGCTTGAATCAGGTTTAAATGAAGTAAACAGCAAGCTCGAAAACGGTACACTTGACCCGGCTGCTCTTTTAGAAAATACGGAACTGTTAAAGACGGTTCAGGAACTTCAGGAGCTCCGGAATAATATTGAAAAGCTCGGCCAGTAAAACAAGCGCAAATTGATTTGCGCTTGTTTTTTATTTCCTCCCAATCAAGTAAAAATGGCTTTCATTAAATCATGTAAGGAAATATGACATGAAAAGAGAAATGAGAACTAGGATTTGCTAATTTAAAAAGTAGATAGCTAGAGGAGGAGATGGCATGAAGAAACAAAGTAAAACAGCAGCACTATTTACAGCAAGTATTACAATGGGGCTGAGCGTGTTTGCGACAACAGCGGGAGCCGGGTTTACAGATGTAGAAGGGCGGCTGGCAGCAGAAGTAACAGAAGCAAAAGAGCGTGGTTTAGTCAGCGGATACATAGATGGCACATTTAAACCGAAGCAGGCTGTGACGAGAGGGGAATTTGCCCGGCTCGTTGTGGCTGTATACGAGTCAGCCGGTGGAGAGGAGCTGCCGGACGGTTCCTCGAAAACATTTAAAGATGTCCCTGCCGCGAGCACATTAGGCCCTGCGATTTTAAAAGCGGCGGAAAAAGGCTGGATTGCCGGTTACAGCGATGGAACATTCCGGCCAAACGAGCCGGTTTCGCGCGAGCAGGCTGCCAGAATTTTAGCCGAAACCGCGGAGCTTGCGTCTGCAGCCGAATCGTTCGAGGATGTAAAGGATGACGGAGCGTTCGCCGGTTCGATTGGAGCGGTTGAAAGAGCTAAATTTATGTATGGCGACACGAACGGCAAGTTCAATCCGGCCTTGCATATGACACGTGAACAATCTGCCGCAACCATTTTACGGCTGTTTCACTTTCTCCAAAAAGAACTGGTTGAGCAGTTTGATATAGAAGAAGCAACCATTGCTGAAATGAGTGCTGCGATGGAAGAAGGGAAATTGACTTCAGAAGAGCTGGTCCGTTTTTATTTGGATCGTATCGAAAAGTTTGACCAGCAGGGGCCAAAGATCAACTCAATGATCTCCGTGAACGCACAAGCGATCGAAACCGCAAAACAGCTTGATAGAGAGCGGGCAGAAGGAAAAATCCGCGGAGCGCTGCATGGCATTCCTATTGTGTTAAAAGATAATTATGACACAGTCGATATGCCAACTACAGCTGGTTCCTTATCATTGGAAGGATCGATAGCACCGGATGATGCTTTCCAGACAGCAAAGCTGCGTGAGGAAGGTGCCGTCATTATCGGCAAAGCAAACCTGCATGAATTTGCTTTTGGCTTTAATACATACAGTTCATTGGGCGGGCAGACTTTGAATCCGTATGACTTAACACGTTATCCCGGCGGCTCAAGCGGTGGAACCGGTGCTGCTGTTGCTTCAAACTTTGCGGCAGCAGGACTGGGGACAGATACAGGCGGTTCGATTCGGGTACCGGCTTCTTTCAACAACCTGGTTGGAATCAGGCCGACAATGGGTCTTGCCAGCCGGGATGGCATTATTCCACTTGCACTGACGCAGGACACGGGCGGGCCGCTGGCTAGAACTGTGGAAGACGCGGCTGTTGTGCTGGATGCAATTGTTGGTTACGATGAGGCGGATCCGATCACGGAAAAAAGCAATGGCCATATTCCGGACAGCTACACCGCTTACCTGGATGAAGATGGGTTAAAAGGCGCGCGGATCGGCGTTGTCAAAGCTCTGTTTGGAGAAGACGAGCAGATTATTGAAGCGACCGAGCAGGCAATTGATGATATGGAAGCGCTCGGAGCGGAGGTAGTAGACGTTACCATTCCAAACCTGGATAAAATTATGGCTTATCCAAGCTTAAGCTCCTATGAGTTTAAATTTCAGTTAAATGATTATTTAGCTTCGCTTGGAGAAAATGCACCTGTAAAATCGCTGAGTGAGATTATCGCGAGCGGAAAATATCATCCTGCAATGGAAGAATCAATGATAGCGCGGGATGCGAAAGTATCTCTAGAAGAAGATGCTACTTATCAGGACATCATTGTAAACCGTCCTAAAATTACGACTGAAAGTTTAATGGAAGTGTACGAAGAACGGGATATAGACGCTTTAGTGTATCCAACTTCGGCTATACTGCCGCAAAAAATTGGCGGTGACCAGGGCGGCGGGCCAAATCCTAAATTAAGCCCATTCTCAGGATATCCAGCGATGTCGGTTCCAATCGGATTCAGTGATGAAGGACTGCCGATTGGCATGGAGATGCTTGGCACAGCGTTTAGCGAGCCGACGTTGATCAAGCTCGCTTACTCGTATCAAGAAGGGACGGAACATCGTCAGGCACCAGACTTTGAATAAAATTGGACAAAACCACGGGACTCGCGAGCCCGTGGTTTTTTATTGAAGTTAAAGGACGTAAAGAAACACACTCCAAAAGTGAGCGAGGCTGCCAAGCAAAATAAAAATGTGGAAAATTTCATGAAAGCCCATCTGTCCAAATTGCATCCAGGACGGCTTCAGCCCATAAATGATGCCGCCGATCGTATAAAAAATGCCGCCGGCTACAAGCAGGACAAGACCGCCAGTTTCCATGCTTGAAGCAAGCGGGGAAAAAACAAACACAGCCATCCAGCCCATGAATATATACAGAGCGGTTGACACCCATCTCGGACAGGTGAACCAAATCATTTTAAACAAAATACCTAAAACAGCTGCAGCTAAGACGATCCAAAATAAAATCAACCCGGTCCGGCTATGCAGGCTGATCAAGCAAAAGGGTGCATAAGAGCCGGCGATAAGTACGAAAATCATCGAATGGTCCAAGCGCCTGAAAAGAGCAATCACCGCGTCAGACGCGATAACGGAGTGATA
Organism: Domibacillus sp.; assembly: GCF_031181085.1. Classification (NCBI taxonomy): domain Bacteria; kingdom Bacillati; phylum Bacillota; class Bacilli; order Caryophanales; family Bacillaceae; genus Domibacillus; species Domibacillus sp. The sequence goes on along the minus strand of NZ_JAPSLE010000006.1, from coordinate 79,195 downwards.
AAGCGCAGAAGCTGAGTACAAAAGAATTAAGCTGATGCCAAAGGCCAGTACAGCTAAAAGGGCCAGTGCAGAGCCGGTTGTGGAAGCCTTGAGCAGCATCGCAGCAAGAGCAGCTACAGATAAAAACGCTCCAAACCAGTGAGTAAGGGCATTGATTGGTTCGCGAATAAGAGAGGTCATAGACGTTCCTCCTGTTACATGTAGTTTTAATAACTACGTAATATAATACTTTTGTTATGTTATATAGTCAAGTTTTACATGTGGAGGATATTCCCTTATAATAAAAGTAATATAACGATCTAAAAAGCAGGTGTTTATGTGGGAAAACTGACAGACGTTTTAAATGAACTTCATCTTGATAACCAGTTGACACCGGATAAGATACCGAGTATTGACTTATACATGGATCAGGTTATTCAATTATTCGAACGAACATTCGAAAGCTCGACGCGCAATGAAGAAGAAAAAGTATTGACAAAAACAATGATCAACAACTATGCAAAAGGAAAACTGTTGTTTCCTATTCAGCAAAAAAAGTATTCGAAAGAGCATCTGCTGCTGATCAGCCTCATTTACCAGCTGAAAGGGTCATTGTCGATCAACGACATTAAAACAACTCTCTCCGGTATTAATGAGCGGATCGGTGACATTGATTTGGATTCTTTCTATGAAGAATTTTTAACGGTAGCGGCTGATAATGTGAAGCATGGAAGGGCAGACATTGCCGGCCGGATCGAAGACATTACGGCTCGCACCGATGAGCTTGGCCATATTATGCAGATCCTGGCTCTTGTTCATATGAGCAACATGTACCGTAAAACAGCAGAAAAGCTGGTCGATCAGCTGGCAGAAAAAAAGAACCTCTCATAAAAAGGAGGTTCTTTTTGCTTTTTGAATACAAGCCTGCTGAAAAACAAAGAAAACCAGGAAAATTTCTCCTGGTTCTAATTACTTTACGCTTGATGCCCCGATAAGAGATTCAGGTGAACGTCCAAGAGCAAGCAGGCTGATTTTCGCATAGCCTGTGTCTTTAAATGAACGGAAAAGCTTTTTCAAGACATCAATATGCTCATCGTTTTTCAGCGTTTGAACTTCTTTTTTGTAAAGGCGAAGCACAGAGCTGTATGGAATATTTGGGATGCAGTCATCAGAATTTTCGTCCATAATCAAGCAGCCCATATACTGATACTTTAACTGAAGTGAGCGTGTTAATCCGGCTACATGAACGAATTTTTCACAAAGAGCAGGATAAGAATCCTGCAAATCGACAAGCGCCGTTTTCACTTCTTTTAATTCATCAATACTGCACAATGTTGCAATCATTCTCGTTCCTCCTTTATCTGTCCCATGGTTTTTTCAAAGTCATGTATTCAGCAAGTTCTTTGCTTTTTGTTCTGCGGATTTTACGCATTTCCGCACGGTCCTTTGCTGTTTCAAACAAAAACTTTTCTTCTTCGGTTTCAGGAATGACACCAGGTACTTCAACAGGCTTTTTATCCTCGCCAATAGCTACAAAAGTTAAAAAAGCAGTGGCTGCAATACGGCGTGCGCCTGTCCCGATATCTTCGGCAATCACTTTACAGAATACTTCCATTGATGTACGGCCTGTATAAGTAACGAACGACTCAACGCAAACCGAATCCGTTTCACGAATCGAATCTAAAAAGTCGATGGAATCGGTTGAAGCAGTCACGCACTGTTTTACGCGAGAATGGCGTCTTGCAGACAGGCAGGCAGCGCTGTCGATTTTTTTCATCAGCACGCCGCCGAATAAAGTTTGATAATTATTTAAATCGCATGACAATACTTGGTCGGTATGTACGATGCGGCTTTCACGTGTTTTGATCGCTTCTTTTACTGCGCTCATGGTTTTCAATCCTTCCATGTTGGAATCACGCTCTCAGTGTACGCCCGTTTACAATGTAAGTAAAATGGTTGTTTTTCATTTTCAGTATAGCTTTTATCTATGTAAATGTTTTCATTCATAAATAAACGGCATGAAGGAAAGCGGCTTCATTGGGGAGAAGCCGCTTTTGAAAGCTCTTTCTTAGTGAATGAAAGCCATTCCTTCGCTGCATAGGATAAATATTGATTTTTTCTCCAAATAATAGCCAAATTCCAATTAATCGATGGGTTTACCACTCTCACTGTACAAACGTGATCGCTTAAATGCCGGCATATGCTTTCTGGAAGAAGGGAAATGCCAAGCTTTGAAGCGACCATTTCTTCGATAAATGACCATTGCGAGCTTTCAGAAATCACACGAGGCTGGAATCCGGCATCATTGCAGGAAGAAATGATCCGATCGTTCAGTGCGAAGTCTTTATTAAATAAAATAAAGGACTCAGATGAAAGTGATGCCAGATCGATTTCCACACGTCCGGCAAGAGGATGGGATATAGGGAGAATGAGCATTAGATCTTCTTCCATAAAGGCAAAGTGATGAAACAGTTCGTCTTGTGTAGGGAGAACAATCACACCAACATCCAGCTCGTTTTGTTCCACGGCATCTTCAATAGATTTTGAACCTTCTTCTTTCAGTTGAAACGTAATACCAGGGTATTTTTCATGAAACAATCCGACGACCTTTAAAAAAAAGTGCGCATCAAAAATGGGCGGCAGGCCAATTCGAATGTGTCCGGTTTTCAGCTCCAGCAAATTATCGAGCTCGGTTTCCAGATTACGAAATGCTTTGTTAACAAGCTTTGCCTGCTCCAATAAAATTTTGCCTGCGTCGGTGAGTGCCAGCTTTTTGCGGGAACGGTCAAACAGTTCCACGCCAAGTTCCACTTCCAGATTTTTAATCATCTTACTGATAGTCGGCTGCGTGATAAACAAGTGATCGGCTGCTTTTGAAAAGCTGTTGAAGTTTGAAACCTCGATAAAATATTGCAAGTGTTTAATATCCATTTGTTATTCATCCATTTCTTCCGTAGTCGCTCTATTTTTCATTTGATACAATAAAACAAAAAAACGGAGTAGTGATTGCGATGGACCATACGCATCTAGAACTTGAGCTTGAAGCGATATTGCATGCATCCAATGATAATATCATTGTAACGGACGGCAACGGAATTGTGTTGCGCGCTATCAAAAACAGCGATGAATTTTACGGAGAATCGTCGGAATCTATGATCGGCCGCTCCGTTTACGAGCTGGAACAAAAAAATATTTTTTCCCCATCCGTTACCGTGAAAGTGCTTGAGCAGGGACAGGAAGTGCAGCTTATGCAAAAAACAGCGGTCGGGAAAACGATCATGGCTAAAGGCATTCCTGTATTTGACCGTGAGGGGAACATCGTCCGTGTAATCAGCCTTTCACATGATTTAACAGAAATTCAAAAGCTCAAGGAAGATTATGAGAAGCTGCAGTCAAAACTTGAACGTTACGAGTCGGAGATCGAAAAACTGCGTGAACAGGAAACAGCTTTTGGCCGTCTCGCCACAAACAGCCCGAAAATGAGAAAAGCACGCGAAACGATGCGGCGCGTGGCCCCGAGTGAAGCAACGGTTCTGCTTTCTGGGGAATCCGGAGTGGGTAAAACCATTTTTGCCCGGGCCATCCACCAGGAAAGCGGGCGGCATGACGGGGCGTTTATTGAAGTGAACTGTGGAGCCATTCCCGCAAGCCTGGCGGAATCGGAGATGTTTGGCTATGAGCCGGGTGCTTTTACTGGTGCAAGTCAAAAAGGCAAAAAAGGATTGGTTGAATCTGCAGACAAAGGAACCTTGTTTTTGGATGAAGTCGGTGAGCTTTCGCTTGAAATGCAGGTGAAGCTGTTAAAAGTCCTTCAGGAAAAGGAAATTACAAAAATTGGAGCCGTCAAAAGCACAAAAGTCGATTTTCGGCTCGTTGCTGCGACCAATCGTGACTTAAAACAGCTGGTGGAAAGAGGAGAATTCCGCGAAGATTTATTTTACCGCTTGCATGTTGTACCGGTAGAAATTCCCCCGCTGCGTGAACGAAAAGAAGATTTTCCTATGCTCGTCGATCTGTTTTTAACACAGTTTAACCAAAAGTACAATAAAGCGCTGCGTCTTCATTCAGAAACAATGGCAAAATGTCTTTCATATCACTGGCCGGGAAATGTGCGGGAGCTTGAGAACACAATCGAACGCCTTGTTATTATGTCTGACCAGCCTGTGATTTCACCGGGCCTGCTGTCATTCCACACGGAAACACCTGATCAGCCTGAACAATGGCCTTCTCTCTCCCTGTTTGAGGAGGGAGGAAAAACACTAAAAGAAATGATCGTTGATGTGGAAACGCAATGGCTGCGGCAAGCAGAAAGAAAGGGGCTTTCCACTTACCAAATGGCAAAAACATTAGGGATCAGCCAGCCGACTGTTGTCCGCCGGCTTCAAAAAATAAAAACCGATTCAAAATGAATTAATATGATTCATTTTGAATCGGTTTTCTTTTCTCTTTTGATTCATTTTGAATCAAAAGAAATGAAAAGCGCGAATGTATAGCACATCTGGCTATTGGCATACTTCTTGCAATAAGTAAAACAAAGGAGATGCAAGATTTTATAAAAATATATTAAAATAACAAAATTTTATTTATCTAATATTGTAAGCGATTGCAATAAAAGGTGATTTTATTAATATAAAAGAGTTGAAATAAAGTTTGTTATAAAACCTGACAATAGTAATTTCAAAATTTAGATTTTTTGAAATAATAAATTTAAGTTATTTAAACAAGGAAGGAAGATCACAATGATTCAAGAAAAAGCAAAGTTACAGGAACTATCAGAATTAGATAAAAAGCACTTTTTTCATCCTACCTCCGCTGTGAAATCACAGCAGGAAAGCGGCCCTGCTTTTATTTTCACAGAAGGAAAAGGCGTGTATTTGTATGATGAAAGCGGCAGAAAAGTAATCGATGGAATGTCTTCGCTTTGGAATGTAAATGTCGGCCATGGACGAAGAGAACTGGGGGAAGCAGCGTTAGAACAGATGTCAAAGCTTGCATTCAGTTCGTCTTTCGCTTCCTTTAGCAATGAGCCGGCTATCCGTCTGGCGGCCAAAATCGCAGAGCTTGCACCCGGTGATTTAAATGCGGTGTTTTTCACTTCGGGCGGATCAGAAGCCAATGACACAGCTTATAAACTCGCACGCCACTACTGGGTGTTAAAAGGGCAGCCCGATCGCCAGAAAATTATCTCCAGAACAAAAGCGTACCATGGTGTCAATATTGGAGCGACCAGCGCAACCGGCTTAAAGCCATTCCGTGATTTTACGAATTCACTCGCGCCGGACTTTCATTACGCAGATCATATGTCTACAGAAGAGCTATGCCGTGTTATTGAAGAAGAAGGGCCGGAAACAGTGGCTGCCTTTGTGGCTGAGCCGGTTCAGGGTGCAGGCGGCGTTCATATTGCAGCGGACGGATATTTCAAAGAGGTGCGCCGCATTTGTGATGAATATGGCATTTTGTTTATCACAGATGAAGTCATTACCGGCTTCGGCCGCACGGGTACATTTTTCGGTATTGAACACGATGAAGTTATCCCGGATATGATGTGTTTTGCAAAAGGGGTTACAAGCGGATATGCACCGCTTGGCGGCGTCGTATTTTCTGAGTCGCTTTATAAAGAACTGGGTGATCTTTCTACAGGCACGCTTCTGCATGGATACACATACAGCGGACATCCAATGGCCTGTGCTGTTGCTTTAAAGAACATTGAAATCATTGAGCAGGAAGGGCTTGTTGCGAACGCAAAAAGAATGGGAGCGGAGCTGCTGAAAGGATTTGAGGCGATCAAAGCAGAGCATTCTATTGTCCGCAGTGTACGGGCGCGCGGATTAATGGGTGCGGTTGAACTGGCCACGCCGGCTGGCAGCGAGCCGCTTGCGCCAACAGTGGTGGCCGAGGCAGCAAAGCATGGATTGATTTGCCGGTCCGTCACGTTTGATGGGCAGGACACGCTTGTGTTCGCACCGCCGCTGATCATTAACGAAACAGAAATCAAGGAACTGATTGTAAGCCTAAATATGGCTTTGCAGGAAGTAGAAAAGTTAATGGGAAGTGAGGGGTAATGATGAACGCAGCGGCTGTTGACATCATCGAAGTGATCAACCCGGCAACCGGCCAGATCGTGGGCCGGCTGCCAAAACAGGGACGAAAGGAAGCGAAGCAGGCAGCAGACGCTGCGTACAATGCTTTTTCCGAGTGGGCAGGGCGGACAGCGGAAGAACGCAGTGTTCTTTTGATGAACTGGCACCGCCTGATCAGCCAGTCAGAGAAGGAACTCGCAGAGCTGATGACAAGAGAGCAGGGAAAACCGTTGAAAGAGGCCCTCGGAGAAATCCGGTATGCGAACAGTTACATTTCTTGGTATGCGGAAGAAGGGAAACGCCTGTATGGACAGACCATTCCGGCTTCAGACCGAAACAAGCGGATTATCGTTCAAAAGCAGCCAGTCGGCGTAGTTGCAGCGATTACGCCATGGAATTTCCCAGCCGCAATGATTACCCGGAAAGTGGCACCGGCGCTTGCAGCCGGATGCACGGTCGTTGTAAAGCCTTCCGAATTCACGCCTCTGACTGCCTTCAAGCTGGCCGAACTGGCTTATAAAGCAGGCATTCCCCGTGATGTGCTTGCTGTTGTAACGGGCGATCCGGCAGAAATCGGTGATGCATGGATGAAAGACGGCCGTATCCGCAAGCTGTCTTTTACGGGTTCGACAGGTATTGGCAAGCTATTGATGAAAAAAGCGGCAGATACGATGAAAAAGCTGTCACTAGAGCTTGGCGGTCACGCTCCCTTTATCGTGATGCCGGATGCGGATCTCGATCAGGCGGTTGAAGGACTTGTTGCCTCGAAATACCGCAATGCAGGACAGACGTGCATTTGCACAAACCGTGTATTTGTTCATGAGTCATGCGCCGAGGCGTTTACAGGAAAACTCGCTGAGGCCGTTTCAAAGCTGAAAGTAGGAAATGGGCTCGATGCTGGTACCGATATCGGCCCTGTTATTAATCAAGCTGCTCTCGAAAAAGTAAAGGCCCATGTAGAAGATGCTGTTTTAAAGGGAGCTCTTCTTCTTTCCGGCGGCCGTGAGCATGGGGAACAGGGTACTTTCTTTGAACCGACAGTGATTGCCGGCGCAACAGATGATATGCTGTGCATGAAGGAAGAAACGTTTGGCCCGCTTGCTCCTGTTGCTACGTTTCAAACGATGGATGAAGTGATTCGCCGGGCGAACAATACGCCATACGGGTTAGCCGCTTATCTGTACACGAAAAACCTGTCCGATGCGATCCGGATCAGCGAAGGGCTGGAATATGGAATCGTCGGAATCAATGATGGACTGCCATCTGTGAGCCAAGCACCATTCGGCGGCTGGAAACAAAGCGGACTTGGCCGTGAAGGCGGGCATTATGGGCTCGATGAATACGTGGAAGTAAAGTACATTTCTATGCACCTTTGAAAAACAGAGGAGGGAAAAGAATGAAAGAGCAGCAGCTAACCAATCAATTAAAAACCAGGCATATTTCCATGATTTCAATCGGGGGCATTATCGGAGCCGGCTTGTTTGTCGGGAGTGGTTCCGTGATTAATGCGACCGGGCCGGGGGCAATTGTGTCCTATGCAGTTGCCGGCCTTCTCGTTATTTTTCTAATGAGAATGCTTGGGGAAATGGCAACGGCAAATCCGGACAGCGGCTCGTTTTCTACCTACGCCCGCCAGGCAATTGGCCCGTGGGCAGGGTATACGGTCGGCTGGCTCTACTGGTTTTTCTGGCTGATTGTCATTGCGATTGAAGCAACAGCAGGCGGTGCCATTATGAATCAATGGGTGCCTGCCGTGCCGATTTGGGCCTGGAGCTTAATTCTGACGTTCCTTCTAACGTTAACAAATATTTTTTCAGTAAAGTCGTTTGGTGAATTTGAGTATTGGTTTGCCATGATTAAAGTAGCAGCGATTGTTGTGTTTATGCTTGTTGGTCTCGCTATTTTATTTCAATGGATTCCGGGAACCAATTCACCAGGTTTATCTAACTTAACAGGAAACGGCGGCTTTATGCCAAATGGATTTAGCTCAGTTTTTGTTGGAGTTGTAACGGTTATTTTTTCTTATTTTGGAGCCGAGATTGCGGCTATTGCGGCAAGTGAATCGAAGGATCCTGTTAAGTCTACAACGATGGCAATCAACAGTGTCGTATGGCGTATTTTAATTTTTTACGTGGGCTCTGTATCCATTTTAGTCATGCTTTTGCCATGGAATTCAGCGGAGCTGTTAACAAGCCCGTATGTGACCATGCTGAAGATGGCGGGGATTCCTGGCGGCGCTCAAATTATGAACGCAGTCGTGCTTGTGGCGGTCCTGTCATGCTTAAATTCGGCGCTTTACACCAATTCCAGAATGCTTTATTCGTTGGCAAAAAAAGGAGATGCGCCAAAAATGCTGCTCAAGCTGAATAAGCATGGCGTCCCGGTTCGTGCGGTCTGGCTCAGCACCATTCTGGCTTACGTGTGCGCTGTTTTCAGCTTTGTGTCTCCGGATAAATTGTTTCTTTTCCTCGTGAATGCATCGGGGGCCATTGCTTTACTTGTGTACTTGGCTATTGCGGTATCACATTTACGGCTGAGAAAGAAAGCAGAGCGTGAACATAGTCAGCTTGAAATGAAAATGTGGCTTTTTCCGTATATTACGTATGCGGTGATTGCCAGCATTGGCATCATTTTAATCTCCATGATCTTTATTGATTCTATGAAGTCTCAGCTCTTATTGACTCTGCTTATTACCGGCGGGCTGATCCTTTCTTTCTTTTTCAAGAAAAAAAGACCGGGCGGGGAGCAGGAGAGCTATAAAACAGCAGAGCAAAAAATCCTAAACTCGTAACAGTTTTCTTTCCTTTTTTTCTGCTATACTGACAGAGTATTCAGAATCGAATGGAGGAATAAACGTGGGATATTATGCAGCGTTGTTGCACATGGTCGATCCAGAGAAAAACAAGGAAGTACGCCCGCTTCACCTGGAGTATCTAGCGGGGCTTGAAAAAGAAAATAAAGTGTTTGGGAAAGGGCCTTTTGCTGACGGATCCGGTGGAATGGTTGTATATGTAGCCGATACATACGAAGAAGCACTTCAACTGGCTGAAAATGATCCGGCTGTTACGCAAAAGGTACGCCGTCTTGAATTAAAAGAGTGGCTGAAAAATTAAAAGAGAGAGACACCTGGCACATTCCAGGTGTCTTTTTTGTGTTTGATAGTGCTAAATAACTGAAAAGAGGGTATAAGGTAGAGGAACGTGCATAAACGGGACTAATCTATCGATTCGAAAGAATTATAAATAATGGGTTAAAGGACACTTTGCGTGAAGTAGGATCTACTTGTAACAGGAAAGGCGAATGTAAAGGGCGGCTGGCTAAAAAGCAAAATACGCTTCACCCGGGAGCAGTACTTTAAACCGTTTGTAAAGCACGTGAAGCAATGATACAAAGAGAGATGGGGAAACGGTATGATGAACATCAAAGAATTTGTCATAAATGCATCCGTATTGATGGCTATTATTACGATGGGCGGCTTGGTATATAAACAATTTTTAGTCAACGCCGGACCGAGGCTGAAAAACAGCCTGCTGGCAGCCATGCTGGTGTTTTCAGGATGGGCTTCCATGTTTTTTGGCATCCACTTGGATGACCATGTGATTTTTGATCTTCGGTTTGTGCCTATTATTATTGCCGTGTTGTTTATGTGGAAAAAAGAACTTATTTTACTGGCCGGACTGGGAATTGGCCTGGCCCGCTTATCTTTTGGTATAAATGAAGCAGCCCTCTCAGGCTTTTGGACGGTAATGGCTGTTTCAGCAGTAGGCGTTATTTTACGTACTGTTTTTTCAAACTTGGCTCCGGTCAAGCAAGTGATTTGGACAGTTTTAGCTTTAAACAGTGTAAATGTTTTGTTTATTGCTTTTTTAGGTGTAATTCCCGCCCGGACCTATTTAGTTGAAATAACACCGATTGCTCTGCCGACGAGCATCCTGCTCAGCTTTTTAATCGTCTGGATGATCAACGACCTGCGCCGTGAATTTCTATCCAAACAGCATTTACTTGAGTCAGCCAGGAGAGATCCATTAACGAAGCTGTATAACCGCGGGGCATTTATGGCTTACTTTCAACAGTTTTCAACTGGAAAGCGTGGAAAAAAGCCGTTTGTTTTAGTTTTCATTGATATTGATCATTTTAAGCAGGTAAATGATACATATGGACATATTGTCGGGGACTGCGTACTAAAGGCAGTGAGCGGGAGGCTGCTGAATAATGTGCGCAGCGTGGATATTGTAGCCCGATACGGAGGCGAAGAGTTTGTCATCATTCTGCCGGACTGCGCAAAGAAAAATGCGCTGGCTGCCATTGAACGAATTCGTGAAATGGTTGCCAGCCAGCCGGTCGCTGTGAACAATGTTCAAGTGCCCGTTACATTTTCAGCAGGACTGGCTATATCGGATGAGTTTACCCCTGAACAGCTGCTCAAAGAAGCGGACCATGCGCTTTATAAAGCGAAGCAGGCAGGCCGCAACCGGATCGTCTGCGCAAAGCCGACGGCGGTCTGCTCTTAACTTATTGATTTAGCCTCACATAACCGGTTTCCTCAACCAATTGCTGCCCTTGTTCGCCTTGCATCCACTGAAGAAAAGGCGCCAAGGACGGCTTTTTATTTTCTTTTAGTGTAATGGCGTAAAGAGTGGCGGTAAAAGGATAGCTTCCATTTGCTATATTTTGTGGAACCGGTGCTACACCATCAATAGACAAAAAGCGAAGCTGCTCGTAGCTTTGCATGCCGGAAGCGAAAAAACGAAAAGAAAAGCCAATCGCCCCTTTGTAATTACGGTAGTCAGCGACTTCTTCTAAAATGCCGCCCATCCCTTCCGGAACTTCTTCTTTTACAGGAGTCATAATCGTTTTGCCCGCCATGATTTTCTGCAGCCACGTCTGGCTTCCTGAATTTTCAGAGCGTTGAAAAGCAAGAATATGCTGGCTGTTTCCGCCTGCCTCTTTCCAGTTTCTCGTCTCGCCGCTGTAAATGGATTGAATTTGTCCGGTCGAAAGGTTTTGAACCGGGTTGTGCTGATTAACAAAAAATACAAACGCCTCTTTGCCGATCGGAGTCATCACTAACTCGACCCCGGCGTCCTTGGCCATTTTCAGCTGAGCTTTAGACGGTTCAGCACCAAAATAAATATCTGTCTCCCCTTGAAGCAGCCGTTCATAGGCATGGATCGTATTGGTAAACGTAATAAAATCGCTGTTTTGATTTGCATTTTTATAAACGGCCTGTGCAAAAGCGGAGTAAACAGGAAACGCCGCTTCAGCACCGTCGAGTACAAGCATATTCTGCCGCTTATCGATCCAAACCAAAGATTTTTCATTCAGTTTGGGAAGAATGTTGTCTGGATTGGTCACATTATAAGGAGTTAAATCTGTACTCGAATTGCCTCCTTCATAATCAAATCCATGAGAAGGGAGAACCGTTTTAGCCCGCTCCCAGGTGATAAACAAGCCTGTTCCGGCAAAAATGACTATTGCTGCTGCTGTCAGAACCGTTTTTTTCAAAGCTTGAATGTTCAGCTTTCGATTTCTGGCCAAAAAGCCGATTAAAAAAGCGAATTCATATAGTACAGGAATGATAATAAATAAATAGCCAATCCCATAAAGCGAAGAGAAAAAATATGCGGGTCCAAACGGAAGGTGCAGCAGAGCAAACAAGGACCATGCATCTGCTCCGTAAAAGCCTTTGCTTATAATCATACACGATGCCCATAATCCAAGTGTGTAAAGAAGCGGATAAAGAAATATGCCCAGCGGTCTGACACTTGCTTTACTGCCTGCCCACATGCCGGCAGCAAAACCGCCAATTGCAAAGACGGCAGCACAAACTACTGTTAACTGCTCAAAAATCAGAAGTCCTCCGGCAGCAAGCAAAGCAAGAAAAAACGGAACCAATCCATAATTAAAAAAATAAAAAACTCCTTTGTTTGTATTCATCCAGCCACATCCTTTCTATTCAATTCATCTAACTTTCTGTTATATTGCACTCCATACATTTTCACTTTTTATAAATATATGGTTTATTTAGTGTAATAATACACTATTTGTATTTTAGTGGCAACAGAGGTGTAAATAAAGACAAATTATAGAAAAACAGGAAATTGAAATATTTGCTATAATGAAAAAAGTTTGTAGAAAGAAGGGTGGTTACGATGAATACATACACAAAAGCTGCTTCCGGCCTGTATGTGAACTATTTTTTGCTTGGTATGGTCAATATTATTCTATCATCCAATATGGCCTCATTATCCGAGCAATGGGATACAGACAAGGCGGGGATCAGTTACATTATCAGTGCAATCGGGATCGGGAAGCTGCTTACTTACGCATTGTCCGGCCATCTTTCGGACCGGTTTGGGCGGAAGCCGCTTGTGATTTTTGCGGCGCTTGCGATGGGGATTTTTCTTGTGGGCATTCCACTGTCGCCCGTTTATGAAGTGGCTTTTATGTTTGCGCTGTTAGCAGGAGTCGCAAACTCAGCAATGGATGCAGGCTCGTATCCTGGACTGGTTGAAATCTTTCCGCGTTCGAGTGGCTCTGCCAATGTAATGGTCAAGGCATTTATCTCTCTCGGGGCGGCACTGCTGCCATTTATGATTTTGTTTTTCACCAATCAGGGCGCCTCATACACCTATGCATTTTTTGTGCCAGCCGCTATTTTCTTTTTGAATATGCTGTTTCTCATGACGGTTACATTTCCGGATCACCGGGCCATTGTGGCCAGCCAGGCAGCCGAAAACGCCGGCCAGTCGAAGTTTTTATCAGAACCGAGATTTTCACGTGAAGGAATTGCGCTTGTGATTATCGGGTTCACGTCGACAGGATTGTTTACAGTCGCGCAAATCTGGCTGCCAAGCTACGGGGAGGAAGTGCTCGGAATGGCCGCAGACAGTGCGGTGAAATTGTTGAGCTACTACAGTATCGGAGCACTTATTTCCGTTCTCTCTTTATCTATTTTGTTAAAAAAAATGGTTCGTCCGGTCACTGTGATTGTCATTTACCCAATTATGACATTTATCGCGATCACAACGATTTTAATGGTGAAAGTTCCGGCCGTCGCCGTTGTAACAGCTTTTTTTATTGGCTTTTCAACAGCTGGTATTTTCCAGCTTGCGATTACGATTATAACGGAGCTGTTTTGGCAGAAAAAAGGTACAGTTACGGGAATTGTCGCGACAGCAGGAGGGCTGGCAGCCATTGTGATGCCCCTATTGACTGGACTTTTATCCGAAACCGGCAACATCGCGATTATTTTTATTTTTGATGCTTTTTTAGCCGTGATCGGCTTTGCAGCCGCAGCGTTTGTTTACTATCGATATGGAAAAATCGTCAGAAAGTCAAAAGACGCAGATATAGAGCGGAGGGTGCTCTCTTAAACTAGCCATAAAGATTCATTTTGAAAAACAGGATTGACTGAATAGAAGTTCATTTACTATACTTTCTTTGAAAAGAAGGAATGAGCTTCTTTTTTTGCTTTTAAATGCAAACGTTTGCACAAAACGAAGGGGGTTGTGTTAAGTGAGGAAAGTATGGTACGGATGGCTGCTGTTCACTTTACTGTTTGTATCTGCGGTTGGTGGCGTACAGCCGGCTCAGGCGGATGTACAGAAAGAGTACAAGCTTTATGTGATGGCACCGCTAACGGAAATTACCGATTGGGAAGCATTTGAAGAAAAGCTTAAAACGATGAAGGAAAACGGTGTTTACGCGCTCACTACAGACATTTGGTGGGGAATGGTAGAAGGCAAAGGGGATAATCAATTCGACTGGTCTTATTATGAGAAATACGCGCAGGCTGTCCAGTCGTCTGGATTAAAATGGGTGCCGATTATGTCTACCCATCAGTGCGGCGGCAATGTCGGAGATGATTGTAATTATCCTATTCCATCCTGGCTGTGGAAAAAAGACAGTGTTGAAAATATGACGTTCAAAAGTGAAAGCGGTTACTTTAACAAAGAAGCGCTGGCTCCGTGGTGGGAAGGGACAGCTAAGCAGTATGAGGAATTTTACCGTGCTTTTGCGAGGCAGTTTGCTGATGAGGAAGACTTGATTGTCAAAATTTACTTGAGCGGTGGACCAGCCGGTGAACTTCGGTATCCGTCTTATCAATTTGCAGACGGATGGGAATGGCCTGAGCGAGGGCAGCTGCAGGCTTATACAGAAGGAGCAAAAAAAGACTATCAAGATTATTTAAAAACGAAATATAAAAATGTGAAAAAGCTCAACGCAGCTTGGGGCACAGCGTACAAGAGCTGGGCTGAAATCGAGCCTCCAGCAAATGGAGATGCATTTTTTACGAGCGGTGATGCTTACAAGCCGGGGTACGGCCAGGAGTTTATGAGCTGGTATCAGGGTGCATTAGAAAAACATATGGAGAACATCTCAAGAGCGGCCCATAAACAGTTTGACCGTACATTTGATGTGCCGATCGGTATTAAAATTTCAGGTGTACACTGGAAAATGAATGACCCGGAAATGCCGCATGCAGCGGAATACAGCACAGGCTACTATCAGTATGGCAGGCTGCTCGATCATGTAAAAAAAGCAGATCTGGCCCTTACATTCACCTGCTTAGAAATGGATGACAACAATGCGCAGGTTCTCCCTTACTACAGCGCGCCCAAAACACTTGTAGCTCAAATTGCCACACTCGCGAATGAGCGGGGCATTTCGCTGAATGGCGAAAACGCGCTGGCACTGATTAATAATGAGTGGGGCTTTAACAACGCAGCAGAAATGGTATTTAACTACGGCTTTGATGGTTTTACACTACTCCGCATGAATTATTTATTTGATGAAGCAGGTAATCCAACGAATGAATTCTATATGATGAAGGATAAGCTGGCGTTAGTGCAAATGCCCGTCACATTTACGGTTTCTAATATCCCGAAAGAGGCAAATCATGTATACGTGATTGGAGACCGTGGAGAAATGGGCCGTTGGAATTCGGAGCAGTATAAATATGAGCTGACTAAAAATATGGATGGCAGCTGGAGCGGTTCCGTAAATCTTGCGGCAGATCGTTCATACTCATTTAAGTTTTTGTATGAAAATGCAGCAGGTGAACGCATTTGGCAGAGCGGCGAAAACAATCATTACACAACTCCTTCAGCCGGGGAAGCGTTTTTTAACGGCGAATGGTAATACTAAAAGCGACCAGAGAGGATTCTGGTCGCTTTTCATTTTTCTTGCATTTCATTTTTCCGATAATTATAATGATTTTATATTCCGAAAATAAGAATTATTGTTCCGATATTTGGAACAGCGGTGGTGAGATTGATTTAAAAGATGAAAAATAATCTGGAAGAAATTCAAATGAAACCGTTAGGGGAGTCGGCGATAACTGTTCAATTTGGAGCCGAAATCAGTCCCTTTATTAATAAAAAAGTGAAAGCGCTATCATCAAAGCTTCAGCATGAATCATTCTTCGGATTTATTGAATGTACACCTGCCTTTGCCAGTGTAACGGTTTTTTATGACCCCTTTATCGTTAAACAGGCATATGGGGAAAAAGAAAAAACGTCTTTTCAAATTGTTCATGCCATCTTAGAACGGATGTTAGAGGTACTTGTTGAAGACGAAGAGAGTAAACCGCGGATTGTAGAAATTCCCGTTTGCTACGGCAATGATTTTGGACCGGACCTTGATTTTGTAGCAGCTCATAACAATCTTTCAGCTGACGAAGTCATTCATTTGCATGCCTCAGCCGAGTATCCCGTTTATATGATCGGATTCGCACCGGGCTTTCCTTACCTGGGCGGCCTTTCAGAGAAAATACATGCCCCGCGCCGGCCGTCACCGCGCACGTCTATCCCGGCTGGCAGTGTTGGAATAGCAGGCAGTCAAACAGGCGTATATCCGATTTCTACACCAGGCGGATGGCAGCTGATCGGGCGGACACCGATGGCTCTTTTTCGTCCGGACCGTGATCAACCAAGTGTTCTGTCGGCGGGTGACATCGTGAAATTTGTGCCGATTACCAAGGAAGAATATGACCAGTATCAGGAGAGATGGCAATGAGTGTACAAATCATCCGCCCGGGACTCTTGGCAACGATTCAAGACTTAGGGCGATACGGATTTCAACAATACGGAGTCGTGGTTGGAGGCGCAATGGATTCGCTTTCGCTTCGTCTCGCAAATGTGTTAGTTGGAAATGAAGAGGGAGAAGCAGCCATTGAAGTAACGATGATGGGTACATCTCTTCAGTTTAACGAAGACACATTGATTTCCATTACGGGCGGAAACTTAAACCCGGTCATCGGTGGAAATCCCGTTCCTTTATGGAGGCCCGTTTTTGTACAAAAGAATACGGTTCTTTCGTTCACCGGCTGTAAAGCGGGATGCCGCGCGTACGTTGCTGTGGCAGGCGGCTTTTCCATTCCAAATGTGATGAACAGCAAAAGTACCTATATACGTGGGGAAATTGGCGGCTTTAAAGGGCGTGCTCTCCAGGAAGGCGATTTGATTCCACCGGGAGAGGAAAACAGCTTCTCCCGTAAAATAAAAAAAGTCCTCCAAAGCAAGCTGAAACAAAGGTCATTTGCGTCAACTGACTGGTATGTGCCGTTTGAACGTTATGTCAATAGAAGTGTGGTCCGTGTCTTAAAAGGAGCCGAATACGCGAAGTTTTCGGAATCTTCCCAAAAGCAGTTTTTCGAAAAGGAATTTCAAATTACCCCGCAGTCGGACCGGATGGGATATCGCCTTTCAGGTGCGTCTCTCGGGCTGAAACAGCCGTTTGAATTATTGTCTGAAGCGGTAGCCAATGGAACGATTCAAGTGCCGAGCGATGGCAACCCAATTGTATTGCTTGCTGACCGTCAGACAACCGGCGGCTACCCGAGAATTGGACAAATTGCAGCGGCCGATTTACCGATCATCGCTCAAATGAAGCCGGGAGACCGCGTCCGCTTTCAAGAAATTTCGCTTTATGAAGCAGAACAGCTTTACATGGAACGCGAACAGGAAATCAAACAAATTCGTACCGCTCTTTTGCTAAAGAAATGGTCATTTGATGGAGCAAAACCATAAATGGAGGAGCTATTCCATTTATCGGAACAGGGAGAAGGAAGAAGTGAATAAAACCGTTCTTAAATCAATGGAAATCATTCAATTGTTTTTTGCAGAAGAAAAATTAACGCTGCTGCAAATGATAGAAAAAACAGGGCTCCCGAAAACGTCTGTTTATCGAATGGCAGAATCATTGCTTGAACTCGGATTTCTGGAGAAAGATCAGGAAGGTGCCTACCGTTTAGGATTGATTTTTCTGGAGCTCGGCAATCTTGTCGCTGAACGGCTGGATATCCGCTCCATTGCATTGCCCTACATGCAAAAACTCCGGAAAGAAACAGGGGAAGCTGTGAATCTTGTGATCCGGGACGGAGATGAAGCGGTTTACATTGAGAAGGTTGATACGCAGGAACGTGTCCGTGTTTACACACAAATTGGCCGTCGTGCCCCGCTATATGGAGGGGCATGCCCGCGTGTACTGCTGTCTTTTATGGAGCACGCCGAACAAGAGCGGTTAATTGAATCATTCCAAATTGTACGGTACGCAAAAGGAACACCGGAAAATAAAGAAGAACTGCGGCAGCTTATTGAAAAAACACGGAAGAATGGCTGGTCGATCAGCCATTCTGAATTAGAAGATCATTCTTCCGCTATTGCTGCTCCTATTTTTAATCATAAAGGAGACGCAGTAGCCGGAATCAGCCTGGTAGGCCCTGAAGTCCGCTTTCAGGATGAAGCACATGCAAAAGAAATGATCGAAAAGCTAACAGAAGCATCACGGCAGATCTCCGCTGAACTCGGTGCCGTAGATCGCTGATTTTGGAGGTGCAGCTTATGAAAATAGATATTAACTGTGATATGGGAGAAAGCTTTGGTGCATACTCTATCGGCCATGATCAGGGCATCATGCCATACATTACATCGGCGAATATTGCCTGTGGATTTCATGCAGGCGATCCGGATGTGATGAAAAAAACGGTCCATTTAGCGATAGAGCATGGCGTAAAAATCGGCGCCCATCCAGGCTTTCAAGATTTAGCTGGTTTTGGACGCCGGAATATGGCGCTTTCGCCAGAAGAAGTATACTCACTTGTTGTATATCAAATTGGCGCCCTTCAGGCGTTCGTGCAA
This sequence comes from Domibacillus sp., assembly GCF_031181085.1. Lineage (NCBI taxonomy): Bacteria > Bacillati > Bacillota > Bacilli > Caryophanales > Bacillaceae > Domibacillus > Domibacillus sp. The sequence goes on along the minus strand of NZ_JAPSLE010000006.1, from coordinate 60,993 downwards.
GTAAAAGGAGCCGCCCTGCATCATGTGAAGCCGCATGGTGCACTTTATAATATGGCAGCTTCAAATGAAGAGATGGCGTCTGCTATTGCGGCAGCCGTTAAAGATGTGGATATATCTCTTATTCTATACGGTCTGGCGGGAAGCAAACTGGTTGAAGCCGGCCAAAAAGCAGGACTGAAAACAGCTAGTGAAGTTTTTGCGGACCGTACTTATACCCGGGAAGGGATGCTGACGCCGCGGCGTTTGCCCCATGCAGTAATTGAGGACTCAGAGGAAGCGGTATCTCAGGTAATCCGTATGGCGAAAGAAAAGAAAGTACGGGCAGCAGACGGGACAGAGGTCGATATTCAAGCGGACACGGTCTGTATACATGGTGACGGACCACATGCGCTTTCTTTTGCCCGGCTGATCCGGACAAAGCTGCAGGACGAAGGCATTGAAGTGCGTTCAATTGCCAGGGAGGAATAAATATGTCAAAACAACAACAGCTTCAACAGCAGGAAAAGTCGAATTGGAGTATATTACTAGGCGCTGCCTTTTTGATGGCAACTTCTGCCATTGGACCGGGCTTCTTAACGCAGACAACGGTTTTTACTGAGCAGCTCGCCGCCAGCTTCGGTTTTGTTATTTTAGTTTCAATCTTGCTGGATATTGGCGCTCAGACGAATATTTGGAGAATTCTTGTTGTGGCGGAAAAGAGGGCGCAGGATATTGCAAACCTCGTTTTTCCGGGTCTTGGCTACGTGCTTGCTGTGCTTATTGTTTTGGGCGGCATTGCTTTTAATATCGGTAATATTGGGGGTGCCGGTCTTGGTGCCAATGTTATTTTCAGGATAGACCCGGTGATGGGTGCTATTATCAGTGCTGTAATTGCCGTCGCCATATTTCTTGTGAAAGAAGCCGGTCTATTAATGGATAAGTTTACACAACTAATGGGGTTTGTCATGATTGGCCTTACCCTGTTTGTTGTCTTTAAGGCAAGCCCTCCGGTCGGGGAAGCGGTAATCAGAACATTTGCCCCGGATACGATTGACCTGCTTGCGATCGTTACCCTTGTTGGCGGTACAGTGGGCGGCTATATTACATTTGCTGGGGGGCATCGTCTTTTAGATGCAGGAATAAAAGGAGTCGGTGCAGTTCCGCAGGTGACGAAGAGCTCAGTATCTGCTATCGGAATAGCTTCAATCATGCGTATTTTTCTTTTCCTTGCTGCACTCGGTGTTGTGGCGCAGGGCTTGCCGATTAATCCGGAAAACCCGCCAGCGTCTGTGTTCCAGCTGGCTGCAGGTGACATCGGATACCGTCTGTTTGGTGTGGTAATGTGGGCAGCTGCCATTACGTCTGTTGTCGGCGCAGCTTACACATCTGTTTCGTTTATCCGCACGTTCCACCCAACGATTGCAAAGTATGATAAGTCAATCATTGTCGCATTTATTTTGCTTTCCACTGTTATTTTCATAACCATTGGTAAACCGGTGAAAATGCTTATTTTAGCCGGGGCATTAAATGGTCTTATTCTGCCGGTCGCACTTACGGTTATGCTCATTGCAGCTTATAAAAAATCGATTGTTGGTGAATACCGTCACCCGATTTGGATGACAGCCGCAGGAGTAATTGTCATTGTGCTTATGGCTTTTATGGGCGGCTACACATTAATCAACCAGCTCCCAACATTATTCGAATAAAATACAGCAAAAAGTCAGCCGCGCAGAGCTGACTTTTTGCTGTTTCATCGTTATACTGAAATGAATGATTGCATGGATGAAAGAAGGTGGGGAAGTGGAAACAGACTGGCTGGAAACAGCAGCATTTTCCCGCGTCTTTGCGGATATTTTGTCGATAGCCAACGATTTAATCGGCGATGAAACGTTTTATATCAGCTTGATTGAAAGGGATCGTCTGAAGGTATTACAGACCCTTTCTAAAAGTGATATTTTTGTTCAAGCAGGGAAAACTGTCCGGCTCCAGGATACGTATTGCCAAATCCCTTATGCAGGCGGACAGCCGATGCTGATTAAGAATGCTAAGGAAGACGAGCGTATAAAGCGTCATGATTTTACGTACTCGCTGAATATTGGCTCGTACGCGGGTGTACCTATTTTTTGGGGGGACGGCAGCACATTCGGTGCTCTTTGCTCCATTCACACATCCTTAAATCGATACGACAATAAAACAGTTCAAATTCTGAAAAAGCTTGCTTCCTTCCTGTCTTATGCCATTAATACCGAGCGGCTGCTCATCCAGGACGGATTAACAGGCTTGTACAACCGGGTTTATTGGAAGCGGATCCTGACATCTGATTGGATCGAAAAAGAGACACATGCTCTTTTAATGATCGATCTGGATAAGTTTAAACAAGTAAATGACCGGTTTGGACATGAAGCGGGAGACCATGTTTTAATGGAGGTTGCTTCAGTTATCAAGCAAATCATTCCCGACGATGCCTATGGTTTTCGATTTGGCGGTGATGAATTTGGTGTGCTCTTTTTACACCGGTCAGCAGAGGAAGCATCTCTATTCGCCCAGGAAATAATCGATGAAAACAAGCGGAATCAAGAACTCCGTACATATGGCGTGTTTTTATCGGCCGGGATCGCTGACACAAAACGAGTACCGGTTCAGTTTTTAATGAAAGAAGCAGATGGACTGCTGTATCAATCAAAGCGAAGCGGCGGCTGCTGTGTATCTATCTGAGAAAGCACCTGAAAAGGGTGCTTTTTTGTTCTGCTATACAGTTCGCTTAACTGGCAGAAAAGAAAGTTAAGCAGGGATGTATGAGTTTATTCGTTCTTTTCCATGGCTGCGTACCAAAAAGGACTCATGGACCAAAAAAATACCAGTTTGCGTAAAAACAAAAAACGGGAATAAGAAAGGAAAACGAAAGCGGAGGGAGGGAGAAAAGATGACAGCAAAAGAAAGCATGCGATCAAAAGTACATGAAGCCAAACCGTGGATTCGGAGATTCGGGCGGCTGGGGCATATGGCAAAAGGAACGGTGTATGCGCTCGTTGGCCTCTTTGCCCTGATGGCAGCAGCAGGCGCCGGCGGAGGAACGACCGATACAAGCGGCGCCCTCATGACTGTAGCTGACGAACCATTTGGCCGGATACTGCTCTGGCTTATTGGCATTGGTCTGATTGGATATGTGATATGGGAACTTATCAAGTCGATAAAAGATGTCCAGCATGAAGGCACTGGAGCTAAAGGAACGGCAAAACGGATTGGTTACATGATCAGTGCGGTTATTTATGGCAGCCTGGCTCTCACTGCCATCCGGCTTGCTATCCATGCCGGCGGAGGAGGAAATTCGGAGAAGACCATTTCCGCAAAGCTTCTGGCCCAGCCGTTTGGGCAGTGGATCATTGGCTGTATTGGACTTATCATTATTGTGTACGGAGGTATAGAATTATACCGGGGCTATAAAGGAAAATTTATGCGATATTTTAAAACGAATGAAATGAATAAAAAAGAAATAGGCCTTGCTCGAAGAGCAGGAAAAGTTGGACTCCTTGCAAGAGGAATTGTGCTCGCGATGATCGGTTTTTTCTTTATTAAAACGGCTGTTACAGCCAATCCGAATGAAACAAAAGGCATTGACGGAGCGTTGGCAGAGCTTGCTTCGCAGCCGTACGGACAGTTTTTACTCGGCCTTGCCGCAGCAGGGCTTCTATTATATGGCATATATGAAATGATTCGCGGCCGTTACCAGCGCATGAATTTCGGCAGAGAATAAAGCATCCGGAATCGGGTGCTTTTTCTTTGAGAACGAATCTCAATATGCTACATTTGAACTAAACCAATTCGGAGGTGTACGATGCTTTTTATTGATAACAAAGGGATTACCGATCCGCGCATTAATTTAGCGATTGAAGAATATGCCGTTAAACACTTGAATATTGAAGAATCTTATCTGCTTTTTTACATTAACGAACCTTCTATCATTATCGGTAAAAACCAGAATACCATTGAAGAAATAAATGTAGATTATGTCGAGGAAAACGGTATTCACGTTGTGCGCCGTCTGTCCGGCGGCGGCGCGGTTTACCATGATCTTGGCAATTTAAATTTCAGCTTTATTACAAAAGATGATGGAGACAGCTTTCATAACTTCCGCAAGTTTACCGAGCCTGTTGTAGCAGCATTGAAAAAACTCGGCTTGAATGCAGAAATGAGCGGGCGCAATGATTTAACAGCCAACGGGTTTAAGATCTCAGGAAACGCCCAATTTGCCACAAAAGGGCGTATGTTTACACATGGGACGCTCCTGTTTGATACCAACATGAATGATGTCGTGGCTGCCCTTAAGGTGCGCAAGGACAAAATTGAATCTAAAGGCATTAAATCGATTCGCAGCCGTGTGGCAAATATATCTGACTTGATTGAGCAAAAAATGTCTATTACCCAGTTTAAACAATTTATTTTAACCCAAATTTTTAATGATGAAGAGCAAGTAAAAGAATATGTGCTGACGGAAGAAGACTGGAAAGCCATTCACCAGATTTCAGCCGAGCGCTACGGAAATTGGAATTGGAACTACGGCAAATCGCCGGCTTTTAATATCGAACGCTCTCATCGATTTCCGGTTGGGCTTATTGATGTGCGCCTCCATGTAAAAGGAGGAGACATTCAAACAGCACGCGTTTTCGGTGACTTTTTTGGTGCGGGGGATGTAGCTGAAGTGGAAAAGGCGCTCCTTGGAACAAAATATGAAAAGGGTGCTATTCGCCAGGCGCTTGAGCCGCTGGATATGAAGCATTACTTCGGAAATGTTACGACCGAGGATCTTGTTGACCTAATATATTGATAAAAACAGCGCCAGGCAAAAAGCCGGGCGCTGTTTGTGCTGTTAACGAGAAAAATAAGAGGCTAAGCCGTCTCGAATCCCGGCTGCTGCCTGCTGCTGGTAGGCAGCTGACACGATTGAAGATTCTTCAGCTGGATTTGTTAAATAACCAAGCTCAAGCAGGGCAGCGGGCCGCTGATTTTCACGAAGAACGAAATAATCGCCATACTGTGTCCCGCGGTTTGCATTCGGCAGCGTTCCATTTAGCCCTTCGTTTAAAGAGCGGGCAAGCTCTTGGTGCCCCGCATGATAGTAATAAGCTGTATGGCCGGCTGCCTGCTGGCTCTGTGCTCCGTCATAATGCAGGCTGATAAAAGCATCTGCCCCGTAGTCAGCTGTCCGGACTGGCAGCGGTACATATTGATCACCCGTCCGGGTTAATACAACGGTTGCTCCACTCGCAGCCAATGTATCACGCAGCTTCCAAGCTGTTTGAAGCGTCACATTTTTTTCAATGGTGCCGTATAAACCAGAGGTTCCGCCGTCCACTCCCCCATGGCCGGGATCCAGAACAATTACTTTGCCCTGTAAAGAAGAAGCAGAAGCAGAGGCATGGGTCCCTTGACCTTGTCCAGATACAATCCAGCTGGCTACATAAGCTTCATTTCCGCTTGCAAGGCGAATACGAATCCAATCTCCGCTTCGTCCTGTAACCGGGTAACGCTCACCGACAGATCCCTGAACAATGACAGAGGAAGATGTCGAAGGGCCGCTTCGCAGATTGGTCCCCTCCGTTTGAATGCGAACAAACTCTCCTGAAGAATCTGTTTTTTCGGCTGCTCTTCCGACAAACTGTCCGCTAACCCAAGCTTTTTGGCTTCCATAGGAGATCTGCACCCAGCCGTTTTGGGATGAAAGAATAGAGACGCGGTCTCCCATATGTACCTGTCCAAGAACAGAAGCCGAAAGAGAAGGGCTTTCACGTACATTTACACGGTCTCCTGTGATGGAGCCCGTTTGAGCGTGGGCTGATGCCGGCTGTCCTGCCAGTCCGACAAAGCCGAGTAAAAAAAGAAGTAAGATGCCGAGTCTTGCTTTTTCCATAATCCACCGCCTATTCATTCATTTCACTTCTATCGTATCATCTGGAAGAAAGCGTCACATCCGCAAAAATAATGATTCATTTTGTAAGAAAATTGGTCTGAATAAAAGAAAAATTTCCCTGTTCGAGCAGGATATTTTGAATAATTGGGTCGAATATGGCAAAGGAATTCACAACCTTTGACTGTTTTGGATGAATATGTTGTATTTTATTGTTTTAGTTCATTTAAAAAGTGGTACGGATAGTAAGTAATGAACTTTTAGCGAATGTATCAATAAGGGGGCTAGAGCATGGCGATTAACGAAAACAGCAAAAACAAACAACTGGATGAGTTCCGTGTAAGCGATCAAGGAGAAAAATTAACAACGAATCAGGGACTTCGCGTGTCAGAAGATGAACATTCGTTGAAAGCAGGGGACCGCGGGCCTACATTGATGGAAGATTTTCATTTTCGTGAAAAAATGACCCATTTTGACCATGAGCGCATTCCAGAGCGGGTTGTTCATGCACGCGGGTTTGCAGCGCATGGGTACTTTCAAGTATATGAGTCTATGAAAGAATATACAAAAGCCGGCTTTTTACAGGATCCATCGAAGAAAACACCGGTCTTTGTCCGTTATTCGACTGTAGCGGGCTCCCGTGGTTCGGGAGATACGGTTCGTGATGTGCGCGGCTTCTCAACGAAGTTTTATACGGAGGAAGGAAACTACGACCTTGTCGGTAATAACATCCCGGTCTTTTTTATCCAGGATGCGATCAAGTTTCCAGACTTAATTCACGCCGTCAAGCCGGAGCCTCACAATGAAATGCCTCAGGCAGCAAGTGCCCATGATACATTCTGGGATTTTATTGCTAACAACCAGGAATCAGCTCATATGGTCATGTGGCATTTGTCCGATCGTGCGATTCCGCGCAGCTACCGGATGATGGAAGGATTCGGTGTTCATACATTCCGTTTTGTGAACGAAGAAGGAAAAGCGCGGTTTGTAAAGTTTCATTGGAAGCCGGTTCTCGGTATTAAATCACTTGTATGGGACGAAGCGCAAAAAATTGCCGGTAAAGATCCGGATTTCCACCGCCGCGACCTATGGGAATCGATCGAAATGGGGGATTATCCAGAATTCGAGTTTGGCGTGCAGATGATTGACGAAGAAGACGAATTTAAATTTGATTTTGATGTGCTTGATCCAACTAAAATTTGGCCGGAAGAAGACGTGCCGGTAAAAATCATTGGAAAAATGACGCTTAACCGTAACGTCGATAATGTATTTGCCGAAACAGAACAAGCGGCTTTCCATCCGGGCCACGTTGTACCGGGAATTGATTTTACCAATGATCCGCTCCTGCAGGGACGGCTTTTCTCTTATACCGATACACAGCTTATCCGCCTGGGCGGGCCAAACTTCCATGAGCTGCCGATTAACCGCCCTGTCTGCCCGTTCTTTAATAACCAGCGTGATGGATACGGACGCCAGACGATTAACGTCGGGCAGGTGAGCTACCATAAAAACTCGCTGGCTCAAAATACGCCGTCACCGGCCAAGGAAGAAGAGGGCGGCTATGCTCATTACCAGGAAAAAGTAGAAGGCCGCAAAGTCGCCCGCCGCAGCGAAAGCTTCAAAGATCATTTTTCACAGGCAGCCCTGTTTTGGAACAGTATGACAGAGGTTGAAAAAAAACATATTATTGAAGCATTCAGCTTTGAACTGGGCAAAGTAAAAAGCAAAGATATTCGCCAGCAGGTTGTGAATATGTTTGCGAATGTCAATGCCGGCCTGGCGGCACAAGTAGCTGATGCCATTGGTGTGCAGGCACCATCCGATGTAGAGGAATCGTCCATTACCAAATCTTCGCCGGCACTAAGCCAGGAAGCAAACCCGGTTAAAGGGGTGGCGACTCGCAAAATTGCAATCCTAGCAGGCGAGGGCTTCTCGGGCAAAACGATGACCGATATTTACAAAGCCTTTGAAAAAGCCGGCACCCGTCCTGAAGTGGTGAGCACAAAGCAGGGAACAATCAAAGGCGATGACGGAGCGGAGCTTGAAGTAGACCATACTTTCCTGACAGCCGACTCGGTTTTATTTGATGCCGTTTACGCAGCAGGCGGACTGAGTGCCGATCCAAAAGCGAAAAAGCAGGCAAAAGCTTTTTTAACAGAAGCATATGAACACTTTAAAACCATAGGAGCGACAGATGACAGCGTGGATTTGGTCGCGGATCTGCCTGGTGATCCGGGCATAGTAGCGGAAGCATCGCCATCTGAGGGCTATGCAGACACCTTCCTCGCTGCTCTTGCTGAACATCGTCACTGGAACCGCTCTGTATAAAGAAAGAAATAAAAACTGCCGAATGGGATGTCGGCAGTTTTTTTTATGGTTTTAAAGGTGAATAAAAGCCTCGTCTTTCACTTAGTAGAAGCAGACAAAGCAGGAGGATGGGTTGCTATTTTACAAGGTCCTGGCTTGTTTGTGCGACAGCCAGATCGATTTTCGCCTGTTCTTCCAGGTTGTAAGGATGGTAATATCCTTTTTCCATCATATATTTGCTGATGCTTTCATGAGTTGAAACAGTGGCCATAAGCTGTTCACGCAGGGCCGAACGCAATTCAGGTGTTATGGCTTCCGTAAGCGCGAACGCTGCATTTCTCACACCGGATTTGGCAGAAATCAAAAAGTCCGTTGCAATCACCTGATCCGTCATGCCGCCCATGCCTGCTATGCTTTTAAATAAATCATTCACTTTGTCACGCCACCTCCCGGCAAAAGATGCTTCAGCTGTTGGAGATGCTGCTGGCCGGCTTGTGCGTCTGCTTCAAGCAACGTTTTTAATTCCGGGTCCTGTGCAAGTTTGCTCATCGTCGCTGATTTTGTCGTACAGAGGCTTTTAAAAACGACTAATTCATGCAGCTCCAGAGACTCATGTTGACCTAAATGGTTCCTCACAGTTATCACCTCTTCAGTTATTCATACATGCTTCTTATTTTGGCTTTTCATCTGTTCCTTATTCAAATATGCACGGATTGAACCCTCTGAATAAATGAAGAAAATGAAAGGGAAAATGAATGTTGTGACTAACTATAGGAGTGAGAAATATGTACCAAAAAAAACTGGCCTTTCATGAAACAATGGAGCTCCATGAAATGATTAACTTTAAAACGATCTGCATGCTCAAATCAAAACTAATGCAGGGTGCCTGCTTTGACAGTGATTTAAAAGCGATGCTGGAAAAAGACGCACAGCAGTCGATTCACCAAACGAACGAGTTGTTAGAGCTTTATAAGGGAGCCAGAACATTTTAATTTTTGGAGGTGGAAGATGTGAACGATTATTTAGATCCGATCAATTCAGTGGGAATGCCGGAACTTGCTGATTCTGCTATTGCGCTTGAATTTTTGACCTCTGTAAAAAATGGGGTAAGAAACTGTGCGTTGGCTATAACAGAAGCGGCTACGCCGGAAGTTCGTTCTGTGCTGATTAAGCATCTGGAACAAGGCATCGACCTGCATGGTGAAGTAACAGAATTAATGCTGCATAAAGGCTGGCTCTATCCGTATGACGTGGATAAACAAATGCAGCTGGACATTAAGTCCGCTGAAACGGCTGTCGACATTGCCCGGCTGCCGCTCTTCCCGACCAATACAAATCGAAAAGGGTTATTTCCAACCCCGCCTAAATAAATGCCATTATCGTGGAGGAGGTTTGAAAAATGAAAGCCGTCACATATCAAGGTGTGAAAAATGTGGTTGTAAAAGAAGTAGAAGCACCCAGCATTCAAAAACCGGACGATATTATCGTCAAGCCTACATTAACAGCTATTTGCGGGTCCGATTTGCATTTGATTCATGGCATGATTCCGAATCTTCAGCAGGATTATATTATCGGGCACGAACCGATGGGGATTGTAGAAGAAGTCGGTCCGGCTGTTACAAAAGTAAAAAAAGGAGACCGTGTCATTGTTCCGTTTAACATCAGCTGCGGAGAATGCTGGTTTTGTAAGCATGACCTGGAAAGTCAGTGTGATAATTCTAATGATAATGGCGAGATGGGCGCTTATTTTGGGTATAGCGGCACGACAGGGGGATATCCTGGCGGGCAGGCCGAATATATGCGTGTTCCGTATGGGAATTTTACACCGTTTAAAATTCCAGAAAACAGTGAGGTGGAGGATGAGAAGCTCGTCCTGCTGGCGGACGCCGCTGCAACGGCTTACTGGACCGTCGACAATTCCGGCTTAAAAGAGGGAGATACAGCGATTATTTTCGGCTGCGGTCCAGTTGGACTGCTTGCTCAAAAATTTGCCTGGTTAAAAGGGGCAAAACGTGTCATTGCGGTTGATTATGTGGGATATCGGCTTGAGCATGCGAAGAAAACAAATAAAGTAGAAATTGTGAACTTTGAAGACGAGCAAAACATTGGCAATCATCTGAAAGAAATAACAGGCGGCGGGGCAGAGGTAGTCATGGATTGTGTTGGAATGGATGCGAAAATGACACCAATCGAATTTCTTGCGGTCGGCATGAAGCTTCAGGGCGGTGCTTTAAGTGCTCTTGTGGCAGCCACTCAGGCAGTCCGCAAAGGCGGTACGATTCAAATAACAGGTGCATACGGTGGAATCTATAACGCTTTTCCGCTCGGTGACGTTTTTCAGCGCAATGTTAATATTCGGGGCGGCCAGGCTCCTGTTATTCACTACATGCCTTATTTATATAAGCTGATTGCGGAAGGAAAAGTGGATCCGGGTGATGTCGTGACGCACATTTTGCCGCTCGATCAAGCAAAAAAAGGCTATGAATTGTTTGATACCAAAACGGATGACTGTATAAAAGTAGTGTTAAAGCCATAAAAAAGCGGCTCTTTTAAAGAGCCGCTCAGGCTGCCCGCAAACGCCCGCTTTCGGCGTCACTTGCCAGCTGTGAATGCTCATGACCCCGAAAAGATCACTCCGCTTCCCAGCCGGCGGCGTTCCTAGAAAGACAGACGTTTTCAATTAGCCTGCTTTCTTACTTTACCTACACTCTCAGAGGCTCTTTTAAAGAGCCTCTTCTTTTTTGTATCCATCCACCACAAGATCTAATTTGCCCGTTGAAGGGTCAATAACAAGCCCATGTATAGGAATAGAATCCACCATCAATGGATGAGACTTAACCATTTTCACGCTGTGCTCGACACTTTCTTCTACGCTGTTAAAGCCGCTCAGCCATTTATCTACTTCAATTCCAGCGTTGCGAAGGGTATCTACTACTTCCTGCTGGATGCCCCGCTCCTTCATTGCATCAATAATGACATCGCTTGAGAGAGAGCCCATACCGCAGTCATGATGCCCTACGATCAATACTTCGTCCGCTTGAAGCTGGTACACAGCAACCAGCAGGCTTCGCATAATCGATCCAAACGGATGGTTAACGATCGCGCCGGCGTTACGAACGATTTTTACATCTCCATTTTTAAAATTCATAGCTTCAGTTACAAGTTCGACAAGACGTGTATCCATGCACGTTAAAATAACGACACGCTTATCCGGGAACTTTGTTGTCTCAAATTTTTCGTATTCTTTGTTTTCTACAAATGTTTCGTTAAACGTTAAAATGTCTGTTAATAGTGTCACTGTATTCTCTCCTTTCCATACTCCCTTATTATTGTGAAGGATTTCATAATTTTTTGTCAAATGATTTTTAAAGCGCTGGCTATACTTTTTCTTAAGCCTCCGACCGGAACAAAGCGTACCACACGGAATTGTTCCTTTCCTTTTAAAAAGAAAAGAACAGCTGGCACAGAAAAAACAGTAAACTGTCCGGCAATATCTGGGGCGATTCCCGTATTCGCGTAAACCGTTGTGACACGGGGGAACTCCTGCATAAGTGTTTGGACCTGAGGCAGCAGGGCATGACAAACCGAACAGCCGGGGCTTGAAACATAAAGCAGCACGGCTTCGCTAGATGAAAGAATATCTGAAAATTCCGTGTATGAGGTTACATGCTGCATTTGTACCACTCCTTTTTCTCATTGTAAACTGTCTCTGCTATAATAAAAAAGAATATGATTTATAAGGAGGCTCCGGCATGGCTGGACGAAAAGAAGAAGAACTAAAAGACATTACGCTGCTTGGCAATCAGGGAACAAACTATATATTTGACTATGACCCATCCGTTCTGGAGACATTTGACAATAAACATCAAAACCGTGATTACTTTGTAAAATTCAACTGCCCGGAATTCACGTCGCTTTGCCCAATGACGGGTCAGCCGGACTTTGCGACTATTTACATCAGTTACATTCCCGATGTGAAAATGGTCGAAAGTAAATCGTTGAAGCTGTACTTGTTCAGCTTCCGCAATCACGGTGATTTTCATGAGGACTGCATGAACATTATCATGAATGACCTTATTGAACTGATGGACCCACGCTACATTGAAGTATGGGGCAAATTCACGCCTCGTGGCGGGATTTCCATTGACCCGTACACGAACTACGGGAAGCCTGGCACGAAATATGAGAAAATGGCCGAGTACCGCATGATGAACCATGACCTGTATCCAGAAACGGTAGATAACCGGTAAGAGGCGCAGGGTATGAGCGTGGTCACACGAAATGTGACCATTTGTGACCACGAAAACAGCTTTTTTGTAAAGAATGTGACCAAATGTGTGACCACAAAAACAAAAAATATTGCAGGGTGTGACCACGATAGTCTGCTTAAGAAGAGGTGTCCTAATGGGGCATCTCTTTTTGTATATAAATTATTTACACTTATATGGCACTTCTTTTTACAGATAAGGTACGACAGATCACTTTAAAGCAAAAAGAGCCTTCTTACTCCAGTGTTAGGAATTAGGAAGGCTCTTGCACTACAGTGAAACAGTATTTTGGGCATAAAAAAACGCTCTTGACGTATTGTGTCGAAGAGAATAAGATAATATGAGATTGTTTTGAAATAAAAATAATTATAAATATATCTAAAAATATTCTAATCCATAAAAGATGGGGAGTCAACAGATTTTTATAAATTATTTACACTTATTATTAACGAGAAGGTGGACATGATGACACATGCAATTGATCTTTTTTGTGTGATGCGTAAAGAGACTATTGAGAAACTAGCTGAAAGGCTAGGGGTTACTTCTTGCCAACTAGAAAGCTGGAAGGCCGGTATAGAGGAAATCCCAACAAGACACTTTGATAATTTGAAAACAATATTTAGAATTCCTGATGAAAAGGAATATTTAATTGAGCGGACGAATGTTACTGTGCTTGATCAGGCTGAAATTTCATTAATCTGTTATAAGGATTATATTGAAAGCCTCCAACAAGAGAGAGTCAAAAATTCACAGGGAGCATCGGCGCTTTCACGTGCTTTTCGGCAGTGTGAAACAGCTATTAGTAGCATCGAAAAGCAGATTCGAATTTTGAAACAAAAGGAAAAGATGGAAAGTATATTCGATGAACGGATGTTTCGGCTAGCCTGCTTAAATGAAGAGGAATTTCGTAAAAGAGAGATCATTGTCGATCGGTTAATAGATAAATTGGATGACACTTTAAGTTTATGATTTATAACACTCTACTTTTGATCAGGAGGAACATATGACGGAACATACAGAACAGACAGTCTTTACGGAGAAAGAGGCCATTGAAATTACCATAGCTTGTGGTTATGATGGTTCGGAATTTGAAACAGCCAGGTGGAAAAAGAACGGCTCTCTAGACCCTTCAAATGGAACAATTTCAAGTTTAATTCGTAAACTTAAAACGATTTTCAATAGCGTGGAAGTAACAAATGGAAGAGGAAAGAAGCGCCGCTATATATTGATCGGTAAAAAAGCAGAAATGACGGAACGGCAGTTTAATTATGATGGGCGGCCTCCAACAGAGGAAGACAAATTGATGGAAGAATATATATTCAGTAGACTTTTGAATTTTAATTCACAGCAATTTACGATAACAAAGTGGATTAATTCAATTAAAATGTTTCCAGTTGAGTTGAATATGAATTATTTAAAGGAAGCACTCATTGATGAGTTGGGTGTTCTTCCGATAGCTTATCCAGTTCGGCAGATTGTGAGTGACTTCGTATATGAATTGAATATCCGTAATAAAGGCGTATTAGATGCTTCATTAAATCGACTTGAAAAAAAAGGTCGAATTGAAGTCGTTGAAAAATATTTTGCTAAGTTTACAGTAGCAGATGATCCGCAAGAGTTGAATAAAGAGGCTTATGATGATTTAAAAGAATCTGTCTCTAAATTTCTAGAAGGCTACAATGTAACCTACTATGCTTTTGCGAAGGCAAAATTCAGCGCAAGAAAAAATAGAAAAATGGCGGCCATCATTGAGGAAGTAGATAAGCATCTCATTGAGAACCACCTTGTGGAGTATTATTATAAAGAGTATGAAATTAAAGTTCTCAATAAGGATATAAAAAGGGAAGTAGAGAAGCAGAAGTTTGAGGCTGCATTTATTACTCGATTTATTAAATTGACAATAGAGAGACAACAAAGGGAGGATTATTTGAACTCAAAGTATTTCCAGAAGCGGTTTTATTTAATGAACACATTAATCCTCTTAAAAGCATTAAAAATTGATATTCCATGGGACATATTACAACAGGAAAAAGAGACTGTTATGGAAAGATGTATCCAAATTGATAACATGCTATTTGAAGAAAAGAGATCGGAAAGTGCATTTTAAAATTCCTAAACTAGCCGGTAAAAAAGCAGAAGCCTATATGCACTAATTTTGGGAAAGTGATCGGGCTATGAGCAGAAAGTATTCATAGTCCCTCACGTTCTGTATTTTCCTCACCCTTCGCACCCAATTTGCTTTGCAAGAGATGAAACCATAAATTCCCCAAACCTAATTCATTATATAATATATTTGAAATATATAATAACTTAGGTTTGGGGAATTTTATAATCATCCAAAACCCCTGTAAGAGACATTGCCTAAATCCGGTGCGCCGGATTTAGAAGTGAAATTTGATGGCGATGTTTTGTCTGTCCGGTGGCAGCCGGGCAGGCAATTTACAGCGCAACAAATTGTCAATTGAGCTCTGTGAAGCATAAGACCATTATTAAAATTAAATGAACATACATGGAGCGGTTCAGTAAAATGAGCCGCTTCTTTTTTATTCTTCAAGGGGGGGCAGGTTAAGGATGTGAGGTACGGTCTCACTGTAGGTTGAAGAGTACAGTCAGCTACACCTCACGGTGCTTAGTGAGATACAACAGTACATAACACATAGTATGAATGAGTTCCTTTCAAGAAAGACAAGCGGGACAGCTGTAAAATTTCGAATGAAGATCAGAATCGACCTTATATGATTATGAGACCTACGTTGTGATAAAGGCGGCAAATGTGAAAACAAAGGAAAAAGGGTTTCAGAAAGACCAGAAGCCATCAGAGAAGGCAATCTGGAGTATCTGAGAGCATGTTGAAGATAAGCGACTTCAAATAATAACAACAAGAGTAATCTACTTGGAAATTGCAGTTCATTATTGAAAACAATAAATATCGAAATTTATAGCTTCTTGGACAGGGAATTTGTCACGAAATAGCGAATTTGTTAATAACGAGAAATATATAATAGTGATGAAAAGAGGATTAAGATGAGAATGCGATTTTCAGAGAGATATGGATTCAAGCCAGTTAGAGAAGCATTTCAATCCGAAAGTATGGACACAGAACTGAAAAATGGCTTATGGAACACACTTCACACTCATTTTTGGTCTTATGGTAACAATGTATACGTTTTGTCAGGCAGAGAAAACTCCAGAGTTTATCCATTAGTGAGAAAGATATGGATGGACTATTTGAAATATTCATTAGATAAATTGCCTTCTGGGTGGAGAGATACACGTGTAATATTGAATCATTATTTTTTTAATACAGCAGAGTGGTATGAAGTGTATGATTTCATTGAATTTGTAGCCAGCGTTGAGGACTCTGAAAAATTTAGAGAAGACTGTAATCAAGTTTTAGAAAAAGAAATGTCCGCTTATAGATTCGTAGGCGAATTTATCGCTCCTATAATTGACGACATCGAAATCAACGAAATTGAAACTGCTATAGGTGAAAAAACTAGTTTTGCCGCCAGACATTTATCAAACGCACTGGATCTTCTTTCTGATCGAAGTACTCCTGATTATCGTAATTCTATAAAGGAATCGATTAGTGCCGTTGAATCCATTTGCAAACTTATTGTAGGCGATCCAAGTACGACTTTGGGACGGGCAATAAATAAACTTGAAACTGAAACGGGTATAGTTTTACATGATGACCTAAAAGAAGGATTGAAAAAGATTTATCACTATACAAGCGATTCAGCCGGTATTCGCCACGCTATTAAGGACGATTCCACTGTTGATTTTGAGGAAGCAAAATTCATGCTTGTGATGTGTTCCTCATTTGTAAATTATTTAATTGCAAAAGCGGATAAAGCAGGGATAGCATTTTCTTAATTCAACTCGAGAAGAAGAAAGCGAAAATTCGGATTGAGAGGGTTAAGGAACAGGGAAGAACGGGGATAAGTGACATTCTTATGGTGAAAAACGAAGGTAAAGCGACCGCCAAGAATGTCACGATAACATGGAAGAATCGCAAGGGCGAAGTAAATCCTTTATTTGATAGAGTTCCAATAACCATTGGTGGTGGAGATACTTCAAAAGTCGCAATAGGTATTCACAGCGGAACAGCGCCTCCGTGGGAGGTTGTAATTACTTGGGATGACGAAAATCAAACCAATAATGTCTATGAAATTCATATGAATTAAGAAAAAGGACTAGTTCTGTGATAAAGCCATTTTTAGAATCGTTATTGTGGACGGTTCTTTTTTTATGCTGACTATCTGAGTAAACTCAAAAATCAATTGGAAGTGTCAAAAGGATAAGAGACGGATTTTACTCAATCACATATTAGAACTTCAGCGTGTAAAGTAATCACGTTTCTCCTATTATCAAAAAAAGGATAAGCATCGGTCGCCAATCGGGCAGGCTATGCAATCCAAGCGAAAATCTTCGGAGATCTAAAAAGTGCATCCCCAGCTTCTCGAACCATCATGTATTAAATCATCATTTGGTAGGATGTTTCAAAAATTCAAAGAATTCCTTGGGAAAATAAAAACGAGATGCCTGTTGGAAGTATTTGTATCCAAAGAGAGTTGGAAGCCTTTAGAAGGCAATCTGAAGTCTCTGAGAGCATATTAGAAGAGGAGGGGAATATGTCAAGCATTGATGAATCAATGTTTCAGATGGTGCTTTTTTGAAAGTGAAAACCCTCTTTCTACTCGGCTATTTTAAAAGGTAAATGAAAAGAACAAATACTCCTCCTGTTCAGCTTTGTTAAAACCCGATAGTCCTTTGCCAAAACCCCGCTGAATTCCTTAAAATCTAATGCTTTGTCGTTTGAAAAACGATAGGACACGATAGCGGATAAAAATATATGAAGACCAAGAAGAAGAGGCTTTTTTTTGTTTTTGATCTGCTTGAGGAGTGGACTTGCGATGTTCGAAACGATAGGTAGGATAACAAATAAAAGAAATGACAGATGTGGCTAGTATTTCAATTCTGTTATCATTGACGGTCATTAATTGCACTTCCTTTCTTAATTTTGCACAAAAAAAGAAGCGTCAATGAATGACACTCCTTAGCGGATATTTTCTATTTGTTTTTCATTCCTATTTACGATCACTCCACAAAGTCTGTACCAGTGGTTTGCATACTCAAATGCTTTCTTATACCGTTCGTCCTCTTTCTTTACTTCTACTAGCTCATTCATGAAAGTAACCTTATGAACTGGATCGTTTAAGCTGTCAATAACCAGCTCCAGAGAAAGCTCCTTCACTTTTGTTTGAGAGGAGCGGTTTGCGCCAGAAGCTCCAATAACTGCGCCGAAACCTCCACCGACTAGTCCACCGACTAAAGCTCCTGCAGCCATTCCTCCCTTGGAAGCAGAAGTGACCACTGAGCCATTTTCAGCAAGCTTTACTTCTAATAAATCAGAGAAGGGGATCTGCCTTGAAGAGAAGGGGGAGCGCTCATCTTTTCTATTTAAAACGATAAGTGTTTCCTTTTCTTCATCAACAGCAATGACACTAAGATTTTTGTTATCTATGAAGCTTTGGGTTGGATTAATATGTTCTTTTTCAAGAAGTTCTTTTGCTTGTCTTTTGGAAGAAATGCGAGTTTCCCGTTTCTCCTCTCCGTGTGAGTAACAAAGGATCATACCAATAAAAATTGGAATGAAGAGCAGGATGGGCATTTTAAGGAGCAAAGGGATGATACAGCCTGGAATCAAGGCCAAAGTTAAATATGTATTGATTTTCTTTCTATTCATGTGCAAGTCTCCTGTGCGATTTTCCCTTTATTATAAGGTCATATTTCTCGAATTGGTATATTTTTCTTAAGAGTTAGACTGAAAACAAGATGAATTTTGTTCAATCATGTATTAGAGATTTGTCATGCAGAGTGGACAGGTTGCTTGATTGCTTCAAAAAAAGAATGGGCAAATAATCTATAGAGTGCGCCAACCAAGAAAGCCACTAAGCTCTCAGACATGTCACTAGAGGCCTCAGTAGACTGTTCACAGCTTTTTTAGAAACCTTTGGTTTTGTATTGCCCGTTAAATTGGAATACTGAAAAAGTTCAAGTGATTTCTTTAAAAATGAAGAGTGAATCGATTCTATGTGATATAAAGCAGTGGAGTTGAGAATAGGGCAGTCAACTCCAAGAAAAGGACAGAGAGGGGAAGGGTTTTTATTTGGGAAAAATTAGAATTTATTGAAAAACAATCTGAGATACAATGCAGTTAGGTGCGTTCCTTGTAGGATGCCGATAAAACACAAGTAAAAAACATTGTCCGGTACTGACCCTGTCATCGTTGCTGTGTTGGAAGTGGGGATAAAGCGTACCACCTTCTACAAACTGGTAAAAGAGATAGAAGAACAAGAAGAAACAAAAGAGCGACTCCATTGAGAGCGCTCTTTCTCCCTGATCTATTCTTTTATTTCTAGATCGGTTTCTTCAACCTGATTTGTTTTCATATCCATTATTTCTAGGTCATTTATTTCAACCTCTGTTGTTTCAATAGAATATTGATAGGATTCAACTGCCTCGATCACCTTTTCAAATGCCTGTGCTATCCCCATATCTCCTATAGCCGCATTCCCGAATGCCCATGCCACTAAAAAAGCACGGAGAGTTTCCATAAACGGTTTTACGATTTTTCTCCATACCGTTTCTTGCTCAACGTCACCTTTTTCAGCAATCACATTCTCTGTGATGTTTACATAAATTTGAATCTTAACGGCAGCATCAAAAAAAGCAGGATGTTTTATTTCTCTCTCTTGCTCTATTCCCTCTTCTTCTACACCTGAAAGTTGTTCCTCCACCACTTTTTCAACCTTTTCATAAGAAGCATCATCAATCGAATCAAAAACGTTTTGGTATAAAGAGATATGAGGGATTGATAATTTATTTATCAAAGCCATATTTTCATCAAACATCTTCTTAAACGAAACAGTCGCATCAATAAATTTAAAATGCGTCTTAAAATCTAAAGCAACTGGACTATAAATAAACGAACTTACTGCCCTATCAACCGTTTCACGATTTTTAATGATTCCATTATCGTAAAATTGTTCCGCAATGGAAATAACCCTCTGATTCATTTCATAAAACGTTCTAAAAATATTCGCTCCGTCTTGATACTGTTTCAATGCCTCAGACGCTTCTATCAATTGTGACATTTGTTTTTTAAATTTCCTGGCCATTTCAAGCTGATCGTCGCTCAGTTCTCTTGTTGTCCCTTTCATTTCAGCAATCATTTTATTGATGCGTTGTGTCTCATCATTCATACAATTCCCTCGCTTCCTATTTCTCTCAATTCTACAACATAAATTTATTTCGAACAGGAAAATTATCATAATAACGGCTGTTTTGTTCTGCCATGACAAAATAACAGTTTCAGAACACTCTCCGCAGCTGTTTTTTGTCATGGCAGGACAATCTTCATAGCTAACATCACACAAAGTGTGTTACCATGAGCGTATAATAGATGTCTCATTTTGTGAGACGCTACGGTGTTTTAGTGTCCACAATGGACACAACGAAAAAAAGAACGCAGAGAGTGCGCCAACACTCCTGCGTTCAAAGAAAGAACAAGCAAGCCCAAATCAAATGAATTTTAGCAGAATGGTCAATGCTATTGTCATAACACCGAATATGACAGTAAATACCAATCCCAAAAGAGCACATACTGCGATCACAGTATCGTTGTTCATTGGACTGCACCCCCTATGACACTATCCAATTGGGTAGTGTTTTTGTCTTTCTATACATAATATTGATGCATATCCTCTGAAATGGAAAGGCGAACAGCTTTTTTTTTTTAAAATTTCTAATTGTTTAATTTTCAAAACTCTGTTGAAGGCGATAATTTTTTCATGATGCACCAACAGAAGAACATTGCCAGCAACATATTAAGAAACATACCAATTCCAACAGACACGCCGATGATAAGGTTTGTTTTTTCTATTTATTTCTCTTCAAAGCAGTCAAGTTGTTATAGTGAATGCCTTTACAATCAATTCTGATCCTTCTGAGCAATGGGGTAACACAGCGTGAGAAAATAAACATATACAATGAAAGATGAATTTCATTCAGAATGTTCACGCTGTATCATCCAATTCGAAACAACAAATAGAAAAAGGCACGGGTATCCATGAAATCGCCAATGGGGCAGGCAAGCAAGCCCAAAGCATATTTCCATAGAATTTAGAAAGCGGTTTGCAGCATTCTGGAAATCTTCAAATGTATGTAGTGATCATTGGAGAGGAGTGTTTCGAAAATCCAAGGAATTCCTTGAAAAAATAAAAACAAGCTATTTGAGGGACATGTTGGTGTTCGAAGAGATCCAAAAGCTGTTAGAAGGCAATCTGGAGCGTCTGAGGGCGTGTTTGAGCTGCGGAAAAACTAATGAAAAAATTTTATGATAAGGATATAATTTGAAAGCAAGTAAATTTGAAGGAGATTGGCTATTATGATTGATTGGAAAAGCAAAAACTTCTGGATTGCAGTAGGATTCGCTCTCCTTATTCCCATCCTTTTGAATTTTACGATTTTCAAGTTTGGAGCTCCTTGGAACTTGAATACTTATGGAAGTAGAGCCGACTGGATAGCCTTTTTTGGTAATTATTTAGGAGGTATTCTGAGTGCGCTAGTGGCGTATTTCATTGCCAACTCACAAGTGGAGAAACAGTTGAAGATCAACTTAGAAGAAAAAAAGTTTGATAGAACCATTAACCAACTTCCAGCTCTGATTCGCTTGAGAATTGAACTTGAGAAGTTCGTTGAGGAGTCAAAAAAAGCAAAACGAGAGTGGGATGGAACTCTTGAAGCTCATAACGGAATTGTAAAATATCCAACTGATGATGATTATGACCCAGAAGCACCGGGAATCGAAGAATCTTATCTTCTTGAAGCAACTTATCCAATGGAGTTGGCTGACTCAGAAAGCTTTAAATTTATTGAGCAAGTTGAAGATATTGACTTACACGTTCGCTTAATTGAAGCATTCAATTTTTACAAAGAGTTCTCAACTGCTTTGTCTTATGATGTTCATTCCGAACAGTCAAAGTACAGCGATTACACGCAAGATGATACAGGTACTGTTCAAATTCCTTCCGATTTAAGAGAAGAAATAAATTTAATGATCGCAAGAACTGAGAATGCTTCCAGAAAAAAGATCAAAATGTGGAGGATTTTTTTTGAGAAGGATGTAGAAGGAAAACTCAAGAAACTCAAAGAGTTTGAGAGCCTTTTGGGAGAATTAAACGATGAGATTGAGAGAGTTAAAACGTTGAAGGATACAAACAAGCTGACTCATTCAAACACTTCCAAGAAGAAAGGTGCGTAAAATTCCCAACAATTCACTTAGGAAATTAACCAAGAGCTGTTTCTTTTTAGCGACCATTTGGATTGCTGCCTCATCAAAAACGAATTTCAGAAGAGGATCGGAAGCGTTGTGAACCTCTTGAAGAAAAGAGCAGAAAAATTGCTCCAACTCAAAATCTAGCCAAAACAGGGCGAGGTTGGCTTCATGAAGCATGCTCTTTCCGAGTATGAAGTTGCGGAGGAACTTGGAGGTGCTACTTTGGAAAGATCGCTCCATGAGTGAGCAGAGTAGGAAAATGAAGATCGGAAAAACGACAGCCTTTTGCTTGTTTCATTGAAAAGGTCTTTTATGTCGGTTAATAAAGTTTTTATAGAATATAAGAATGTGTATTTTAAAGGAGTGGATGATTAATGAATTCAGAATTTCAGATAATAAGGTGGGGAATCCCCGGTTGGCTATTTTTTTTAACAGTTTTGGTATTTAAATTAACAGAAAAAGGTTTTAGTATTATCAGCATGGCAAACTCCTTTTCAAGCCCAGGAGTTTTAGCAGGGCTTACCGCCCTTTTTGTGGCATCAGGAGTTCCTATCGGATATATAATCTATCAAATTTATTTCGCATTCAAATGGACAATTATGAAGAGGAAAACAGTTATGAGAGCTGTTGAAGATATAGAAGGTTTTAAAGGAGCTGGAGGAAGTGAACAAGGACTTGAACTTTGGAATAAAGTGGAGATGCATTTTGATAAGATGATGTCAATAGATACTGAAAAAAAACAGGTATCATACAAGGATCTTGTTAGGAGATATGAATATTTTAGCAATAGGACATCAAGAATCCATGGACTAGGGGCATCAACACTCGCTATGACATCTGGTTTTTTATTCTTTTTTTTAACTATGAACAATCGTGCAAGTTTGCTAGATAACGGAACATTTCTGACGGTTTTTTCAGTTTTTCTACTGTGTTTAGGCTCGGTGGTATATAATTATTTTTTGCAAAATAAAATAAGTTTTGTTCAACTTAATGAAATAATGAAAACTATACTTGAAGCAGAGGATAAAAAAGAGGAAAAAAAGAAAAAAGAAGATGAAGGGGACGAAGATTGATTACATAATTTTATCTTACAGCTGACGCATGTATGAGAAGAATAATTCATACCGCCTCAAAGGCGGCGATTTGTCGTTTTTTGACGGACGGTTAGTATGGAAATAAATGAGCATTATGGTTATGTTCTTCTGAGATACAAGAAAGGAGAACTGGCTACTATGCAGAAAAAACAAAGATTAAACGAAATTTTGGCAAAGGATAACAAACTCCCAGGCGCTTTAAAATTCTCCACTAAAGAGAACTTGGAAAGCTTGCAGAATGGAACACTTTACTTGAACAACTTCCAATACTATAAGGACATAGAATTGAAAGAAAAAAGAAAAGGTCAGGGCGACGCTTTTGATGTGACTCTTCGTATGTCTGATGTGGATTTAACCTTTAAACATCCAGAAACAGACGAAGTTCTTTTTAAAGCCAAAGCCAGCAATGCCAACTTGGAAAGTGCAGAAGACCATCAAAGGCATCTATTCTGTATGACTGGAATAACAACAGATTTATTAGAAGTGGTAGAAGTACAAGATAATGTTGCTACTACCAAGCTGGTATTGTCGGATGAATTGAAGGAAAGAGCTCTTGAAAACTTTGGGGATCATGTAATGCTTATCAATACGGGATTTTTCATGGAGAGGGTCGAACAAGTATGCTCAGAACGAGGCATTAAGGTGGCAAGGAATCTAGTTGAATATAGAGACATGTCAATCAATTATACTGACCGCATGGAAGCATTCGGAACAGGACGCTCAGACTTTTTCTTTCAAAAGGATAAGTTTTTTGCGTACCAAAACGAGTACAGACTGTTATTCCCTGAATTGATAAGTGATAAAGCAGAAATCCTCAATATAGGCAGCATAAAAGAATTTACTCATATTTTTACGACGAAAGAATTTTTCGAGCACGAACTTCAACTTCGATTCAATTTAACCGATGAAGTAATTCCAAACTAAAAATGACAGCATCCTGCGGGGTGCTTTTTTTATGCACAAATACACAAGGTGATTGGCGAAAGGGGATAGGGGAAGTATAAATATCGAATTGGATGAGATACGCAAGGAATATGGAGCGGACAGTGTGACGCTGAACAGAGCCTGTTGTACTAGATAAGGAGCTTGAATTGATAGTCAAAATAAATAAAGCTGATTTAGGGCTCTTTTTCAGAGGATTCTTCTATTGGAAATTGAGATAAGCCAGTACAAAATCCCACGCCAACTCTGATTCTTGCTTTAAAAGACAGATTTTATTCGAGGATAGTGCAAGAAAGTGATAATATATTCTCAAGCAGACTTCGAATTACGGCCCTGTAGAATACAGGTGATGATAATGACTGTGATAAAGAAGGATACAAAGACAGGAAAATACTTTTTTGTCTTGGATACCGGAAAAGACCCGGTGACTGGGAAAAGGAAGCAGCTGAAGCGGAGAGGTTTCAATTCGAAACATGAAGCAAAGTTAGCTCTTGCTAAACTTCAAGTGGAGGTTAGTGAAGCAAAGGAATTGAGTGTGCTAAAGCTTCCTTTTCAAAAATACCTTTCTCAGTGGTTCGGAGCAAAGAAAATTAAATTAAAGCCGAGTACAATTCAAAATTATGAGCAACAAATCCGCTACAACATTGTGCCGTATATCGGAGATGTACGAATGAATGAGTTTAGTGAGTCGATCATCCAGACCTTCATTCAGAAGCTTCACAAAGAGCGTAAACTGTCTCCAGCGACAATCCGAGCTGCTTATGGCATTGTGGCAGAAGTGCTATACAAGGCTTCTCAGAAAGGCATCTTAAATAAGTCAATGTTGGATGATATTTCGTTGCCAAGAATGCCGAAAAAGCTTCGGGTATGGACAGCGGATGAAATGATGTTGTTTTTGGACGCTCCTCAGCGAGTGCTAAACTTAACAAGACACTTTATCGGCTTCAGTATTTCCGTTCAGACAGGTATGCGTATGGGTGAGGTTCTTGGCTTGCGGTGGAGTGACATTGATTTTGAAGGTAAACGAATCTTCATTCGGCAAACACTTAGTAAGGTCGACGAGGATAGCGTCTACGGCTTCGTGGCTGAAGGAAAGACGAATGCCGCTCTGAGGGTTGTCTATGTTCCTGACGCTTTGCTGAGCAGCCTGAGAGCACATCATGAGCATATCATTCGGGAGCGAGCAGTGCTGGCAGATGAGTATCTTCCACATGATTTGGTTGTATGCACGAAGAACGGAAACTGGGTGCACCCGAACAACTTTAGAAGAGCCTTTAAAGTGACTGTTGAGCAGTTGGGTCTTCCGAGAATCCGTCTCCATGACCTAAGACATACTCACGCTACATTCTTGATGGCAAATAAGGTGAATCCTAAAATTATTCAAGAGCGGCTTGGCCACAAGAATGTAACTGTGACATTGAACACATACAGTCATGTTTTGCCGTCGATGCAGCTTGAAGCGGCTGGCACGTTTGATGAACTGTTCAAAGGCAGTGACCAAAATGGTGACCAGTAAACGAATAAAGTTGCTCATTCATTGATATGACTGGGTTTACAGCCAATCGTTTTCATGAGGACTGCATGAACATTATCATGAATGACCTGATTGAACTGATGGATCCACGCTACATTGAAGTATGGGGTAAATTCACGCCTCGTGGCGGGATTTCGATTGACCCGTACACGAACTACGGGAAGCCTGGAACGAAATACGAGAAAATGGCTGAGTACCGCATGATGAACCATGACCTGTATCCGGAAACGGTGGATAACCGGTAAGGGTAAAGAAAGACTGGGATCATTCACACGAAAAAGAGATGTCTGAATAAGACATCTCAGGCTGTCGACAAAGTCGACAGTCTTTTTTAATATTGAATGAGCAATCAAGATTTTGTGTTGTTTTAGTTACAAGTCAACTAAATAAGTTAAAACAAAAAGACGAAACCCCCATTTTCGCAGAAGTTCTTTTCGAAAATAGGGTTTGTCTACACTCTGAGATGTCTGAATGAGACATCTCTTTTGTTTTTACCTGCGTAAGGAGTGTCATTGGATGTTAAAGCTTTTTTAGTGTTGGTAAGGGCAGCAGAGAAAATAAGAACCTATAAAAAAGTGCAATATAAGGAAGGAATGTCTCTTAAATCCCAACGATCCGGCTGGTTTAAAGCGTTGACAGAAGAGGGTAAAAGAAAGGCACTACTACAAAAGGCGGGTTATAAACTATGCGTATGTCCTGTATGGGAAGCATTCTCATTTCTATTGTTTTATCGATTGTTTTAACGATCGTATTAAACATGCTGTTCTTTTAATATGGACTAGAAAAGTGGCAGCATGGAGATAAATGATCGTACAGTCCACTCATACAAGAGCCAGGCTCGAATAAAAAGCGATGCATCCGCATCGCTTTTTTTACCAGTCATCCGAAAGTTGGTGGACTTTATTCGTGCATGATAAAATAAATAAATTGAAACATGTAATTAGGTCTTATGCGTATGAAATAAGCGGATAAAGAAGGGGATGCGATGACAATCAGCCAGGCGATGTTGTTCGTTGGAGCAGCAATCCTTTTAACGTGTATTCCGATAGCGGGGAAATACTTTCGTGTGTTAAATACGCTTTTGCATGAGATTGGCCACGTACTCGCAAGTCTTTTGTCGGGCGGTGGCATCCATCACGTCCAGCTGTTTTGGGATACGAGCGGCGTGGCCTATACTACGCATGCCAACAGGCTCACTGCGATTGTTACATCGCTTGCCGGCTATCCATTCGCATCTGCCTCTGCGTTTTTTGTTTCCTGGGCATCGCTGAATGGTTATACTGGCTGGCTGTATTACGGCCTGTTTATGATTTTAGCGGTTAGTTTAGTGTTATGGGTGCGCAACTGGTTCGGCTTTCTTTGGCTTGTAGCATTTTTTACAGGAAGCGCGGCCATTTATATGTACGCATCCGGGGCTGCTCAGCAGGCATATATGTATGTGATTACAGCGGTTTTGCTGGTGGAATCCGTCCGCAGCAGCTGGGTCATTTTTTACTTAAGCCTTGTTTCTCCTCAAAAAGCGGGGGATGCTTCTGCTTTAAAGCGCTCTACCGGGATTTCAAGCCGCGTTTGGGGACTGCTTTTTTTGATTCAGGCTTTGTATTTCGGCATTTATTTACCCGGCAAGCTGCTTGCCGGGTAGGGAAATTTTATTTTGTTAAAGCAGTCCATGAAAAAAGTGCGGCGACAAAGCGTGCGTTTTGTCGATATGGATAAAAGCGTTATAGCGTTCGGATAAGCGCGACGGAACATAATTGCCAAATCGTTCTCTTCCAGGGTGATAAACAACACCGATAGCTCGATGTCCGACTGTTTCCCGAAACAGCTCCTGGTTTTCAGGGCCAAATAAAATGTATTGATTAAAGGCGCCAGCCTTATGAAGCATATCTTCCCAGCTTCCAGGCATTGCTTCCGGCACCGGCATCACTTCCATTTCTTCTCCCCATCTGTCAGCAGCGATCACAGTACCACGGTGAGTGCCAAATCCGATTGCAAATACTTGATCGTGCCCGTATATTTCTCGGGTCAGCTGCCCGACGTTTACCATATTTTCCTCTGCCATATCTGTGGCACGCGCATCGCCAATATGTGTATTATGCTCCCATATGACTCCTTTTGAGCCGGCTCCGTAATGAGCCGTAATAAATCCAAGAGCCTCTACCATATGACGGTCACGGATATTCCATGATTCATTTCCATTGGTTACCATTGCGTGATAATACGATTCTGCGTTTTTCGCTGCAAGGGCATTTACCTGCATATTAAGGGATGCTTCGGGATCACGCGTATACATTTTTCGGTTTTGCTGGATGGTCTTGAGTAAATCCATGACTTCTTCCATGCAGCTTTCACCGTAAAAAGCAGTAGAAATGCCATATTGCTCGGCCTGGCGGTGAAAGGGTTCAAAGCATTCAAATGCCCGCTTCGCTTTCTCCACATCAGGAGATCCAATCTCTTCCAAGTAGTCAACAATGGCTTCCATGGATTCCCACAGGCTGTAAACATCCATCCCATAAAACCCAACCTGTTTTTCATTTGTTTGATTAAAATCGTATAGCCAATTTACCAGGTCTTCTATTTCATCGTTTGCCCACATCCAGGATGGCCAGCGGCGAAAAGAACGAAGCACTTCTTCCGCATTGGCATACTCCGGCGCCTGTCCTTTTATATAGCGGTTCACTTCAAAGCAGGCTGGCCAGTCTCCTTCCACTGCAATAAAGGAAAAGCCATGCTCCGCAACCAGTCGTTTCGTAATGGCGGCACGTGTAGTGTAAAATTCGGACGTTCCATGTGATGCCTCGCCAAGCAGGACATATTTGGCATTTTTAGCCGCTTGAACAACAGGAGACAGACCTTCAGCATGCGAAAAACGGACAGCGTGCTGTTTAATGCGGTCCACGTACTGTTCTGTTTTGAGCATTTTTTCACTCCTCACGTTTTGTTTAGTATAGCCATAATCACGAACTTCATTGCGGTTGTAAAACGTTTTATTTATAACCCAATTCTGCTTTTTTAAAACTTATTTTGGCTGTATGTTTCAAAATGGAGGATAACGGTAATACTAATTGTAACGAAGTGAAAGGAGGTGCAGAAACATGAAGGCTCTTGATTCTGTTGCACTCATTTTGTTGATTGTAGGTGGTATTAACTGGCTTCTTGTCGGTTTGCTGCAATTTGACCTAGTGGCTTCCATTTTCGGTGGACAAGATGCTCTTCTGGCAAGAATCGTTTACATTCTTGTTGGATTATCTGCATTATATTCACTAAAATTTCTGTCGCTTATCAACCGGGACAATGCACGTCACACTACTCACTAACATTACTTTGAGTATGGATAAAAAGCTGTTTTAAGCATCGCGCTTACTGGATGTTTAAAACAGCTTTTTTGCGTTAAAGGCAAAAAAGCCGGCTGCAGTTTTCTATAAATAAAAAGCAAATGAAGCAAAAACATGATACACTGAAAAAAAACAAGCATGGAGGAATAAGGATGGCTGAAAAGAAAATGACGCTGCAAGAAGCAATGATGAAAAAGCTGGAAGAAAAGAAAGCACAAAATGCAGGCGGCAATGCAAAAGGAAGCTTTAATACATCAACAAAAAAAATGCAAAGCCAGCAAACGAAAAAAGTAAGCAATTCTCGCCGGAAAATGGGTGTGTAATACACATCTTGAAAATAAAAGCATCAGGAAAAAGATCTTGTGGTATACTCAATATACCATTTAACAATCCATGTTGATGTTGATGCAGCCCTCTGTTTATTTCAAACAGAGGGCTTTCCGTTTTCAAATAAAAAAAAGCAGACTTTCAAAAGAAAGTCTGCTGCGTATAACGAAGTGAAATTACGCTTTTTGTACGTTTGTTGCTTGTGGTCCGCGTTGACCTGCTTCAACATCAAATGTTACAGCTTGGCCTTCGTCTAAAGATTTGTAGCCGTCACCTTGAATAGCTGAGAAATGAACGAATACGTCATCTCCAGATTCGCGCTCGATGAAACCAAAACCTTTTTCTGCGTTAAACCATTTTACTTTACCTTGTTCCATGTGTGTTTCCTCCTCGTGTGCTGTGCACACATTGTGTTACTATCCTTGCTCACTACGTTCAGATGGAAAGTTTATCACTTAACAGCTTTTTCCGAACAAAAATAATTCTTTTTCATAATAACAGGAAAACGGAAATAAAGCAAATTTCTTTTTTAAAAAAAGAATGAATTGTCCAAAAAGTTTGTCAATCTTTCTGACAAACTTCGAGACAACCATCTTGATTCTTTATATAGTGAAATTAGCAAGACAGAATGAACACTTTCAAGAAAGGAAGATGGAAATGGACACCACTGCAATCACAAGCCAACAAGCCGGTGCTGTGACATTGGAAACGGATATCTGTATTGCAGGAGACGGGCCGGCCGGGATGATTATGGGGCTTTTTTTAGCAAAGCAGGGCATGAATGTGACCGTGCTGGAGAGGAACCCGGATTTCCATCAGCCACAACAGCAAAATGAAACGTCGTTTACACAGCTTATGTATGAGCTTCAGCTGCTTGATAGCGTTGACCGGCATATTAAACCGGCGATGCAGGAGCTCTATGTTTTTCTGGAAGAAGAGAAAGTACAGCAGCTGCTCATGAAGCCTTTATATAAGCATAATGGACATATGAACCGAATGGTGCTGCTCGCGCTGTATCGGCAGGCTGAATCCTTTTCGAATTTAAAGCTGCTCAAAGGCGCTTCCGTCAAAGGAATTTTGTTCGATGAAGATGTGCTTGCCGGCGTATACGCCGAAACAGACGAGCAAACCTATTTTATCCATTCAAAAATCACGGTAGGAACAGGCGGAGAACCGCATCAACAAATCGAAAAAGCGGCATTGGCAGATAAGAGCCTTCTCTGGATGACGGAGAGCATGGGCTCTGTATCGGAAGCAATGTAAAATCAAAAGAGCCTGCTTGAGACAAGCAGGCTCTTTTGATATGGAAACAGCCTTGTGTGGAACAAACCGGTGCCCCATGATAAACTGAGGGAAAGAATTGGATTAAAGGGGCGGTCGCCGTGGGGCGAAAACGGGCATTTACAGAAGATGAGCTTTTGGATACGGCGGAGGCGCTTATTGTGCAGCACGGTTACAGCAGCTTTCATTTAAAGCTGCTAGCCAGCCATCTGCCAGGAGCGCGCAGCACGATTTATCAATATTATGCAAACAAAGAAGAGGTAGCAGCAGCTGTCATGAAGCGGGCAATGGTACGGGCTCTTGTAAAAGCCGGAAGAGTCGATGAAACGGACCCGATTCAAGCGCTGCAGCAGCTTTTGCGTGTATATATGGAAGAAGCGGATCTTCATTATTTTTTAGGAGACGCCCGCAAAGTGGATGTCACGCAATCTGAAAAAGCGGCACAGCAGGTGAAAGACGTACTAGTTATGCTTAAACATTTGCGCGGACAGCTAGATCGGATTTTTGACGCCGCGCAAAAACAGGGCACGGTTCGTTCAGACATCCCTATTGAGGCTCTGGCCGGTTTGTTTTTTCAGCTGATTAATACACCAAATTCCCTGCAGCTGCCGCCGCATGAATGGGCGGATTACTTGTTTGCATTATGGTATGAAGGAAGCGGAGCGCATTGACGCTCCGTTTTTTACATTTTAAATTTGACAGTTGTGTCAGAAATAGAATTTAATAAAGATATACTAGCTGCTTAAGGAGGAATAGATATGAAAAAAGCACTCCGGCCGCTGACGGATTGGGTGGGGACGAAAAAAGGAATGTGGACCGTGCTGGCAGCCTGGCTGCTGGGGATTGTGATGTTAAGCGTATGGGCACCGACAGCACGTGATTACACCGCGGATGCATTTGAGTCGCTGCCGGAGGATGCAACATCGATTGAGGCGGCAAAAAAAGTGGAAGAGTATTTCCCGGACGAAGGCGGCACGCCGGCTATTCTTGTTTTTAACGAGGAAAATGGAAAAGTAGAAGAAACGGAGATTGCCAGGACGCTCGCCTCTATTGAGAAAGAAATAGACGGGATCACGGGCATAGCACCGTTTGCTCAGCTGCCGCCTCAGGCGCGAGCCGAGTTTTTATCGGCGGATGCCTCTGCCGCAGCTATCCCTGTTGTGTTTCAGGAAGGCTTCACCAGTAAAGAGTTTGAGCCGCGTATTAACCAGATCACAAAAATGGCTGGAGAACAATCCAGCAGTAAAGTGTATGTAACCGGGCCAGCCGGTATTGCAGCCGATACGACTGCCCTTTTTTCACGAGCAGATATTGTATTGCTGTTATCAACGGTTGTTCTTATTTTAGTTTTGCTTATTGTGATTTATCGTTCACCGTTGCTTGCGTTTATCCCACTTTTGGCATCTGGTCTCGTGTATGCAGTGACAGATCGGATACTAGGTCTTTATGGAGCCGCGGGGCTTGAGATGAGCAGTCAGGCTCTGTCTATTATGACGATTTTGTTGTTTGCGGCCGTCACTGACTACTCGCTGTTTGTGCTGGCGCGTTTTCGTGAAGAGCTGCGCCGCCATGACAGCAAATTTGATGCAATGAAATGGGCTATGAGGGAAACAGGAGAGCCAGTTTTTTTCTCCGGCGGTACCGTGCTGGCAGCGATGCTTGTGTTGTTTTTTGCACATATTCGCGACTATCAAAACTTTGCGCCGCTTTTTGCCACCGTCATGGCAGTGATTATGCTTGCTTCTGTTACACTCGTGCCGGCTTTGTTTCAGTTGTTTGGACGGCGGTCATTTTGGCCGAAGGTGCCTAAGACGGGAGAAGGGGAGAAAAAAGAGAGCGGCCTTTGGGGACGCGTGGCGCGTTTTGTGACAACTAAACCTGTACTCTCCGGCGGTATTGTACTTGTATTTCTTCTTGTCTCGGCTTTTAACGTAGTCAATATTAAATATGAATTTGATACATTAAAATCCTTCCCGGACGATATGCCGTCTCTTGTCGGATATCGTATCATTGAGGACAAATTTTCGGCGGGAGATGTATCGCCGACAACTGTGATTTATGAAGGAAACGGAGATCCGGCTGCTTTAGCCGCGGAGCTTAACAAACAGGAAGGTATTTTATCTGCCGTCCCGCAGACATCTGAAGCATCAGGAAATGTACATGAGCTGACCCTTGCTTTCGAAGCGGGCCCTTATAGTGAAGAAGCGCTTAATACGCTGTCCGGTTTAAGAGAGCGGGAGGAGGAGCTCTTTGACGATGCAGGAATAGAAGGCAAGCTGTTTTTTGCTGGGGAAACAGCCGAGAAGCTGGATGACCGGGAGTTGAACGATCGGGATTTACTGCTTATTGTAGCGCTTGAAGTTATCCTGCTTTTTGTCCTGCTCATCATTCTTATGCGCTCGTGGAAAATGCCGCTTTACATGGTCGGGACGATCGTCCTGTCGTTTTTATCTGCGCTTGGCCTGGGGCTGTTTTTAACCAATGCGCTGTTTGGCATCGACGCCATCAGTACAAGAGTGCCGCTGTATTCGTTCGTGTTCCTCGTTGCGCTCGGCATCGATTATAATATTATTCTCGTTTCACGCTACATGGAAGAACGAAAAAAGCATTCGCTCAAAGCAACAGTTGAAAGGGCTGTAGCCAAAACAGGAGGAGTGATTTCATCCGCAGGTATTATATTGGCTGCTACTTTTGCCGTATTGATGACACAGCCCATTGAAGTGCTGTTTGTATTTGGATTCATCGTTGCAGTCGGCATTCTCATTGATACCTTTTTTGTAAGGGGGCTTTTGCTGCCGGCATTGATTTTATTTTTTGAGAAAGAAAAAAGCCGTCCATAATGGACGGCTTGAGACTGACGACTTTGTCGTCAGTCTTTTTTTGTAAAAGCTTTCTACGGGCAGTGCGGGAGCCTCCTCGGCGCACGCGCCTGCGGGGTTTCCTGACTCACTGTGCATCCCGTTGGAGTCTGTGCGGTGAAGACTCCTATGGGCTTAGCTGGCCCGTCCGCCGCCTTATCGGCTCTCATCCCAACAGCCCGCACTCCTTGCATCAAAGGAAGCAAAAGGTTTTATTTGTCTCAGTCTAAAGCCGTTGAATAGAAAAGGTTAACGGTTAATAACGTATATCGACTGTCAGCTTATTACGGGTTAAAGTAAAAGGTTCTTTTAATGAACATTAAAATAACGGGCATCCGGATGAGCAAAGACAATGGCAGAAACGGATGCTTCCGGCTCCATCATGAAGCCTTCCGTTAAATGAACACCGATTTCTTCCGGCTGGATCAGGCCAAACAGTTTTTCCTGGTCTTCAAGGTTCGGACAAGCTGGATACCCGAATGAAAAACGCTGGCCCTGGTATTTGGCCGCGAATCGTTCACGCATCGTAAAGTCAACAGGATCCGGGAAGCCCCATTGGTCGCGCATTTCCTGGTGAATACGCTCGGCAAAGCCTTCTGCGAGCTCAAGCGCGGTGGACTGAAGGGCGTGGCTGTCTAAAAACTTGCCCTCCTCGCGCAGCTTAACGGCCGCATTCCGGACACCGAAGCCGGCTGTTACCACGAAAAAGCCAACGTAATCCATTTCGCCGCTTTCGACTGATTTTACGTAGTCAGCCAGGCAGAGGAACGGCTCTTTTTCCTGGCGCGGGAAAGTGAACCGTTCGATTTCCGTTTTCGCATCCGCCGGGTCATAAACAATTACATCATCACCTTGAGACTGGGCCGGGAAAAATTGATACACAGCTGCTGTTTTTAAGGTGCCCTCGTTCAAAAAGCCTGTCACGGTTTCATGAAGCTGAACCGCCTTTTCATTTTTTTCTTCGAGCAGCTTTTTCACATTGCCTTTCATGCCGAGGTGATGGCCGATTAATGTCTGCATGTTCACATACGGTTTCAAGTGTGAAATTGCATAATCCTTCAGCACGCGGCGGCGTGTATCACGAGGAACAAAAACAGGAACGTCTTCACGGACTGTTTTCACCGGTTTCGGCGCGACGGCAACAGCTTGCTCTTTTCGTTCGTCGCGGTACGCTTCAACCGCTTTTCGTTTTTCTTTTTTCTCTTCAAGCTCCTGCAAAAGCGTCACTTTTTGTTCAGCATTTTGCAGGCGGTTGGCAATATCAAGCCCATCCATCGCATCTTTGGCATACAAAACCGGCCCGCTGTATTCCGGGGAAATTTTTGTTTCGGTAAACCGGCGTGACAGAGCGGCGCCGCCAACTAAAATAGGGACATCAATATCCGCTGATTTAAAATCCTGGGCAGTAATCACCATCTGCTGGGCGGACTTAACAAGTAGTCCTGACAGGCCGACCATATCCGGCTTTTCTTTACGAATCACGTCAATCAATGCCTGTGGTGTTACTTTAATACCGACGTCAATTACTTTAAAGCCGTTGTTGCTTAAAATGATATCGACGAGGTTTTTACCGATGTCATGCACATCACCTTTGACGGTAGCCAAAATAACTTTGCCTTTTCCTGTATCGTCTTCTTTTTTCTCCATAAATTGCTCAAGGTAAGCAACGGATGCTTTCATGACTTCTGCACTTTGCAGAACCTCGGCAACAATCAACTGGTTGTCGTTAAACAGCCGGCCAACTTCGGCCATTCCTTTCATGAGCGGACCGTTAATGATATCAAGCGGATCATCGTACATACCGCGTGCTGCTTCAAGATCAGGCAGAAGGCCTTCTTTTGTACCTTCAACCACGTAATAGCTTAACCGCTCCGGCACGGTTTTCGGCATGTCTGCTTCTTTTTTCTCTTTTTTTCTGTCACGGTAAAAGTCAGTGAACAGAGCAAGCGTTTCGTCGGTTGTCGTAAACAGCAGATCATCGGCAAGCTTGATTTCTTCTTCTGGAATCGAGGCATACCGTTCGAGCTTCTCCGTGTTAACAATTGCGTAGTCAAGACCTGCCTGCGTACAATGGTACAGGTACACGGCGTTCAGCACTTCACGGCCGACAGGAGGAAGGCCAAATGACACGTTACTTACGCCAAGAACGGTTAAGCATTTCGGAAGCCGTTCTTTAATCAGGCGGATCCCCTCAATGGTTTCAACAGCAGAACCGATATACTGCTCGTCACCTGTGCCAACAGGGAAGACAAGCGGGTCAAAAATAATATCTTCTGGTGCAAGTCCCCATTTTTCTACAAGCAAATCATGTGAGCGAATGGCGATCTCCAGCTTGCGTTCACGTGTAACAGCCATTCCTTCTTCATCAATCGTGCCAACCACTACTGACGCACCATACTTTTTCACAAGCGGCATCACCGCGTCAAAGCGTTCTTCACCATCTTCTAAGTTAATGGAGTTAATAATGGCTTTACCTTGTGAAAATTTTAATGCTTCTTCAATGACTTTTTCATCGGTAGAGTCGATCACAAGAGGGACTTTCACTTTTTTAACGACTTCTGCCATAAATGCTTTCATGTCGTCCAGCTCTTCACGGTCTGGGTTAGCCAGACAGATGTCAATGACATGGGCGCCGCCTTTCACCTGTGCCCGGGCAATTTCAGAAGCTTCCTCGAATTTTCCTTCGACGATGAGCCGCTTGAACTTACGTGAGCCAATTACGTTTGTCCGCTCTCCAATGAAAAGGGGACGCATGGAATCATCATATAAAAGCGGCTCAATACCCGAAACAGCATGTCCGTGTGGATGTTCAGGCGATACGCGCGGCTGTTTATCCTTGACCGCTTCCCGCATAACCCGGATATGTTCAGGAGTTGTCCCGCAGCAGCCGCCGACGATATTCAGCCAGCCTTTATCGGCGAAAGCCGACAATTTTTGCGCCAGTGAGTCTGGTGATTCATGATAACGACCTTCCTCATCGGGAAGACCGGCATTTGGATAACAGCTTACATAGCTTGTCGCAAGGTCAGACAGAGAACGAATATGATCGGTCATAAACTCAGGGCCAGTGGCGCAGTTTAAGCCGACAGAGAGCGGCTTAATATGCTCAATTGAAATGTAAAAGGCTTCAATATTCTGTCCGGCAAGCGTCGTGCCCATTGGCTCAATGGTGCCTGAAATCATCACCGGAAGCTCCACGCCCGCTGCATCAAAAGCGCGGCGGATGCCAAGGGTGCCGGCTTTTACATTCAGCATATCCTGGCTCGTTTCCATTAAGATCAAATCCGCGCCGCCTTCAATCAGCGCTTTTGCCTGCAGCTCAAAGTCATCAACGAGCGCGTCAAAGGTAATACCGCCGGTGACAGACAATGTTTTCGTTGTCGGTCCCATTGCGCCAGCGACAAAGCGGGGCCAGTCCGGTGTTGAAAATTCGTCTACGGCTTTTCGGGCAATTTGTACGGCGCGCAGGTTGATTTCATATGCTTGATCACCGAGGTCGTACTCATCTAATACAACCGGAGTGCCTCCGAATGTATTCGTCGCAATAATGTCCGCGCCCGCTTCTAAATATTCGCGGTGGATACGTTCGATCACGTCCGGTCTTGTGAGGACAAGATTTTCGTTGCAGCCGTCATACTCTTCGCCGCCGAAGTCCTCTGGTGTTAAATCCGCATTTTGGAGCATCGTCCCCATTGCGCCATCAATGAGGAGGATGCGTTTTTTCAGCTCTTGTTCAATAAGATGTGTGGTCATAAACAGCCCCGCTTTCTTTCTGTGCATCAAGTTCTTTTATGAAGTGAATCAGTTCAATTGACATGTCATAGCGTAAAAATGGCGTAATCAAGTACAAGCCGTTAAACAAGCCGGCTGCTGTCTCAATCAATTCCTTGGCAATTTGAACGCCTTCTTTTGCAGACGCTTCGCGGTCTTCGCCGCAGGCACGCATACGCTCAAGCGTTTCATCCGACAGCTTGATTCCCGGTACTTCGTGATGTAAAAACTCGGCGTTCCGCATATTGGTCAGCGGCATAATACCGATAAACACAGGTGTTGATAAATGCTTCGTTGCCTCATGTACTTCAACAATCTTTTCTTTTGTAAACACCGGCTGTGTAATAAAGTAGTCTGCACCACATTCGATTTTTTTCTCCATCCGCTTAACAGCCCGGTCCAGTACGCGGACATTCGGGTTAAACGCCGCAGCAACGGAGAAGTTGGCTTTCTTTTTCAGCGGTTTACCAGAAAAAGAAATCCCTTCATTCAATTGTTTAATAAGCTGAATGAGCTCTAGGCTTGAAACATCATACACACTGGTCGCGCCAGGGAAGTCGCCGACCTTTGTCGGGTCGCCTGTAATCGCGAGAACATCATGAAGGCCGAGCGCATCGAGACCCATCAAGTGGGATTGCAGACCGATTAAATTGCGGTCGCGGCACGTAATGTGAACGAGAGAACGAACATCATGCTTCATTTTTAGCGTAGCACCCATTGCCATGTTGCTGACGCGCGGGGAAGCAAGAGAGTTATCCGCCATCGTCACGGCGTCAATGCCTGTTTTATAAAGTGCGTTCGCACCTTCGATGAACTTGTCCGCTACAAGTGTTTTGGGTGTATCAAGCTCAACGATAATGGTGCGCTCAGTTTTCGCTTTTTCACAAATGGAGACATCTGTCGCCGGTGCCGCTTCTTGAATAATAATGGGTTTTTTCGTTTGTACTTTTTTCTCCGTCAGAGGAGGAAGGCCGGCAAGGCGTTTTTTCGCTGCCTCAATATGCTTCGGTGTTGTGCCGCAGCAGCCGCCAATTAAGCGGACACCTTCGTTGCGAAGAAGAACGGCCGCCCGCCCGAAATAGTCGGCTTCTGATTCATAAACAATCCGGCCATCTTCTACATCCAGCAGGCTCGCATTCGGATAAGCGGAAAGAAATGCTTTGCTTGGCAGTGTGACTTCTTCAAACGCCTGAATCGTATGGTAAGGACCGAGACGGCAGTTGACACCGACCACGTCCGCTCCGATGCCTTCAAGTTGAGAAAGAGCATTATTTAAAGTCAGTCCATTTTGCAAAACACCCGGCTCATGCATGGATACTTGGGCAATGATCGGCACATTGCTCATTTGACGAAGAAGCTTTACAGTAGCGGTCAATTCTTCAAAATCATAATATGTTTCAAGCAGCAGTCCGTCTGGATCTCCGGCTAATAAGCTTTCAGCCTGCTCGCGTACAGAAGCGAGAATTTCATCGTTGGTCGCTGTACTTTTACGGATGCCGCGAATGCCGCCGATTGTGCCAAGTACAAACTGGCCGCCCGGAGCCACCGCCCGTTTCGCGATACGCAGCGCCGCTTCGTTCAATTCACGTACACGGCTCTCCATTCCATATCGGGAAAGCTTTAAAGCATTCGCGCCATACGTATTCGTTTGAATAACATCCGCTCCGGCTTGAATGTAGTCGCTGTGGATTTTTTCAATGACTTCCGGCTTTTCCGTGTTCAGTTCTTCATAGCAAAAATCGATTCCATAAGAATACAATAATGTACCCATCGCTCCATCGGCAGTCAGCACGCTTGTTTTTAACTTGTCGAGCAGTGTCATGGCGCAGCATCCTCTCTTATACTGAATAATAAAATAAAAAAGCCTTCTTAATGGCAAGAAGGCTTTTCAACATGTATGTGTTGTCCGTTCCTTCTCATCTTCCAGACCGTTTCAGTCTGCTGGAATTAGCACCTGACCGTACGGCTGGTTGCTGAAGCGTCATCGGGCCAGTACCCTCGGCTTCTCTTGATAAGAATGAGTTTATAAAATTGCAAGAATAATTAAAAATATCATATCGTCTCTATACCATCCAGTCAAGAGCAATTTTCGATAAAAGGGACTGGTTAATGCTGGCTTTTCTTAAATAAAAGATATGATTGTAGATAAGGGATAGAGATAATTAAAATGACCACACCAATCAGTGTCGGTATTTTAACAGCAGCCGGCAAAAGAGCCGATGCCATTAGCACAAGCCCGCCTGCAGCAAACAGCCATCCGCCAGTGCGGTGTGTTTTAGTCCAAATACGGTCGTCTGCAAGCGTCCAGGGTGTCCGAATGCCGACAAAATAGCTGGGGCGCATACGGGGCATGTAATTTCCAATAATCATAAAAAGAGCGCCGATCAAAAGAGAAACAGCGGTATCCATATGCACTTCATAGCCAAGCCCATTTGTGAGCAGCAGGAGGTGAATGACGAAAATAAGAGTCAGTGAGGCATTGGTGATAATGGAGTAGCTGCTTTGAAACTTATCGTAATTTTGCCGGCGCGGATCTATTTTGGGAAGAAGCTTAAAAAGACCGCCAATCAAAAGAATCATCGCGGGACCGAAAAGAGCGCCAAACCATTTTGAAGAATAGCCATCGGCTTCTCCGGAGGGACCCCAATGTGTTGCGATTTGATCCGGCAGGTAGGGAAGTGCAGCAATACTGGCAAAAAAAGCGAGTAACACGATCATCCAAAAGAAACGATTTTTCATTTTCCTTTCTCCTTTCCAGATACCGTCAGCATCCAGGCAACAATATCCTGAAAAACGGTTGTATTGAGTGAATAAATAATGTGCTGGCCCTTCCGTTCAGACAAAACAAGTCCGGCATTTTGCAGCGTGTGAAGGTGGTGGGAAATACTCGGTTTAGTCATTTGAAAATACTCTGCAATGTCACCGGCTGTCATATCCTGTTTTTTCAGCAGCTCGATAATAAAGCGCCGGGTGGGGTCAGAGAGAGCCTTAAATACAAGAGTGGCAGACATGAGCAGCCTCCTTATTTAGATTATTGTCTAATTATCTAAATCATAACCGGAGGATACGAAATGTTCAAGGTCATAAAGCCCACATACTGGTATAATTTTGATAAAGAGAGGGATCGAGCATGAACAAAACACGATGGCAGAAAGCAAAGAAATTTATTATCGATTTTTATCAGGAAACAAGCCGGCCGGGTGAAGAAGCGAAAGCGAGGTTCGAGCAGGTTTACCGTGAAATAGAAGAATCGTACATATACACATACCTTTGAAGAACTGGAATATGGAGCGTCTGCCAGAACAGCAACCGCTGTATCGGCTGGCTGTTCTGGCAGACGCTCCATGTGTTTGATGAACGAACTGCCGAAACAGCGCTGGATGTGTTTAGTGCACTTGAGCGGCATGTTGTTTTTGCTCACAATGACGGTAAAATCCGGCTGGCTATTACGATTTTCCGGCCGGATCAACATAAACAAAAAATTCAAATTTGGAATCATCAGATGCTTCGCTATGCGGGGTATGAACATGCCGGAGACCATATTCCCGCACGCTGACCGAAAAGTGTGAGTGGCTCGGCTGGCGGGGAAAAGGAAGTGACTTTGATCTGCTGCCCTGGATCGTCCAAATCGGCAGTAATCCTCCCGTCTGGCAGGATGTTCCGAAAGAACGCCGGGTGGAAGTGGACCTTGTCCATCCGGACATTCCGGCTTTTAAAGAATTGAAGCTTAAATGGTACGCGGTCCCGGTCATTTCAAATATGCGGCTTGAGATTGGCGGTATCGACTACCAAGCTGCGCCGTCTAACGGCTGTGGTAT
The DNA here is from genome assembly GCF_031181085.1 of Domibacillus sp. Classification (NCBI taxonomy): domain Bacteria; kingdom Bacillati; phylum Bacillota; class Bacilli; order Caryophanales; family Bacillaceae; genus Domibacillus; species Domibacillus sp. The sequence goes on along the minus strand of NZ_JAPSLE010000006.1, from coordinate 20,231 downwards.
ATGGGTACAGAAATCGGTGCACGTAATTTGGCCGATGAAAACCGGTACAACCGGCTGCCAGCTGTGGCAGACGTGATCGGCCTGGACACGGAGTATGCTTCTTCTTTATGGAAAGACCGGGCTCTTGCAGAGCTGAATGTTGCTGTTCTTTACTCGTTTAAACAAGCCGGGGTTATCATTGTCGATCACCATACGGCAGCGGGACAGCACCACATATTTGAACAAAACGAAGAAGCAGCGGGCAGAAGGGCAACGGGAGACTGGGCGTGGCTTATTCCGCCCGTATCTCCCGCTGCCACCCATATTTTCCATCGCACCTATGATAATGCGATTCTGTCACCAAACTTTTTTTATCAGGCTGCTCCTTACCAATAAAGGATGGGCAGCTTGTATAGAATAGGCCGAACCCGAAACGACATGTTTAAACAAAACAGGCTGCCGAAAATGGCAGCCTGTTTTTGATTATGACGTCACTTTTTGTAATTTTTTGAGGACATGAAGCGAGCGTCCTGTTCCAATCGCTACAGATTCAAGCGGATTTGGCGCTAAATGAACCGGTACGATAATTTCCTGCGCCAGCCATTCCTGAAGGCCATTTAAAAGCGAGCCGCCGCCGCTGATCACAACACCGCGGTCGACAATGTCACCGCTCAGCTCTGGAGGGGAAGATTCCAGCGTAACGCGGATCGTTTCCAGGATGGCCATAAGCGACTCACGCAGTGCATTTTGAATCTCATAAGAGCTGACACGTACTGTTTTTGGCAGGCCGGTTACAAGATCACGGCCGCGCACATCCATATGAAGTTCATTGTGCTCAACCGGCGCATAGCCGATTTCCATTTTTATTTTTTCTGCTGTTCGTTCGCCAATTAACAAATTATATTCCTTGCGAATATATTGAATGATGTCTTCGTCCAGTTTATCACCAGCAAGGCGGATTGAATTGCACGTAACAACACCGCCGTACGAAATAATCGCTACTTCTGTTGTCCCGCCGCCGATATCAACAATCAAATTCGCAATGGGTTCTTCTACCGGAAGGTCCGCACCAATTGCGGCTGCGACCGGTTCTTCAATCAAGTGCACCGTTTTGGCACCGCTTGATTTAATGGCATCTTGAATCGCCCGGCGTTCTACACCCGTTGCGCCGGATGGTGTGCACACGACAACCGTTGGCTTGCGGATCGTAAATCCAGCCGCTTTTCCCGCTTTTTTCATTAATTCTTTTAACATTTCAGAGGTTACATCAAAGTCAGCAATTACTCCATCTTTCATCGGGCGCACAGCGGCAATACGCCCAGGAGTTTTTCCGATCATTTCTTTGGCGTCCGCGCCAACCGCAAGTACTTTTTTCGTATCCATATCAAGGGCTACAACAGAAGGTTCATTTAAAATGATGCCTTTGTCTTTGCTGTAAACGAGCAAATTTGCTGTGCCCAAATCAATACCGATTTCAGCTTGTCCCAACATAGTATCCATTCCTCCAAACGGCATTTTTTCGCCTGCGCCCATTATAAGAAAGAAGGGAAACACCCGTACATGGGACAAAAAGATGAATCTTTGTATATTACAGTCATGACAACGAAAAAAGCCGCTCTTACAGGGAGAAAGAGCGTTCTTGTTACGAAAACTTAAATTTTGTTACGAAAAAGAGGGTACAAAGGTCATACCTTTTTAAAAAAGGCAGCTAGTTCTTTACTATGATCTTTTCTGGATTTCCGATGAGCGGCCCGGGCAGGTGCTGTTTCAAACAGCCATTTTTCTTCTTCTGTCTCCGGTATAACCTCGCCGACTTCCACGGGCTTGCCGTTTTGATCAATTGCGACAAATGTCAAAAAAGAAAGAGCCGCCACCTCTTTATCACCTGTAATGAGATTTTCAGAGGTTACCCGGACGAAAACTTCCATACTGGAACGGCCTGTATACGTAACCATGGCCATCAGTGTAACCGTATCGCCTACTTTAATCGGCCGTATAAAGTCAACAGAGTCCGTAGAAGCAGTGACAGTCGGATTGCGTGCAAAGCGTGTTGCGGAAATAGAAGCCACGTCATCAATATGAGCCATTAGTTTTCCGCCGAATAGTGTACCGTAATAGTTCGTATCTGGCGGGAATACTTGAGCGGATTTTACCGTGATCGTATCTTGCATTCGTGTTTTTTTTCTCATCCTTTATCACCTTTTCCTTCCGTAAAGAGTATACATGAAGAGAAAGTTTTTAGAAAGAAAAGCAAAAAAAATTGGCAAAGAGGTTGTATTTTAATTCTGTATAGTGTATAAATATAAATATAACAACGGTGACGGCACGTCGGGGTGACTTTTATGATCACGATAGAAAAAGTAAAAGAACTCGATTTAAAAGGAAAAGATTTCTTGAAACTTCTCGATTTCAACGCAGATGAAGTAGAAGCATTGATCGTTCTGGCTGACGATATGAAAAAACGAAAAGAAGCTTATTTTGATGCTTTAAAAGGACAGATTCTCGGTATGATTTTCGAGAAAAATTCCACTAGAACGCGTGTCTCATTTGAAGCAGCCATTCTTCAGCTTGGCGGCAACGGCATGTTTTTAAGCTCAGACCAGCTGCAAATTGGCCGTGGTGAAACCATTGAAGACACGGGTAAAGTGTTATCAGGATACCTGGACGGGATTATGATCCGTACGCACGGCCATGACCGAATCGAAAAGCTGGCAGAAGCAGCATCGGTTCCGGTTATTAACGGGCTGACCGATTTATACCACCCATGCCAGGCGCTGGCTGATTTATTGACGGTATATGAGCTTAAAGGAAGCTTTAAAGGCAGCAAAATGGTGTATATCGGCGACGGCAATAACGTTGCTCACTCTCTAATGATTGGCGCTGTAATGATGGGCATGGACTTTGCTTTAGCAGCACCGAAAGGGTACGAAGCAGACAGTACAGTCATTCAAAAAACGAAGGAAATTGCCGCTCAAACAGGCGCAGTCGTTACCTTTACAGAAGATCCGGCTGAAGCTGTGCAGGGAGCCGATTTTATTTACACGGATGTCTGGACCAGTATGGGACAGGAAGAAGAGTCTGCTCTTCGATTGGAAGCTTTTGCGCCGTATCAGGTGAACGAAGCACTGCTTGCCCAAGCGAACCCAGAATGCAAGTTTATGCATTGCCTGCCAGCGCATCGCGGGGAAGAAGTATCTGCCGGCGTGATGGACGGAGAAGCGTCTGTCGTGTTCCAGCAGGCTGAAAACCGCATGCATGCTCAAAAAGCAGTTCTGTACAGCTTAATGAAAAAATAAACACATCTCTTATCTCTTCTTGTTCAGCGGTTATCGGAGAACGGCTGGACGCAACGAGATACTTACTTTCAGCTGTTATCGGAGAATAGCTGATCCCTTTAAAACAACAAAAAGCATTCAGAGGTCATTGGAGGACACCTGAATGCTTTTTGTTTGCCTTCAATTCCCTTTTTCCTTCCCAATCATGCTAAAATAGAAACAGCTAATAAAAAGTGAAAAGCAATTACGTATGATGGTGGGCGGATATGGAACAAAAATTAAAGGTTTTTTTAACTGTAGTAAAGCATATGAACTTTTCAAGAGCAGCAGAAGAGCTGTTTATCACCCAGCCGGCTGTAAGCCAGTATATTAAGTCATTTGAAGAAGAGCTTGGCATTAAATTAATTGACCGAACAAACAAAAAAATCCGTTTGACGAAAGCAGGCAGCCTTGTTGCTTATTACGGCGGGGAAATTTCTACGCTAAATGATAAGATGAAGCAGGCAGTGGAGGATTTAGCCGGTGAAGTAAAGGGGAAGCTCGCCGTTGGCGCAAGCTATTCATTTGGAGAATATATTTTGCCGCACATTGTAGCGGATTTCCTCAATAAGTTTCCTTCCGTTGACCCCTATATTACAATTGGGAACACGCAGGAAATTGCTGAAAAGGTCATCCATAATGAAATTGACCTTGGCGTTGTGGAAGGAACAGTGGCTTCAGACAAGCTGATTGCTGAAAAAATTGCCTCCGACAAAATGTACGTGATCAAGGGAAAAAAAGAGAACAGTGAAAAACGTGTTCATTTAAATGAAGAAACATGGATTGTCAGGGAGCAGGGGTCTGGCACAAGAGAAGCATTTGACTGGTTCGCCGCGAAAAACGGCATTCGGCCGGCTAAGATTTTGGAATTTGGCAGCACGCAGATTATTAAAGAAGCAGTTGAAGCAGGACTGGGAGTGGCTCTTTTGTCGGAATGGACGATTAGAAATGAGCTGGAGCTTGAGAAGCTGAAGATTGTAGGCGGCGGGAATTTGTATTATGAGCGAAATTTTTATGCGATCATTCCAGACGCCCCTTTTATGACGAAAACAGCAGAAACCTTTTTACACTATTTAAGACGGGACTAGCGGGAGCTGGTTCTTTTTTTTATGCGCATATAAGGCTCATATAATTGCTGTGACAGCGTAAAGAAGGCCCTCTATTCTATAGTAGTAAATATGAAAAAAGCTGCCTCTTGGTAAGAGGCAGCTTGGAGAGCTGATTAAGGAAGCTTTGTTTCACCCATAAGGAAGCGGTCTGCTTCACGTGCAGCTTCGCGCCCTTCATGAATCGCCCAAACAACAAGGCTTTGTCCACGGCGCATATCGCCGGCCGCAAAAATGCCTTCTTCGTTTGTTGTGTATTTGCCGTATTTCGCAAGTACAGTATTGCGTGCTGTTGTATCTACACCGAAGTGGGAAGCAAGCGGCATGTCTGTTCCGCTGAAGCCAATTGCTACAAGCACAAGCTCAACAGGCCACACTTGCTCACTGCCGGGAATTTCTTCCATTGTATAGCTGCCATCTTCAAGATACGTTTTTTCCATACGAACCGTATGAAGTTCTTTTAATTTACCATGTTCATCCGCTACAAACTTTGTTGTCGCGATCAAATATTCACGTGGGTCTTCACCGTAAACAGCAGCTGCTTCTGCATACGCGTAATCCAATTCAAATACATTTGGATACTGTGGCCACGGGTTGTTTTTAGTGCGTCTCACAGGCTGAGCTTCGTGCTTGCCAAATTGAACAACGCTTTTAGCGCCTTGGCGAATCGCTGTTGCCACACAGTCAGCACCTGTATCACCACCGCCAATTACGATGACGTTTTTGCCTTCTGCAGAGATTACTCCTTCCTCAGACTCATTCAACAAGCCTTTAATGCTTCTTGTTAAATAATCCATCGCAAGGTAAATACCTTCTGAGTCACGGCCTTCAATCACAATGTCACGGTGTGTTTGCGCACCCGCACAAAGAATCACCGCATCGTATTCTTCTTTCAGCTGTTCTTTTGTAATATCTTTACCGATTGTTGTGTTCACAACAAATTCAATACCTTCATTTTTGAGCAGGTTAACGCGGCGTTCAACCGTTTCTTTTTCAAGTTTCATAGAAGGGATACCGTACATAAGCAAGCCGCCGATACGATCGTCGCGCTCAAATACCGTTACAAGATGGCCGGCTTTGTTCAGCTGGTCTGCTGCGGCAAGGCCGGCAGGACCAGAACCAACAACAGCTACACGTTTGCCAGTGCGGCGTTTAGGTGGATTTGGTGTAATCCAGCCTTCTTCAAATCCTTTGTCGATAATCGCTTTTTCAATCGATTTAATGGCAACCGCAGGATCTGTAATCGCCACTGTACAAGATCCTTCACACGGAGCAGGGCAGACACGGCCCGTGAACTCTGGGAAGTTATTTGTTTTCAGCAAACGATCCAGCGCTTCTTTCCAGCGGCCCCGGTATACGAGATCGTTCCACTCTGGAATCAAATTGTAAAGCGGACATCCGGACGGTGTACCTCCGATCATCTGGCCAGTGTGGCAGAAAGGAGTCCCGCAGTCCATGCAGCGGGCTCCTTGAATTTGCAGTTCTTTTTCCGGAAGCTTTGTCGTATATTCTCTCCAGTCTTTTACCCGTTCAGCCGGGTTGCGCCCTGGAGCTGTTTTGCGTTCATATTCGATAAAACCGGTAGCTTTCCCCATCAATTCATTCTCCTTTCTTACGCGTTCTCAACGACTGGCATTTTTTTCTCTGTAAATGCTGCGTACTTCGCATCAGCCGTTTTCATTCCTTGCTGTTCATAGTAAGAAATAGATTTCATCATTTCTTTGTATTCGTAAGGGATAACACGGATAAAGTGGTGTTTCTCCGTTTCCCAATTTTCAAGAATAGAACTGGCAATCGGACTGCCTGTCCATTGCAGGTGACGTGTAATCAATGTTTTTAATTCGTTTTCTTCTTGTGAGCCGTCCAATGATTCTGTCAGAACCATTTCACGGTTGACGCGGCTTTCAGTACGATCACGCTCTGGCGCGTACAGGTAAGCAATACCACCGGACATACCAGCTGCAAAGTTGCGGCCAGTTGGACCAAGAATCACAACACGTCCGCCTGTCATGTACTCACAGCCGTGATCCGTTACACCTTCAACGACAATATCGGCACCGCTGTTACGAACAGCAAAACGTGTTCCGGCACGGCCGTTAATAAACGCTTCACCGCTTGTTGCACCGTATAAGTTTACGTTTCCGCAAATAGCGTGTTCATGCGGTACAAGGTTTGCATCGCTGTGTGGACGAACAACAAGGCGTCCGCCTGAAAGACCTTTACCGAAGTAATCGTTCGCGTCTCCATTCACTGTAAACGTCAAACCTTTTGGAAGGAAAGCGCCAAAGCTTTGTCCAGCTGAGCCGTTGAATGTGAATTGAACGGTATTGTCTGGAAGACCTTCCGCACCGTGTGCGAGTGTTACAGCGGAACCGGTAATCGTACCAGCCGCACGATCGGTATTGATAATATCAAATTCAGCCGCAACGGCTTCTTTGTTTTCAAGCGCTGGGCGAACAGCGTCTAATAGAAGACGGCGGTCAATCGTACGGTCCAGCTTGTAATCTTGATCTGTTGTTTTATATTGTTTTTGTCCCGGCTTAAGCGGCGTCATGTAAAGAAGAGGGAACAGATCCAAGTATTTCGCTTTCGGATGCTGATCTTTTCTTGCATGCGGCTTTAATACCTGTTTTTGACCAATCATTTCATCAATTGTACGGAAGCCTAGCTCAGCCATCAATTCACGGATTTCACGTCCCACGAACGTCAAGTAGTTCACTACGTGGTCGGCATCACCCATGAATTTTTCACGCAGTGCCGGGTTTTGTGTCGCAACGCCAACTGGGCATGTATCCATATGGCATACGCGCATCATCACGCAGCCAAGAACAACAAGTGGAGCTGTTGCAAAACCGAATTCCTCGGCACCAAGAAGGGCAGCAATCACTACATCACGGCCGTTCATAAGCTTTCCGTCTGTTTCAAGTGTTACTTTTTCACGCAAACCGTTCATAAGAAGAGTCTGGTGTGTCTCAGCCAAGCCGATTTCCCACGGAAGGCCGGTATGCTTAATACTTGTTTTCGGCGAAGCACCTGTACCGCCTTCGTAGCCGCTGACAAGAATAACATCTGCCAAACCTTTTGCAACCCCGGCTGCAATTGTACCGACACCTGTTTTGGCTACCAGCTTCACGTTGATACGCGCTTTATGGTTCGCATTTTTCAAGTCATAAATAAGCTGCGCCAAGTCCTCAATTGAATAAATATCATGGTGAGGAGGAGGAGAAATCAAGCCGACACCTGGTGTAGAACCACGTGTTTCCGCGATCCATGGATATACCTTTTTACCAGGCAGATGGCCGCCTTCACCCGGCTTCGCGCCTTGGGCCATTTTGATTTGAATCTCAGATGCTGTATTTAAGTACTCGCTTGTCACACCGAAACGGCCGGAAGCAACCTGCTTAATCGCACTTGAACGGATATCTCCGTTTGCATCTGGTGTATAGCGGTCTGAATCCTCGCCGCCTTCACCGCTGTTGCTTTTTCCACCCAGGCGGTTCAAGGCAATAGCCAGTGATTCATGGGCTTCTTTACTAATAGAACCATAAGACATGGCACCGGACTTAAAGCGTTTAAAGATACTTTCAAGTGGTTCAACTTCATCGAGCGGAACCGATGGACGGGCAGTAAAATCTAAATCTAGCAATCCACGAAGGAACATAATATTTTCTTCGTTTACAAGCTCTGAGTATTCTTTATAAAGCTCGTAGTTATTTGTTCGTGCCGCATGCTGGAGCATGTGGATCGTTTTTGGATTGAAGGCGTGTTTTTCACCTGTGCGTCTCCATTGGAATTCACCGCTTGAATCAAGAGTCGGATCTGTGAATTCACCTTTACCGAATGCGTCGTGATGGCGGACAAGCGTTTCTTGAAGTACCACATCAAGTGTAATACCGCTTAGCGCTGTTGTCGTGCCTGTAAAGTATGTTTCGATTACTTCGCGTCCAATACCGACTGCTTCGAAAATTTGTGCACCGCGGTAACTTTGAACGGTGGAAATCCCCATTTTCGCCATTACTTTAATAATGCCGCTTGTTGCTGCGTAGTTGTAGTTTTTCTCAGCTTCTTCTGTTGTCATGCCTGGAATTGTTCCGTCTGCTACCATTGAGCGGAGGGAAGCAATCGCAAGGTATGGGTAAATCGCATCTGCGCCGTAGCCAATCAAGCAGCAGAATTGGTGTACGTCACGTGCTTCTGCTGTATCAAGCACAAGGCTGACATTTGTACGGCGTCCGTTTTTGATTAAATGCTGATGAATACCGCTCACAGCAAGAAGGGCAGGGACCGCTGCTTGTTTGCTTGTTACGCCTCGGTCTGACAAGATCAGAATAGATGCGCCACTTTCAATTGCTGCATCTGCCTGTTTATACAAAGCTGTCATTGTACCGGCCAAATCTACTTTTTCTTTCGTATTAAATAGAAGAGAAAGAGTAGCTGTTTGGAAGGCGGGACTTTGATTGTGTACGATTTTATTCCATTCTTTTTCGCCAAGAATCGGTGTTTCTAAGCGAATACGACGGCTGTTTTCGGCTGAAGGAGCCAAAATGTTACCTTCATTGCCAAGAAGCGTCATCATGGATACAACGTTATCTTCACGAATCGCATCGATTGGCGGGTTCGTTACTTGTGCGAACAGCTGTTTAAAATAGTTGTATAAAAGCTGTGGACGCTCAGACAAAACAGCAAGTGGTGCGTCATAACCCATTGAACCGATTGGATCGGTTTTTTCTGTCGCCATTGGCGCAATTTGTTTTGTCAGCTCATCGAACGTGTAGCCGAATGCTTTATGAAGGTTCAGCATTTCTTTTTCAGTAAAAGCTTCTTCCTTTGCACCAGACGCATCTTCAAGGTCTGTAATGTGCACTAGGTTTTGATCAAGCCATTCACGGTAAGGTTCTGCTGTTGTGATTTCCTGCTTGATTTCTTCGTCAGAAACAATGCGTCCTTCCTCTAAATCAACAAGAAGCATTTCACCAGCGCTGACTGTTTCTTTTTTCACGATGCGTTTTTCATCTACTTCAATCGTACCTACTTCAGATGAGTAGATGATATGATCGTCATCTGTTACGTAGTAACGAGCCGGGCGCAAGCCATTACGGTCAAGGATTGTACCGATTTTGCGTCCATCTGTGAAAGAAATAGAGGTTGGTCCGTCCCATGGCTCCATTAAGCAGCTGTGGTATTCATAAAAAGCAAGCTTCGGATCTGCCATATGCGGATCGCGGTCCCATGGTTCCGGAATCAGCATCATCGCTGCGTGCGGAAGGGAGCGGCCTGAAAGCGTTAAAAATTCGATGGCGTTATCAAGCATTGCCGAGTCACTGCCGTTTGTATCGATAATTGGCAGAAGGTCTTTGTATTGATCGCCAAACAGTTTAGAATAGCCGGCTTTCTCACGCGACTGCATCCAGCTTACATTTCCGCGGTTTGTATTAATTTCACCGTTGTGAATTAAATAGCGGTACGGATGCGCACGTTCCCAGCTTGGGAATGTGTTTGTACTAAAACGCGAGTGAACAAGGGAAAAAGCAGATTGATAGTCTTCTTTTGCCAGATCAACGTAATACTGATCGATTTGTTCAGGTGTCAGCATTCCTTTATAAATAATGGTCCGTGTTGAAAAGCTTGGGATGTAGAATGAGCCTTTTACATCCGGGTTATTTCCGATCTCATTTTCGATACGTTTTCTCATTACATAAAGCGCACGTTCAAAATCTTTTTCTGTTTCGTGCTTTTTGCTTTTTTCGACAAATAGCTGCATCACATAGGGAGCGATCACAAGCGCTTCTGGTCCAGCTGCTTCCGGGTTAACCGGAACGTCACGCCAGCCAAGCAATTTTAAGCCTTCTTCGTGAAGAATTAATTCTGTTTCTACTTGAATTTGCTCACGTTCTTTTTCGTTTTGTGGCAAAAAGAACATACCGACTGCATAATCATATGGAGCAGGTAACGTAATGTTTAAATTTTCGCACTCTTTACGGAAAAAATCATCGCAGATTTGCAGCATAATTCCTGCACCATCGCCAGTTGTTCCGTTTAAGTTTCCGCCGCGGTGTTCCAAACGGCAAAGCATATGAATACCATCCTGCACAATTTTGTGGGATGGACGACCTTTTATATTTGCAATAAAACCGATACCGCAGGCATCATGTTCATTTTTTGGATCATATAAGCCCTGTTTTTCTGGGTAACCGTATAGATTCATGTTGTGCACCTCCGCGTTCAAATCATCTTTCTCTGTTATATTTATTGTAGGGTTCAGAAATGATACAATCAATATATTATTAATAAGTTATTGATCTCAAAATGATATGAGTCAGGAGTGTGGATGAAAATGGAAATGAGGCAAGTGAAATACTTCATGGAAGTGGCGCGCCAGGAACATATGACGGAAGCCGCTTTTCATCTGCATGTTGCGCAGTCTGCTGTCAGCCGCCAAATTGCCAAGCTTGAAGATGAACTTGGCGTTGAGCTTTTTTTGCGCGAAGGACGCAGCGTCCGCCTGACCCATGCAGGGCGTATTTTTTACGACCATGCTCTTGTAGCGATGGAAGCGATGGATAAAGCAGTAAAAGCAATTGAAGATTATTTAAACCCGGAAGCCGGCAAAATCCGTCTTGGCTTTCCGAATTCCTTAGCCACAAAAACATTGCCCCGTGTCATTTCTGCTTTTCGAAATCAATACTCGGATGTTGGCTTTGATTTTAAACAAGGCTCCAACCGGGAACTGCGGGAACGTGTGGAAAAGGGGGAAATCGATCTTGCCTTTGTATCACCTGTTCCGGAGCCGACGGCTGAAATCAACACACATGTTTTTTTCTCTGAGCACATGAGAGCCCTTATTCCGACTCACCATCGTTTAGCTAAGCAGTCATCGATTAATCTTCGTGACTTGATGGACGATCAGTTTGTCTTGTTTCGTACAGGATATGATATGCGGGCACTTGTGCTTGATGCATGCAGAAAAGTAAATTTTGAACCGTCTGTGGCTTTTGAAAGTGAGGATATTTACACGATTAAAGGGTTAGTGGAAGCAGGGCTTGGTGTGAGTCTCCTGCCGGAAACACTGCTGATTGACCAGACACCGGTAGGGACTGTCAGTATTCCGGTCAGCGTGCCGCGTGTGACCCGGACTGTAGGGGTCATCATGACGAAATCAAGGATGCTGCCGCCGTCTGAAAAGCTGTTTTATGAATTTTTGATTAAATACTACAACCGGTTAAACGAATTTAGCTTTTAAAAAAGATCCCGAGAACCCCGGGATCTTTTTTTAACCGTTATGCCCAGTTTCCGTTGCGGAAAACCGCTTCGCGTGTGCCGTCTGCTTTAATACCATCAATATTCATTTCAGCAGAACCGATCATAAAATCAACGTGAGTGATGCTCGTGTTTAAACCGTTTTTCTCGAGCTCCTCCTGCGACATTCCCTTGCCGCCTTCAATACAAAATGCATATGCACTGCCGATAGCCAGGTGGTTGGATGCATTTTCATCGAAAAGCGTGTTGAAAAACAGGATGCCTGCATTGGAAATAGGGGAGTCATGAGGAACGAGTGCCACCTCTCCAAGATAATGCGAACCTTCATCTGTATCGATCAGCTGCTTTAAAACTTCTTCACCCTGCTCGGCCGATACATCTACGATTCGTCCATCCTTAAACGTAACTGTAAAGCCATCAATAATATTACCCGCATAGCTGAGCGGCTTTGTTGCTTTTACGTATCCGTTCACACCGGTTTTAACCGGGACTGTGAAAACTTCTTCGGTCGGCATATTCGCCATGAAGCTATGGCCCTGCTCATTTGTACTGCCCGCACCGACCCATAGGTGCGTATCTGGCAGATCAATGGTTAAGTCCGTGCCGGGCGCAGTATAATGAAGCGTTTTAAAATGCTGCTTGTTTAACTCTGTAACTTTTTCTACAAGGCGGGCATCATGATCTTTCCAAGATTGAACAGCATCCTCATGATCCGCACGTACCGCTTTGAAAATGGCGTCCCATAGGGCTGGAACCCGTTCTCCCTGTGGAAGATCCTCAAATACTTTATTGGCCCAATCCTGTGAAGGAGCGGCGATAACCGTCCAGCTTACTTTGTCTGACTGAATGTATTCGCGGTACTTTTTCATCGCTGTGCCGGCGGCTTTCTGATAGGCCGCAATCCGTTTTCCATCGACGCCTTTTAACAAGTCTGGTCCGGACGAAACGATCGACATAAAAGCGGCGCCTTCTTCCGCAAGTGATTCCATCATTTGTTTGTTCCATGCTGGAAATTCATGAAAAGCCTCTTCCGGTGCAAGCGTGTATTTTAATCTGGATACTGTGTCATCGCTCCAGTCCACATACACGTGCTTGGCGCCTGCCTGGTAAGCTTTTTCTACGATTAAGCGGACAAGCTGTGCTGAATCAATAGCCGCACGCACAACGAGTGTTTGTCCTGGCTGAATATTTACGCCGGTTGTAACTGCAAGCTGCGCGTAATTTTGGAGCTGTTCCTCGAAAGTTTTCATCGATATTCTCGTCTCCTTTGCCTATGTAATATAGCCAGTTTATCAAAAAAGGTGATTATTTACATAATAGAAGCGTCGGATTCCAAAAAGATACGGAGCATATCCTTGTCTGCTAAAAAGTCATTTAGCGTATAACGATCCAGTACGGCAAGAAAGGCCTGCAGTGCTTCTGCAAATACGTGACGCAATCCGCAAATTGGGGTGATCGAGCAGCGGCCGGGATCAACAAAGCATTCAACAATGTGAAAATCATCCTCGGTTTTCCGGACAACTTCACCGATATTAATATTAGAGGGTTTTTTTGCCAGGCGGATACCGCCATTTCGCCCCCGAATTGTTTCGATATAGCCCAGCTTGCCTAATTCATGCGTCACTTTCATTAAATGGTTTTTTGAAATATTATACGCATCGGCAATTTCTTTTATATTAGATAGTTCTCCTTCTTCTTTTGCTCCCAGAAAAACAAGCATGCGAAGCGAGTAGTCTGTATAAAGAGTTAGTTTCATCGTTCTCACCTGTCCTATAGGTCTATTATGTCATGTAAGAAGAAATTTGTGCAATTGTGAACGTTTTTTAAAACATACTTTTTAAATATTGTTTTTCAGGGACAGGCGGCGTATAAATAAGATGTATTAAAAATGTATCTTTTTAAAAGACCCAGGGGGAATTATTGTGTTATCACAAAAAACAATCGATATCGTTAAATCAACTGCTCCTATTTTAGAAACACACGGTGTTGAAATCACAACTTATTTCTATAGAACGATGTTTGAAGCCCACCCCGAGCTGCTTAATATTTTTAATCATGCCAACCAGTCAAAAGGACGCCAGCAAACGGCTTTGGCCAATACGGTTTATGCAGCAGCCAAGTACATTGATCAGCTTGAGGTACTGCTTCCGGCTGTTAAACAAATTGCCCACAAGCATCGCAGTCTTGCCATCAAGGCCGAACATTATCCGATTGTAGGGGAATATTTACTGAAGGCGATCAAAGGCGTACTCGGTGAAGCAGCGACAGACGACATCATTAATGCATGGGCAGAAGCATATGGGGTTATTGCTCAAATATTTATCGATGTAGAAAAAGAAATGTATGACCAGGCAGAACAGCAGCATGGCTGGAAGGATTTTAAAGAGTTTGTCATTCGAAGAAAAGTAAAAGAAAGCTCATTAATTACTTCCTTCTATTTAAAAGCAAAAGACGGCGAGCCTGTGCCGGCTTATCTGCCAGGGCAGTATATTACGATTCGGGCATCCATCGCTGGAGAAGAGTTTTTAGTGAACCGCCAATACAGCTTGTCACAAGCACCTGGGTCCCATTCTTTCCGCATTTCTGTCAAACGGGAAGCCGAGCACAATCCGGAAGGAAAAGTATCTGTTTACCTTCATGATCAGCTGCAAGAAGGCGATACATTGGAAGTCAGTGCGCCAGCCGGTGATTTTTATTTAGAACAAGGCACACAGCCTGTGGCGCTTATTGCGGGCGGAGTAGGGATCACACCGATGATGGCGATGCTTGGCTCGATTGCACAAAATGAACCAGACCGGAAAACGGTTCTGATTCAAGCGGCACGAAATAAAGAGGCGCGTGCATTTGAAGAAGAAGCAGCGGAACAAATAAATCGTCTTTCCAATGGAAAGATGTACGTGGCTTATAAAGAGAAAAAAAATGAGTCGGATGTATGTGATGTAACCGGCTATATTAGTAAAAGCTTTTTACAAGATGTTCTTGATCCGCAAAGCATCTGCTACGTATGCGGCCCGGTGCCGTTTATGCAAGCTGTCGTTCGTCATTTAACCGAGCTTGGCTTTAACGAGCAAAATATCAAATATGAATTTTTCGGGCCGGCAATGGCCTTGCAGGCATAATGAAAAAGCCGCAGCTCCCAACGTGGAGGCTGCGGCTTTTTTTTAGGAACCATATTTTGTTTCCGTAAAATAAGCATCCAAAACATCAGGAAGCTCAGGCCGGCTGATCAAATAACCTTGAATGGAGTCGCAGCCCAGCTTGAGCAGAACGTTCAGCTGCTCTTGTTTTTCCACACCTTCTGCCGTAACGGACAGCCCGAATAAGTTTGCCAGCTGAATAATCATTTCAACAAGTGCTTTGTCTTCAAACGAAGTATGAACTTCGTTAATAAAGGACTTGTCGATTTTTAGTGTATCAATCGGAAGGTTTTTCAAATGCGTCAGTGACGAAACACCTGTTCCAAAATCGTCCAGTGAAATGGTGATACCTTCTTTTTTCAGCAGAGTGATAATACGGCAGGCATTTTGAAAGTCTTCCATCACTGCTGTTTCCGTTATTTCCAGTTCAAGAAACCGGGCATCCAGCTTACAGTCATGAAGAATATCACGAATCATTTCGGGCAGCCGGTCTGATAAAAACAGCGGTGCAGAAATATTAACAGCCACTCGTTGAAACGTATGATTCGTTTCTGACCATTTTTTCATCTGACGGCAGGCTTCCTGTAAGATCCATTTTGTTAAATCGAAGATAAATCCGTTTTTTTCAGCAACCGGAATAAATAAAGCGGGTGATACTGTACCGTGAACCGGACTGTTCCAGCGAATAAGTGCTTCAACAGAATCAGCCTTTCCACTGTGAATGCTCAATTTAGGCTGATAACACAAGAAAAATTCGCCATTTTGAAGAGCGCTTCGAAAGCTCATAGCCAGCTGAAGTTCAAGGTCCTGCCGTTGAAAAGAGGTATTATACAGCACAAGATTGTTTTTTCCATGGTGCTTCACATGACGCAGAGCCCGCTCAGCATGAAGTAAAAGCGTGTGGCCGTTCCTTCCATCCTCGGGAGCCAGGGCAACACCTGCTGAAAAAGTAAGATGAACTGGGGCGCCGGAAATATAAAAGGGGCTTTGCAGGGAAAGAAACTGGTCAGCAAGCATCGTCTGAATTTCCTCGCGGCTGTATGTGCCGGGTATAGCGAGCGCGAATTTATTTCCTTCAATACGGGCAGCGAGACTATAGGCAGGAGCGGAAAACGCAAGTCGCTCTGAAAACTCAACCAAAACACTGTCGCCGCTTTCATAGCCGTATTTTTCATTGATCCAATTGAAATTATCAAGATCAATGACTACAACGGCAATTGGGAGATTGAGCGGTGTAGTCCGGGCTTCGATAAACTGTTCGAGGCTGCGGCGGTTTGGAAGGTTTGTTAATAAGTCTGTCCGCTTTCGGTGAAAAGCATATCTTTTACGCTGGAATCTAAACAAAATGATTGAAATAACGACAAACGCAAAGAAAAGAAAGAATGATAGATTCATAAATGAAAACCTCGTATAAATAAGTTGATTGAGATTAGTTTAGCAAAAGGATGTAAAGCTGGTGCTAAAGTTTTATTAAGTTTAGCCTAAAAAGAATGCCAGTGTAACACTTCTGTCATTCTTTTTCTTTGTCGAAACGTGTAAACTATGGCTGAACCTGCCGATATAAAGATCAAAGTATATAGAAGTAAGGAGCTAATGTATTGTGGATAAAACATCTCTTGTTGGTATTATTCTAGCTATTATTGCCGTCGGAGTCGGCATGGTCGCCAAAGGAGTAAGCCCCGCTGTTTTAATTAACCCGGCCGCGTTTTTAATTATTATTCTTGGAACAGTGGCAGCTGTAACAATTGCTTTTCCCGGTTCAGAATTGAAAAAAGTGCCAAAATTGTTCGGTATTTTATTTAAGGACCAAAAAAGAATGACTCCTCAGGAAGTGATCGGCTTGTTCACAAGCTGGGCGGAGCTTGCCCGTAAAGAAGGATTATTATCTCTCGAAACAAAAATGAACGATATTGAAGATGACTTTTTAAAAAATGGTATGAACCTTGCAGTAGATGGACAGAGCGCAGATTATATACGCGATGTATTAAGTGAAGAAATCGCCGCGATGGAAGACCGCCATACAGCGGGTGCTGCTATTTTTACACAGGCGGGCACGTACGCACCGACACTTGGGGTGCTGGGGGCAGTAGTCGGCTTGATTGCCGCGCTTGGCAACATGAGCGACACAGATGCGCTCGGCCATGCCATTTCTGCTGCATTTGTGGCAACGCTGCTTGGTATTTTTACAGGGTATGTATTATGGCATCCATTTGCAAATAAGCTAAAGCGAAAATCATCGATGGAAGCGAAAACAAAAGAAATGATGATTGAAGGCATTCTTTCGATTCTAGAGGGAGAAGCGCCGCGCGTTCTGGAACAAAAGCTTGCTTCCTACCTGCCTGCGGATGAAAAGAAAAAACTATTAAATGCCGATGGAGGGGGATTAGGAGATGGCCAAGCGTAAACGTCATAAAAAGCATGAAGATCATGTAGATGAATCGTGGCTCATCCCGTATGCGGACTTGCTGACACTCCTCCTCGCTCTTTTTATCGTTTTGTTTGCAAGCAGCTCCATGGACGCGCAAAAGTTTCAAGCCATTGCCTCCGCTTTTAATAATGAGCTTGAAGGAGGCAGCGGTGTTCTTGATTTTCCAAGCCCCGTTTCTGATCCATCGATGACAGAAACGGAAGAACAAGAGGAAAACTTAAAGGCAGCCGATAAAGAAGAGCTCAAGGAAATGCAGAAAAAAATGACCGATTATATAAAAGAAAATAACCTTGAGGACAAAGTAGAAACAGCACTTAACGGCGAAGGGCTTCTGCTTCGTATTCGGGATAATGTTTTATTTAGTTCCGGTGACGCAGAAATCCAGCCGGATCAGCGTGCAAGCGCTCACGATATTTCAAAACTGCTTGTCATGGATACGCCGCGCAGCATTATTATCAGCGGTCACACAGACAATATGCCGATCAAAACTGCTCAGTTTGATTCGAACTGGGAGCTGAGTGCGATGCGGGCTGTGAACTTTATGAAAGAAATCTTAAAAAATAACCAGCTTGATCCGCGGCTTTTCAGTGCGAAAGGCTACGGTGAATACCAGCCGATCGCATCGAACGATACGGCTGAAGGACGGGCTCAAAACCGCCGCGTCGAAATTTTAATTTTGCCGCAGGGTGAAACGGAGCAATCCATAAGTTCTTCGACAGAATAACAGAAAGAGCCTCGCTCTTTCTGTTTTTTTTGTTTAAAGAAAATCGGGCAGGGTAAATCTAAAACGTAAATCATTTGAACTAGTGTAATCGGAAAGGAGCACGTTATGAGTAAAAAAATTGCCGTACTTATTACAGACATGTTTGAGGATGTAGAATACACAGAACCTGCTAAAGCATTCCAGGAAGCCGGTCATGAGCTGGTAACAATTGAAAAAGAAGCAGGAAAAACAGTTAAAGGAAAACAGGGCGAAGCATCCGTTTCGATCGATAAAGGGATCGATAAAGTCAATTCCTCCGACTTCGACGCCCTGCTGCTGCCAGGCGGCTTTTCCCCGGATCAGCTGCGCGCAGATGACCGCTTTGTACAATTTACAAAAGAGTTTATGGACGCAAAAAAACCTGTTTTTGCGATTTGCCATGGACCGCAGCTGCTGATCACAGCGAAATCACTTGAAGGCCGCGATGCGACAGGGTACAAATCTATTCAAGTTGATATGGAATACGCCGGGGCAAAGGTTCAAGACAAGGAAGTAGTGGTCTGTCAAAACCAGCTTGTCACAAGCCGCCAGCCAGACGATATTCCGGCATTTAACCGTGAATCTTTAAAATTATTGTCCTCGTAAAAAAAAAGCCGCTTAAGCGGCTTTTTTTTTGGAAAAATGGTCGTTTTTTTAAGAGTAAAATGTATAATAGGTTATAAGGACTATTATATTTTGCTTATTTTTGAGGGAGTGAGAAAAATGAAAAGCTTACGTGGAAAGCTTTTTGTCAGTTTTGGTTTATTAATCGCTTTAGCATTAATCATCTCAGCTGTAAACTTTATAGCCATCTCAAGCTTAAACCAGAATACAGAAAATCTTCTTTCCGAGACGTTGCCGCCGCTGCTTGAAGGCGGAGATGTTTCATCACAAAGTATCAAGCAAATAGCAGAAGAAAGTGAAAGCGTTATCGATTTTGGACAGCGTTCTATGGCTATCAGTTTGATTTTAGGCGCTGCTGCCTTACTTATTGGCCTCGTTCTGGCTTGGGGAAGTGTACGTTCGATTATTTGTCCCCTCAAAGAGGCGGCCCAGCGAATGAATGACATGGCAGCCGGCCGTATTCATGGTGAGCCGCTTCACTCCGATGCAGACGATGAAGTCGGCCAGCTTGTACTGGCTATCAATGAAATGAATGAACAGATCGGCTCGATTTTTTCACGGATTAAAAACGTGTCTGGTAAAGTAGAAGAAGAAAGTACCGTGCTGCATGAACAATCAGGCCGCGTCCAGCAGGAAACAAGCCAGATTGCGGCAATGATGGAGCAAATGTCTGCTGGAGCAGAAGAGCAGGCACGCTCTGCTACTGCCTTAACAGAAATGTTTGGTAAGTTTGTAGAGGATATTTCCATCGCGGCAATGGGCGGCGAGGATGTCAGACAGGGAGCAGCCGAAATGGTTTCTTTAACGGATGAAGGCGAGCAGGAAATGAAGCAGTCAGTTGAGCATATGAACACCATATACCAAAACATGACAGACGCTCTTCAAAAAGTAAAAGGGCTTGATACACGGATGAAGGATATTACAGAGCTTGTCAGCATTATCCGTCAGGTAGCAGAACAAACCAATCTGCTTGCCTTAAATGCAGCGATCGAAGCGGCACGGGCAGGGGAGCATGGCCGCGGGTTTGCAATTGTAGCGGATGAAGTAAGAAAACTGGCTGAACAGGTAGCCCAATCGATTACCGGTATCAACTCGATTATTGCCAGTGTTCAGCAGGATTCTGCCGAAGTGGTGGTAACGCTTGAAGGCGGCTACGAGCTTGTCGCGGAAGGAACGAACCAGATTACCGGCACTGGCGATAAATTTACTGCAATGAAAGAACGCATCAGTCAGTTAAGCACCAATGTGGCTTCAATCTCAGATTCGCTTTATGTGATTATGGATCACACTGCAAAAGTGAATCAATCCATTTCGAGTATTGCCGCTGTTTCTCAAGAGTCAGCAGCAGGTATTGAAGAAGCAGCAGCCAGTGTTCAGCAGACAAACCGGTCGGTAGAAGCTATATCTTCTATTGCTGCGCAGCTCGATGAACACGCCAATGAGCTTAGTGATTCAACGAAGCAATTTCAAACCGACGAAAACAGGGACCAGTAAATAATAAAAACACCCGCTCTAAGGGGACTGACCCCATAGAGTGAGACAAATAAAAACACCTTTAAGTTGAAAAACGGGTATGTAAGTACCTAAAAAGCCAACTTGGAGGTGTTTTTTCTATGGGTACAAGAATCAGTTATCCATCGGAAG
>NZ_JAPSLE010000012.1:0-57955 GCF_031181085.1 Domibacillus sp. | reverse complement strand
TTATAAGATATATTTCCTTTAAGGTAAGCTTGAACAGCTGCAAGTTTGGTATCACTGTCGTATTTAGTCATAAAAAAACTGCACCTCCAATTGTTAGTTGTGTCTAACAATTGGGGTGCAGTTCAGATCGAGCCCTTTTTTCAGATCAAAGCAAGAACTGTTTCAAGCAGCACATTCACGCCTCTTTCACAGTCTTCCCAGGACGTTAATTCGTCTTCATCGTGGCTTTTCCCATTTATGCTCGGCACAAAAATCATCGCCGACGGAATGTAAGAAGCCATGAACTGCGCATCATGCCCTGCTCCGCTCACCATCCGCTTGTGAGAAAAACCGAGTGAAGCAGCCGACTGCTCAAAAGCATCGCGGAGCGCCGGCTCAAACCAGACCGTCTCACGTCCCCACAATTTTTGAACTTTCACATTGCATGCTACCCTTTCTGCAGACCCCTGCATCTCCCGAATGATGTCCTCTACTTTTTGGATCTTTTCTGCGGAAGTATGCCGTGCTTCCAATGAAAAAACCACTTTGTTTGGAATGACTGTGTGGATGTTCGGCGACACGTTCATCCGTCCAATTGTATAAACGAGGTCATCACCAAGCGCAGCCAGCTTTTCTCTCGCTTCTTTGATTAAATCCACCGCTGCAAACAGAGCATCGCTGCGCATCGACATCGGCGTGGTGCCAGCGTGGTCCGATTCACCTGCTACTTCAATTTCATAACAGACCATACCGAGCACACATTCAACGATGCCAATCGACAGCTTCTCTCTTTCTAAAATCGGCCCCTGCTCAATATGTAATTCCAAGAAAGCTGCCGCTTCTTTCATCCTGTTTTCCACTTTGCCTTCATAACCAATCGATCGCAATGCTTCTCCAAACGTGATGCCTTCTACATCTTTTTTGGCCATCATTTCTTCTTTGTTAAACTTTCCGGAAAGCACACCGGAGGACATCATCGATGGTTCAAAGCGGGCGCCTTCTTCGTTGGTCACATTCATGACGACAACCGGCACACTTGGCTTTACGCCGTTTTCTGTTAAAGTCCGCATGACTTCAAGCCCCGCCGCTACACCAAGCACACCGTCAAAGCGTCCGCCTTTTTTAACAGAGTCAAGGTGAGAACCCATGACAACCGGCGGTTTGTTTTCACGGCCCGGGAGCATCCCATACATGTTGCCCATATCGTCCACCGATAAGGAAAGACCTATCTCTTCACAGCATGTGCGAAAATAATTGCGTGCAAGGCGGTCTTCTTCCGATAAAGCAAGCCGTGTCACACCGTTTCGAGCTGTCCGGCCAAACCTAGCAAACGTTTCAAGTGATTCCTGCAGGCGTTCACCGTTAATCTTTATTTTTTGATCATTCACATTGCATCCTCCCTTAAAAATATTTTTAAAAAATAATGCAATCAATAAATCATGTTTCTTATTATGGCACAGATAGAGAAGATTGAATAGCATATTTACAGAAAATTCTGTACATATAAATTTAAAAAAGGCCCTGTTAAAGGGCCTGTGCTTTAAACGCGTTTCATAAACGCTTCATAGATTTTTTTCGTTATGTCGCCTGGCTTTCCGCTTCCAATCTTTTGATCATCCGCAGTTGTAACCGGCACAATCTCAATCCCAGTACTCGTTAAAAATACTTCATCTGCTTTCAAAACAGCTTCAGGTGCAAATGTCGCCTCTTTTACCGGAATACCGAGCTCTGCAGCGATATCAATCACAGCCATACGCGTAATACCATGCAAAATATGCTTTGTTGCAGGCGGAGTAATTAATTCTTCTTCTTTGACGAGAAATAAATTAGAGCTTGATCCTTCTGTTACCACACCATCGCGGACGAGCACTGCCTCAAATGCACCCGCTTCAAACGCTTCCTGCTTCGCCAGGAGATTTGGCAAAAGATTGAGCGTTTTAATCCAGCAGTTTTGCCAGCGTTCGTCAGGCAGAAGCTTGATGCTGGCTCCATTTTCCCGAAGTGTTTCATCGATCGCCCGGAACGGCTTGACCGTCATGGAAATCGACGCGGGCACATTCGGAAACAAGTGGTTGCGCGGAGCAATGCCGCGTGTCGCCTGCATGTATATATCGCAATCAGACAGCTCGCTTCTCTTGATCAAGCCGGCTGTAATCTCTTCAATGTCTTCTCGTGAATGATCCAGATTCAGCTTGATCGCCTCAGCACTTTTAAAAAAGCGGTCCAGGTGCTCCTTCATCATAAAAGGACGTCCGCTGTAAACACGAATATATTCATACACTCCGTCACCAAATTGATGTCCGCGTTCATCAATCGGCAGCACAGGATCATCTGAGTTTATGATTTTCCCGTTCAAGTACCCAATTGCCATTTTATCCGCCTCACTTTAGTTTGTTTCCTTCATTATATCTATTTTTTTGAAAAATTTATACAATACCAGCTTCCTTCGCGCACGACCGTTTTAATCGATTTTAGCTGTAGTCCCGCTTCCTCTGCATCCCGGATAAGTTCATCCTTTCTTGGCAGCGGGTATAAATTTTCATGCGCTTCCATAAATGAATTAAACGCAGCTGAAAACCGCTGTCCGCCTCGTTCCAGATAAAGGGGGGTAATAATAATAACGGTCCCGTTTTGGCTGATCAGCTTTGAAACACGGGCGAGCAGCTCTTTTCGCGCATCCTGTGAATAGTAATGAAGAAGGTTATTCATCATGATCACATCAAAAAAACAGCTTGGCACTTCCCACGTATTGATATCTGCATAATAAAAATTTACTTTTTCTCCCAGGCTCTTCTTCCGGACTTTTTGGCGTGCTTCTTCAATGCATTCTTGACTGATGTCCACCCCAACGAAAGTTCCTTGTTTTATTTTATCGGCCAGTTTTATTAAATAGCCGCCCGTTCCGCAGCCAATATCCAGCACCCAGCGTGGTTTTTGTGCATTTATCTCCGACAGTACATGTCCAAATGCTCTTTTTTCAATTAAAGCGGAGGTGGCCGCAACTGTTTTGCCAAAATCCTCTCCGTTAAACCGCCCTTTTTGATTGGATGTAATCATTTGGGGATAGTTCATCAAAGAAGGCATATGCATTTCAAATAATTCCTTGAGCAGCTCACCAACCGAGTGATCACTTTCCTGCGAAAAAAACTTCAGCATTTTTTTAGAAGGAACAAGCCGGCTGCCGTCCTGTTTTAAATGACCCAGCACGATTCCTGTATCGGCCCAGGAACTCAGAAGTGTTTCTTCATAGCCATAGTCTTCTGCAAGCGATTCGAGTGTCGCTCCGCCTGCGAGTTTATGAAACAAATCAAGCCGGTAGCCGACATATGCCTGCCATGTCGGCAAAAAGGGTTCATTTTTCTTCAGCCAGTTTCGCGCTTCCCACATTTTTCGGTATTCAGCAATCATGTTACTTCCCCCTGTTTTTCCAAAGATAGTCATCACCGTCTGTATATAGATGCTCTGCGCCGTTTGCTTTCAGCAGGACAGTTCCGGGCAACCCCCCGTTTGCACAAAGCGGCTCACTTCGCTTCATCTCTTTGTATTCTTCTTTTTTAATAAGGAGTACCGTGCGCACCCGTAAATCAGGAAGAGGAAAAAATCCAGGAAAGGAATGACCGCATACAACCATTTCGCCTTCTGTTATGCTTTCAGGCTGGGGAAATGTAGTGGTTAGAAAGCAATGGTTGTATGCCATTTCAGTCCATCGAAGGCGCAGCGTCTCTTTCGGCAGCGATCATGTTGACGCCGCTTTGCGTAAGCTGCATACCGACTAAAAGATCGGACACACCGCCGCCTGAAATACATGTATTTGTTTTCATAAGGGGTCTTCCTTGTATAACTTTTGTTCATTGTTTTTACAATTGCTATTCCCTTAGGAAACGGTGTGAAAACATTTAAAAGCGGGAAAAGAAGGGAAAAAGGAGCTGAGATCATGAATCCGAAACTTGTAGATGTACGTGCAATCACGGTAGTGGGATTTGAAATGAGCGGTACAGAAGAAGAAATTGCTGCTATGCGCCCTGAATGGAAAAAACGGTTTCTAGAAACAGCCAGCCAGATTCCCTCCCAGACAGACGGCTACTTAATGGACATTTGCTTGAAGCGGGCTGGCCAGCTGTATACACACTGCATCGCCATGGAAGTGAGCCATATCGACATTATTCCGTCCGGCATGTCGAGTTTAACGATCCCGGCTGGTTCCTATGCCTTACTTGAGCTTGACGGACAAGAGAAAAATGTAAAAAACGGATTTCGCTCTATTTTGGCATGGGCACGCGAGCATCATATACGGCTTGATCCCAATGAATTTCGGATTCATGTAACCATACACGGTGAACAACATCATTTATACTGGCGGCTGGCGGCTAAACGCAGCGAAGCAGCTGAAGAAGCGGTTTAAATTGTTTGGAAGGAATTCTAACAGACTCGCTGACAATCCTTCTCCGCAAGTTCATACTGAACGTATGAACTTGCTCGGACGAGGAGGAATCACCGTTGACAGACGAAAATGTGGAACGAAAACCTTCTATTTATTTGCCCGGCTTAAGCCTAATTATTTTTTATGAGCTAAAAAGAAAAAAAACAGCGCCTGTTCTCCACTGAGAATAGGGCTGTTTTTTCTTTTATCGGTATCAGGTACGGGCCTTATCCAGCTCCAGGCACCATCAGCTCGAAGGCTCACAGGATGTGAGTTACAAAGGCGTTGCAGCAGGATGCTGCGTTTTAGCCTTTACTCTTTATAGTCAGCTCCTTATGCTTGTCGCTGATAACCAGGGACCTTCCGCTTTCTTATTATCCGAGCGCGACATCGAGCACCATCATCAGGGCAAAGCCGACCATAACACCCATTGTGGCAAGGTCTGTGTTGCGCGAGGATTCTGCTTCCGGAATCAGCTCTTCAACTACGACAAAGATCATGGCTCCTGCAGCAAAAGCAAGGGCGTATGGCAAAATAGGCTGAATAAACAGGACCGCCGCCGCTCCAATAACAGCTGAAATCGGCTCAACGAGCGCCGAAGCCTGCCCGTAGTTAAATGCTTTCATCCGTGACATTCCTTCTCCGCGAAGCGGTACTGACACCGCCGCTCCTTCCGGCATATTCTGAATGCCGATTCCAAAAGCAAGCGCCAGAGCAGCCGCTATAGTGGCTCCATCCATATTCAGCGAAGCCGCTCCAAATGCCACACCAATGGCAAGTCCTTCTGGAATATTATGAAGCGTAATCGCTAAAAATAAGAGCGTCGTTTTTTTCAATTGTGTAGACGGGCCTTCTCCTTTTTCCCGCCCGATATGCACATGCGGCACAACGACATCAAGCAGACGAATAAAAACGCCGCCCAGCAGAAAGCCGATTACTGGCGGCAGCCAGGCAATCTGTCCGCTTTTTTCGCTGAATTCAATGGCTGGTGCCAGCAGCGACCAAAAAGAAGCGGCAATCATCACACCCGCTGCAAATCCTAACATCATTTTCATGATGGATTCTTTAATATTACGAAAGAAAAACACGACCGCTGCACCAAGCGCTGTCATTCCCCAGCTGATCATGCCGCCGGCTAACGCCTGCAGCGCGGGGTGCAGGCTGCTGAATGTTTCCATTGCTTTCACCACCTATTTATTATTCTTTTTTTCTTTTCCCCATTGTTTTGCAATTGACTCTCTTTTTTGCAAAAAAGAACAATTGTAGTACAAGGGCAACTTGTTAAGCCAGCGGCAATCATGTTGCCGTAGACCCACCCGAATAAGGGCTGGTATAGTATAAACACTAACTTTTCTGGAGGAACCAAAGGTGGAAACAGCATACGAAGATTTAAAAAAAGGAGAACGCGGTGCATGGATCAGCATCGCAGCCTACTTATTCCTTTCCGCAGTAAAGCTGACCGTCGGCTGGATCGGCAATTCCGCAGCGCTGAAAGCAGATGGTTTAAATAACTCAACGGATATTATCGCTTCCGTCGCTATTTTGATCGGCCTGCGCATTGCCCGTAAACCGCCGGATGAAAATCACCGGTATGGCCACTTTCGTGCAGAAACGGTTGCTTCACTTTTAGCCGCTTTTATTATGGCATCCGTTGCCATTCAAGTCTTGCTTTCAGCAGGACAATCCCTGTTTGAGGCGAATCATGAAACACCTGATATGTTTACCGCCTGGACGGCTCTGGGTGCTGCACTGGTCATGTATGGCGTTTACCTCTACAACAGGCGGCTTGCCAAAAAAATTAACAGCCAATCTATTTTAGCGGCTGCCCAGGATAACCGTTCAGATGCCCTTGTCAGCGTAGGAGCCTTTGTCGGGATTATCGGATCGCGCCTGGGTCTTGGCTGGCTTGATACGCTCACTGCTTTTGTAGTCGGCCTTATTATCTTAAAAACCGCCTGGGATATTTTTTCTGACGCATCTCTTGCCCTGACAGATGCATTTGACCTTAATGAATTAAAAGGGATGCAGAAAACTGTTGAAAAAGTACCGGGTGTCCGCGGTGTGCCGAGCATTAAAGCCCGCTCGCACGGAAACATTACGCTTGTAGACGTTGTTCTTCTTGTAGACCCGGGTTTAAATGTAATCGAAAGCCATGATATTACCGAGTATGTAGAGGAAGCCCTGCTGCAGGAGCATGGCATCCGCTTGACCCATATTCATATCGAACCAGACGGCCACAAATAAGTGTGCCGTCTTTTTTAAGCACAAAAAAGCGGCTGCTTCAAAAGCATACCGCCTGCGTTAAGAATGTTTAGACTGTTTGAGTACTTTTCTCGTTTCGTTCACATATTTGATGAGTCTGTATGGCTTGCTGATCACCCGCAGCGGCATGCCGGAAACAAACTTGCTTAAGTCCTGCTTATATTCCTGTGTCATTCGTGAAGGCTTTGTTGAAATACGGTCGTACATTTCTTTATATAATTCTTTTTTCGTATCGATTTTCATGCCAGTCAGCCGATGACATTCCTCGCATTCAATGCTTTGAATTTTATTGTTCACATACACAACCCGATGAATGGTTTCATCATGACAACGCGTGCAATAAAGGCCGGCTTCCATTTCGGAAATTTTCACTAAGCCTCACTCCTTCACACCTATTTCTTTCCCTCTTTATTATATGCCAATCAAGGGGACCGGTAAACCAAGCTGTTCAAAACAATTGAAGGGATGCCCCGATATACGGCAGCATCCCCTTTCGTTCCTTAAAAGCTCTGTGCTTGAAGCGAGCGCAGCTTCCAAATTGTTGACTCCCGCTCCTGTTCGATATCATCATATGTTAAAATGTCGCCTTTTTTCACTGCACGTTTCACGACCACATTTGGATCTACAAGTCCGATTGGGAAAGCATTGGCGGCTTTGGATTCTTCCTGGCTGTACAGCGTGCCGTATACCGTAAATCCGCCGATGCCGTCAAGGCGGTCACCTGGCTGCAGATCTTTTTTCGCTGTTGCGACGGTTTCTGCCTGCAGGCCATGCCAAGGTGCGATGGTGGCTGACTGGTTTAAATATGCCCGAGCCACTGAAAGCGGCGTTTCTAAGCTCGTTAAGTGGTAAGGGCGGAACAGAATATAATTTGGTCCCGGGCCCATTTTTAAGTACTGCATTTCATGGTTTACTTCTTCTTTTTCGGAAGAAATGATGGCAAAGACGCCCGGCGCAACGCCATTTACATAGTCGACAATCTTTTTACTTTTTAAAATGCCGCCTTCTTCCTGCAGACGGAAAATATCCGGCAGCTCTTTCACCGTGCCTTCCGGGCCATGCATGCCTGGTTTATCCGGTAAAAATCCTGTTGCATTTGCGACCGCGTTCATTTCAACCATTGTTTTCGTTCCATCCTGGAAGGAAGCGAGCATTTTCGGACTTGAGCCTTTTTCTTTTGCTTCTGCTGCCGCTGAATCCGGATTTGCTTCATAGTTTAATGGGTTGTTTTTTCCTTTTCCAAGAGCGACGATGTCAAAGCCAAGCGCATCGGCAAAGTCATACAGTTCCATAATACAGCCTGGCTCATCACCAGCAGATCCTGTATAAACAACGCTGCTTGCTTCGGCCATTTGATGAAGCAATGGACCGACTGTAATGTCCGCTTCTACATTCAGCATAACGATATGCTTTTTATTCATAATCGTTTTCCAGGCAATTTCAGCACCAAGGTTCGGGATGCCTGTTGCATCTACAATAACATCAATGCCCGGCAGCGCGATCACCATAGACACATCGGTAGTGGCCACCACTTTGTTTTCTCTTAATGCTTTTTCTGCTGTTTCGATTTCTGTTGTGGTAACGATATGCTGCGGCTCCACACCGGCTGTCATGTACGCATTTTGAATAATATCTGTTTTCAAGTCGGCTGTTGCGGCTACACGCATGCCCTTCATGCTTTCAATTTGCGAAATCATGCCGCGTCCCATTTGACCGCAGCCGATCAAGCCGACTTTAATTTCCTTTCCTTCTTTCTCAAGCTGCATTAGTTTTCGGTTAAGTCCCAACATGTTTAGGCCCCCTCAGGCTTTTGAAATGTAATCATTGTTGATACCGAGATGACCGGCATGTCTTTATCCTCTACACAAAGCGTTCCTGGCAGATCTGCATGATCTGCTCCGTTAAACGTAATTGTGCAGTGGCCAAGCTCCGCAACCGTTTCGTTTACTTTGTCCCCTACAAACGTCACCTTGTACGCCTGATCGCCAAAAGTCAGAATATCACCCGCTTCAATTACACCTTCAAGCGGCGCAATGCTATGCACCACCGCGATATCACGCAGGTCTTTCGGTGCGCTTTCATTGAAAATAATCAGCATTTTTTCTTCCGCAAACATCTCCACGTCTGCACCAAGCTCTGTAACAGTTGACTGATAAATCGTTTTCATTTTTACGCCTCCAAGTACACTCAAAGTGACCCCTCCTATTATTCATATAAGCCAAAGCTAAAGAAGTATGCAATCACGACCGCAAGCGGCCCTGTAATTAAACGTGACATTAAAACAGCCGGCACCCCGACCTCTACTGTTTCCGGTTTTGCTTCCCCAAGTGTTAAGCCCACGGGTACAAAATCTGCGCCTACCTGCGGGTTAATCGCAAACAGGGCGGGAAGAGCAAGGCTTGGCGGGATATTTCCTTTGCCAATTTCCACCCCGACGAGTACACCCACGACCTGGGCAATCACGGCACCCGGCCCGAGCAGCGGCGACAGGATCGGCACGGCACAAATCACCGACAGAACGAGAAGCCCGAAGATATTGCCGGCAAGCGGCGATACAAAGTTGGCAATAATATCACCGATACCTGTGTACAGGATAATCCCGATCAAGGTGCTGACAAGCGCCATAAATGGAATGATGTTTTTCAATACCTGCTCAATCGTTTCACGTGCTGCCTGGTACAGCACCCCGATCACGCCGCCCATCGAACGGCCCAGCTTTTCGATGATGTTCTGCTTGCGCGGTTCGCCGCTGCTGGTTTTCATCTGCGCGACTTTTTCGCGCGCTTCCGCTTTCAGCTGCTGGGCATTTTTCGGATGAGCCGCCGCGGTAACGGACGGTGCTGCTGTTCCGTCTGCCGGCTGAATGTCCGGCTCTCTGACGCCGGAAACAAAGTTGTCTTCTTTAATAAATTTCATTAATGGACCGGACGGTGATGTGGGCGTCAGGTTGATCGTCAGCACACCCATCTTCGGATACACACCGCAGCGTGCGGTTCCGCCGCAGTCGATGAGAACACAAGCCATTTCCTCTTTTTCAATCGATGTTTTAAAGCCGTCAACGGTCTGTGCACCGGTTAAATCTGCAATACGCTGGGCAACCGGGTGAATGCCTCCGCCAGTAACGGATACGATATACTTTTTCTGCTCATCCGGCTGGATGACGAGCGGCCCTCCCCATCCGCTGCTGCCTTTGGTAATTTTGACTGCTTTATATGCTGGATTTACTGCTTGATTTTCAGACATCTGCTTCTCTCCCTCTCTTCCTTAGTCCGTTATAGAAATCCCCTGGCGTTTCATCATCGCAATGGTAATACGTTCTGTTAAAATCCCGCGGATTAAAATGACAATCATGCCGACAAGGAAAAACCGGATTGCCAGTGGTCCTGTTGAAAGGCCAAGCGTCGTAATTCCCTGGGCAATTCCCATGTACACGAACAGCTCTGCCGCATTGGCGTGCGGGAAAAGCCCCGTAATCGGATGGACGAGTGAAACAGCTGAATCATAGAAAGCTGGTTTCTGACGCTCTGGCAGGAACTTCCCGAACGTATAAGCCATCGGGTTTGTCAGGAAGAAGACGGCCAGGAGTGGAAACAGCGTATAGCGTAAAATAATATTTTTCGTTGTTTTACGGGCGAAGCGGTCGATCCGCTCTTCTCCGATAATTTTAATTAAAGCGTTTACAGCAAGAATTAAACAAATGAGTGTTGGAATGATACCGGTAAACATGCCCATAAAAGTTTCTCCGCCTTTTTGGAACATCCCGATAAATCCTTCTGCAAATTTTACCAAAAAGTCCATCTTACATTCCCTCCTCTTTCTTGTATAATGAAAGTTAAACGGTTACAGCCGTATTCATTTGCTGTTTGATTTTATCAGTGGCCATTTCGAGCGACTTTTCCCATTGTTCATCATGCAGTACGGAAATATGCTGACCTATAAACCGCTTACATTTTTTGAATTTAGCAAAAACCGTGACACCGCTCATGACCCGGCATTCTTCAACAATCCCTTGCTCATTTGTAACAAGAATCAGCACGGTACCGGAACCAAGTTTCTTTTTCTCAACACCAACACCCAAGTAACCGCTTTCTCTTCTGCTCATATGTTGAATCGTCATTCGATAATGCTTCATCTGACGCATTGTCAAATAAATTTGAAGCAGCCATAAAACGACAAATCCCGCAAGAAGATAACCCCACATTGAAGATCACTCCTTTACATTTGTTCTTATATGTTACCTTTGTAATGATTGTAGTCCATCCTATGAATTAAAGTCAACAGTAATTCACGGATTTTATGAAAAAATTTTCAGACAAAAGGAAACAAGCTATTTTTACAACAGGATTGAACCATTGTAAAAATAGCTTGTTTCCTTTTTAGTAGTTTCCTTGATACGTTCTTCCGCCATCAAGAAGAAAGATTTGGCCATGAATATAATCCGCTTGAGCTGAGCTAAGATACTGCACCAGTTCAGAAATATCAGCCGGCCGGCCCAGTCTTCCGATCGGAATTTTACTCCTGACCGTTTGTTTTAGCTCTTCCGTTGGATAAAGTGAATCAAGCATTTGTGATTCGATGACTCTCGGGGCGATCACATTAATATTAATTTGGTGTTCTCCAAGCTCTTTCACAAGCGATCTCATAAGGCCAAATGCACCGCCTTTTGAGGCGTAATATTGAATGCCTCCTCCTGATCCTGTAATAGCAGAACCAGAGCCGATAATAACGATTTTTCCTTTTTTTCTGCCCATCATGTGCGGCACGGCGGCTTTGATACTGAAAAACAGACCATGTAAATTAACCGCCATTGTTTTTCGCCATAAAGCCCAGTCTGTTTCTTCCAGCTTCCCTTTTTTCGTTATGCCTGCCGAAAGCACAAGCGTATCGATGCTTCCTATCTCATCGATAACTTGCTCGATCATTTCCGAAACGCTGTCCCATGAGCTGACATCTGCTTGAAATCCATGTATTTGATTTTGCTGGGTCATGTCTATTAAAGCTGACTGGTCAATGTCCGCCACGGCTGTACAGTATCCTTTTTCAGCAAAGTCCAAAGCAATCTGGCGTCCAATTCCTGCAGCACCTCCAATGATGAGTACATTATCCAACGCTTTTCCCTCCATCAACGAAAATTGATTCACCGCTTATATAGCCTCCGTAGTCTGAACAAAGCAGCAGTGTCATGGCAACTGTTGAAGAAATCACCTGCTCATTTTCTTTTTCTCCCTTGGCCAAAAGAGCAGGTGCTATGCCGCTGACACGTACATTTTTCTCTCTATACTCACGAGCCAGGCCGCGCGTCATTGATTGTAACGTGCTGCTTATCGCGGCAAAAGGAGGACCCCCTTCACCTGTCACCGCTGCGGATGATGAAATATTGATTACAATGCCGCCGTGTGCTTTTGCCATGTGAGGCATGATTTCCCGGCACGTCAGAAAAGGAACATCCACGTGGTACTGGAACAAAGACAGCCATTCTTCTGGATCCGTCTCCAAAAGAGACCGGGCTGGAGGGGCTGGAAAAGAATGAATTAAAATATCAATCTTTTTATCTTTTTCCAAAATACATTCTGCCAATTTTTTCACTTTGTTCGGCTGGCGAACATCTGCTGCGATGACTTTGCTGGAGGGGCTCATCACGGTTTCTTTTTCTTGAAACACTTGATGCCATACTTTGGCACCTGCTTCAGCCAGTGCTTCACAAAGAGCTCGATTGATTGGACTGATTCCTCCAATCAGCAGTACCGTTTTTTCTTGCAATGTAATATTCATAACACTTCTCCTTATGAAGGGGTAATGAGTACCTTGAGCACTTTTTCATTCGGATCATGTGCACAGCGGATCGCTTCATGCAGCTGTGAAAGCGGAAAACGATGGGTCACCATTTTATCTGCTTGAATGATCCCTTGTTGTATCATTTGAAGTGCACTTTCATAGTTATAGGGGTTGGATGAATAGGAGCCGATGATTTTAATTTCATCATTAAAAAATCGTTCAGCTGGTATCTGTACGAACTCCTTTTTAAACGGAGCAAAAACAAGAATCGTGCCGCCTCTTCGCACGCATTCCATTGCTTGAGGAAGCAGGCTGCTGATGCCAGCGGAGATAATCACGTGGTCTGCTCCGTTTCCGTTCGTCAAACGCATCACCGTATCCAGCAGGTCTTCTTCTTTACTGTTAACCGCATAGTCTGCACCAAACTGAAGAGACTGTTCAAGCCGATAGGGATTAATATCACTAACCATGATTTGTCCGGCTAAAAGATGACGGGCAATTTGAACCTGCAGACAGCCAATTTGGCCGGCCCCTAAAATAAGAAGCGAGTCTCCCGGCTTGACTTGAATTGATTCAAATCCGTGCAGGCAGCAGGCAACGGGTTCGACAAGTGCTCCTTCTTCAAAGGTGACGCTGTCTGGCAGTTTTCCCATCGTGTGCTTAACGTGAAGCTCTGGTACACGAATGTATTCGGAAAAGCCCCCTGGATCCAGGTTCGTTTCTTTAAACTGCCTGCACAAGGTATACATTTTCCGCTGGCAGTAATGGCATGTAAAACAAGGTACATGATGGGCCACGAATACCCGGTCTCCATCTTTAAAGTTCGAAACCCCTTGGCCTGTTTTTACGATCGTACCGGATACTTCATGGCCAAGAATGCTTGATTCTGGTACGGATTCGTCAAGCACCTTGTGAATATCCGTGCCGCACAGTCCGCACACTTCCATTTTTAACAGCACTTCTCTAGGTCCTATTTCCGGAATGGCTCGCTGTTCATATTGAATGGTTTGTTTATCATAGAAAACGGATGCCTTCATGCTCTTTTCACGTCCTTTTGGCTTTTCTGTTCTAAAAGGCTGAGGAGCTCCTTATAGTCATTCATTTCATGTGTAATCCAGTATCTTCCGCCTAAAATGCGCGGCTTGCCAAGCCGGATAAACGTCTTTCCTACATACTCATACTTCCGGATAAAAATAACACCCGCTTCTTCCCATGTGTACGTGTGGCTTCGGCCAAAACCGCTGAAGGTAATCGACTGGTCGGTCACTTTTACACTCGATGGATTGTGAAGCCCGATAAAAGAAGACAAGAGAAGCACCGGCATTGTATATAGAATCAGCTCATCTAACGGAAACCTGTTTTCTGACAGCAATCCATAGACGGCACAGGCGAAAAGGCCGACCATAACCAACACCGGCAAAAAGATTGTCATGTTTTTTGATGATTTGCTGTACGTGTAAATAGACATCGAAAACATCTCCCCATCGCATCATAAGAAGAGGGGAGAGTCTCCCCTCCGCCTTTTTATCCCAAGTACTGAATAATTTTTTCGATATCTGTGTCGATTCCAACACCTGTTAGAAAGGAAATGGTTTGAATAACAGGCGTGCTTCCCGCATCGCTGATTGGCGTAGTCGTGACAATCACATCGGCACCTGCTGCTTTATAAGGAACCTCTGATGCTTTACATTGCTCGACAACGACGTCATACCCTTTGCTTTTCAATGTCTCTTCTACTTTTTTAGCGACAACCGTTGACGTAGCGACTGCTGTTCCGCATGAAACCAATATTTTTTTTGCCATTCTTTATTCCCCCTAATAATTAATTAATGTTTTCAAGCTTTTTATCTGCTCCATTTTCCTGCTGTGCATCAAGGCCCATTTCCTTGGCGTACTGCTTGCGGATATCGTTGCGTACCCAGTACCAAAGCAAGGCGTACACAACGGCTGCGCCGATTGCGGCAAAGAAATAAGGATTAGACGGATCAAGCAGGCGAAGGATAATCCATGGAAGAACGTGTGATCCAAGGTCAATCCCCGAAATTAATGTGGCTCCTTCAGGGAAAGCAAAGCCGACTGCACGTCCCATCGTCGTTGCAAGATCTGCCAGGTTTGTTGCCAAGAAGAACACAATCATCAGCGTAAAGATACTGTTAATCAACCCGCGAATAATGTTGCCTCTAGCAGCAGCAACTGCCCAGACAACGGTAAATGGAAGCACGGATAAATCAGCAAATGGAAGCATGTTGTTGTAAGGCAGAATCACCGCCAGCAGGATTGTGATCGGAACCATTAAAAGCGCTACAGCCATATTAGCCGGGTGCCCGATGACGATGGCTGTATCAAGCCCGATGTACACGTTTTTCCCGGGAAATTTCCGGTTAATATAATCGCGCGCACCTTCCGAGATCGGGATAAGCCCTTCCATCAGCAGGGCAACCATCCGCGGCATTAAAATGAGGACAGCTGACATTTGCACGCCCAGCGTCAAAACGCCTTTCGTGTCATATCCGCCAAGAAGGCCAATTAACATCCCCAGCACAAGCCCCATAACAAGCGGTTCGCCAAAAATACCAAAGCGTTTTTTCAAGGTTTCAGGATCGGCATGCAGCTTATTCAGTCCAGGTATTTTGTCAATGACTCGGTTGGATGCATACATGAGTGGTGCAAAGTTAACGGTTTCGGAATGGGCCATCGATACACCCTTCAACCCGAAGTGATGCTCGATTGTCGGAGCCGTCCAGTCCGCCAGTTTCAGGGTAATCGCGGAAACAACCAGGCCGACTACAATAGCGAGCAGCATATTGTCGTACGCATAGTACGCAATAGAAGCAGCGAAAATAAGGTGCCAGAAATTCCAAATATCGACATTCAATGTTTTCGTCCAGTTTAACGAAAGCATAATTACATTCAATATGAGAATAAGCGGAATCATAAGCGGGGCCACCGGTGTACCGAATGAAATAGCCGCGCCGATCGGCCAGCCGACATCCAGGATGTCCAGGCTGAGTCCTAATGATTTGACCATGGCTTGTGTGGCAGGCCCGAGCGCTTCCATAAGCAGACCAATCACAAGATTAATTCCGACAAAGCCGATACCGATGGTTAAAGCCGCTCGGAACGACTTATTAAATCCCTGTTTTAAAATAAGTCCAAACGCAAGCATAATAATGGGAAGCATAATGGATGGCCCTAAATCTAACACAAAATCCACAACATCTTTAATCATGTTTACACCCCCTGATTAATATGAGATTGAAGCGCTTTCATCTTACTTTATTTCGATAAGCTGCAATTTATTATTCAGCAGCTCGACAATTTTTTCTTCTGCCTCGGCATTTTTAATGGCTTCCATCGCTTGTTCATCCTGAAAAACATTCATCAGCCGCTGCAGCATGGCCAGCTGCTTTTTCGGATCAGAGATTGCCAGTATCAGTACAATATCGACACTAATTTGTGTGTCCGGGCTGCCCATCATATTGAATACAACCGGGTTTTGCAGGACACTGACCGCGATAGCCGGCTTCAACACATGCTCTGAGTCCGTGTGCGGAATTGCCACACCCATTCTTGAAAGCGGCAATCCGGTCGGGTAGATTTCCTCCCTCTTCAACACGGCTTCTAAAAAAGACTTTTTTACATACTGGTGTGTATGCAGTTTTTCAAACAAGTGCTCAATAACATCTGAGCTTGAGCGGTGATTTGCTTGAAGTTCAATCAGCTGTTTCGTTAAGGTAATGTGACTGTCCATTTTGCTCACCCTTTTCTATATACATTTTAATTCTCCCGGCAGCGTCCGCTTTGCTTTTTGCTTTTGCTATTCGCTGAACTTCTTCGTGCTCAAGCGCCAGCTGTGAAAGCTGAAACAATGCTCGAATATGCTTTTCTTTGTCTTTTGCCGCAATCACGACCACTAAATGAATATGAAAATGGTCAGAAAATGGCACACCATCCTCGATGCACAGCAGGCCCATCGCTGTTTCGTGCACGCCTTTTTCCGGGCTCGCATGAGGGATAGCGACATGTTTTCCCAAAACCATATAAGGGTTTTCGTAGTTGTGTTCTTTGATCACCGCTTCTGTGTATTCCGGCTCGATTTTCCCGGCTTGAACGAGCGGAGCTGCGGCCAGACGGATGGCCTCTTTCCAATCGGACACAGATGGGACAATGGTCAGCGTGCTTTCGTTGATAAAATGGGTCAGGTCAAGCCGCTCCTGTTTTTTCAGTGTTTGAATCCCTGCCCCTGCCTGCTTCGCCTCGAGCAGTGTCTGTAATTCTTTTTTTAGCTTTTTTTCGTCTTTGATCTGGCCATGCTTGTGAATAATTGAAAAAATTTCTTCCACATTCAAGGCGGATGGCACATATCCATATAACTCCTGCATCACCCGTTTCCTAAGCTGCATTTTCTCTTCTTCCGTCGGCAGCTGCTTTACAATAAACAGGGGTTTGTCCGTCAGCAGTACATGCGGGGCAAAAACCAATTCGTACTCGCGCTTATAATGCTGAAATTCCCTGATCGATAGAGAATCCCAAAATAAAAACTCCGGAAAAATGGTTTGAAGTGTTTGTTTCATCAGCTTTGAAACTGACAATCCGTTTGGACAAACCACGACCGCCCGTATTTTGCTGTCGATCCGGTCCCCCTGCCGTTCGAGCCATCCCCCTATAAACATCGTTAAGTAGACGATCTCACTTTCTGGAATAGGCTCTCCAATCAGTTCTTCTAACGGTGCGATAGACTGCTTAATTAAAAAGTGAAGTTCTCCAAATTCTGCATCGATTTTTTCGGCGTACTGGTTAGAAGTGGTCAGATGATACTTGATCCGGTAATAAGCCGGCTTCATATGAATAAAAATAAGCCGGGTTAAGTTTTCTTTTTCCTTTAGCTCAATGCAGGCATTTTTTTCAAACAAGTGCAAGGTGGTTTCTACTGCTTTTACGAGTTCAGGAAGATCTGTATCTGTCAGGACCTCATAGGAAGAAACATTGGATGCCAAGAGGTTTAAGGCGATAAACAGCCGCTCTTCCCTTGGAATGGTTTCATCACCCTGCAATAGCAGCTCGACCGCCTGATATTCTTTTGTATCTGACAGTTCCTCGTAATGAATACAAAATGCCGCATCAATTCGTTCAAATTGCTCAATTCTCTCCAGTGTAATCGCAAGGATGTAAGGAAGCTGCTTCATTTTTTCGTCGGTAAACGTTAAATTCAGCTGCTGTTCTACTTGCTCAAGCCATTGCTGAATATCCACTTTTCTTTGTTTATGAATTTCTTTGACACTTTCAAGAGCCCATTCCCCATGCTCTTTTTCAAGTATTCTTTGCACAAGATAGATCAGAAATTTTCTTTTTTGAATTTCACTTCCGATCATTTCGTACCCGCTCTGCCGAGAGTAGCCTACTTCAAGACCGTGCGGCTGCAGCAGCGTTTGAGCCATTTTCAAATCATTTAAAATGGTATTCTTGCTTACACATAGAGCACTCGTAAAATGGATAAGCGACAATTCCTCCCTTTTGCTTAAAATCATAAGTAAGATGAGCTCTGCCCGTTCATTCTCAGAAAAAATATACGGCTGCCCGGCGGCCTCTGCTTGATGATCCATTTTGAAGTAGGAGCGGACTTCTGTTTGAATGATAAAAAATCCATTTTTTGCCTTTTCAATAACAGGCAAATTATTTGAGGTCAGCCAGCTGTTAATTTTGTTAATACTGTAACCGACCTGGCGCCGGCTCAGCCCGTACTTTTCCTCTAAATCCTTGTTTTTAACATGAGGATTGAAAACGAGGTCTTTTAACAGTAAGCTGCTTCTTTCGTCCAGATACATCAATATGTCCTCCTTGCTTAATTACATGCTATCACGATTTTTTCTGAAAATGTATGCGTTTTCATCACAGTTTTTATCCATCGCTGTGTACACAATTGTGCTGAAACGAAACAAATGAAAAAACTGCCAGGAACCTCCGGCAGCTTAAACAGCAATGTTTTAGTTTAAAAGAGCTAATGCGGTTTGTTCATCGGTAATGAGCGTTTGTACGTAGCCGCCTTTCAAGGCCGCTTCGATGCTTTCCGCTTTGTAGGTTCCCTCGACAATGCCGATCACGTACGGAATGTTCTTTAAGTCTCTCAGCCGAAGGCCGATAATCCGCTTGTTTAATTCATGTTCAATTGGGACACCGTCCTGATCGAAAAAACGGGAACCGATGTCTCCGATGGCGCCTGCTTTTTTCAAGCTTTGGATATCCGTTTCATGGATATAGCCGATGTCTTTCATCGTAGAGCCCTTGTGCGGGTTCCCGATTCCGACAATCGCTACCTCTACATTTTTTCCTTCTTCGAGCACCTGGGCAATGTCCTGCATTTGTACGAGCCGTTCGGTTAATTCGACTGATTCTACAATGGCAGGTGCGTACAAGTATGAGCAGGTGCCGTTCATTTTTTTCGCCAGCTCGTACGCCAGCTGGTTGGCATGAATCTCCACACTTTTCGTTCCCATGCCGCCGACAAGCGGCACAATATTCATATTCTCCCGCCGTTCAAATGGATATTCCTTTACAAATTCAGACAGTGTCGTCCCCCAGGAAATGCCGAGCCGCTCCACATTTGTTTTTAAATGACGCGACACGTAATGGGCAGCGGCCTGCCCGACCGCACGGCGAACCATATCTGGTGTAAAACCGACCGATGGAACCACGACGGTATCTTGAAGACCGAACTTTTCTTCCAATCCTTTCTCCAGCTCTACCGTATGCACGCTTTCGTCTTTTATGTACACTTCTACAATGCCGGCGTCTTTTGCCCGCTGCAGCATTTTAGAAATTACGGGACGGGATACCCCGATTTTTTTGGCAATCTGCTGCTGTGTCCAGCCTTCTGTATAATATAAATTCGCTACTTTCACAAGTTGACGGCGCTCTTCCCAGCTTAACATTGAAACCCCTCTTTTTGTTTATGTCATAGATAATGTTTTGGCAGGACGTAATACGTCTCTTTCTATTTTATTATAACAATTACACACAAAGATGAGAGCGTTTTCTTTAAGGAAAGGAAGAAAAAAACACACCTTGTTTCAGATGTGTTCTTTTGTAAGCGCCTCAATCAATTGGTCAGAAGCGCCATGGCCAAACCTTCATCAACGACCAATATATTGACGATTCCGCTTGTGAGAAGGCCCTTCATGCTTCTTTGTTTGTTCGTTCCATCTGCCACTGCCATGACGGATGGAATTTGTTTAAGCTGCTCAAGCGGAATGCCGACTACTCTGTTGTTAAAAGGGTGCTCAACGGCAGAGCCGCGGTCGTCAAAAAAGCGGAATCCAACATCGCCCGCTGCTCCTGCTTCTTTAAGAGATTCCGCTTCTTCTTTACGAAGGTAGCCTACTTTCTCAAGCGTCGAATCTTCGTGCGGATTGCCTACGCCGATAATTGCCATTTCCACGCCGGCTCCTTCATGAAGCACACTTTTAATGTCAGCCATCTTCATAAAGTGCTCTTTCATTTCTTCTGAATCTACAATCGCCGGCGCATATAAATACGAACAGGAGGCGCCGCTTTTTTTCGCCAGCTCATAAGCCAGGTGATTCGCGTGAATATCGATCGATGCCCTTCCCATCCCGCCTTCAAGCGGGACAATGTGCAAATCCGGACGCTTATCAAACGGAAAATGCTTTACAAGCTCCGCCACGGTGGTTCCCCAGGAAATACCGAGACGATTCACATTTCTGGTTTTTTTAGCGGCATAATACGCACCGGCTGCTGCAACAGTACTTTTCATAGAATGACCCTGTGCCCGGCTTTGAGGCACGACGACTGCTTCGTGAAGGCCGTATACCGCTTCAAGCCGCTGTTCCAAGGCAACTGTATGAACCGTTTCATCCTTAATAAACACTTCGACAATTCCCGCATCCTTTGCCCGCTGAAGCAGCCGGGAGACAATGGGACGGGACATGCCGATTTGCTTGGAAATTTGCGCCTGTGTCCATTCATCGTGGTAGTAAAGCGAAGCGGTTTTCACCATCAGCTTTTGTTCGTCCCCTCCCATATTCATGCCTCCTTTTTTGGTTATGCCTGCTTCTTCAGCTTATTGACCGCGTGAACCGCTGTTTCAAAAAATGTTTCCGAGATCGTTGGGTGCGGATGAATCATTTTGGCTGCTTCATCCAATGTGCCTTCTAAATACATAAATGCAGAGGCCTCAGAGATCATTTCGGTTACGTGCGGGCCGGCCATCACCACACCGATAATTTCACCGTACTTCGCTTCGTATATGATCTTCGTAAATCCTTCCGGCTCGCCGGCTGCCAGCGCTTTGCCGCTCCCGGCAAAATCAAATTTTTCAACCCGTACGTCGATCCCCTGCGCTTTTGCTTCGTCTTCTGTTAAGCCAACGCCCGCAATTTCCGGCAATGTATAAATACAGCGCGGCATCACTTTGTAGTCGATTACATCCGGGACGCCAGCTGCATTGTTTGCCGCCACGACTCCTTCTGCGCTTGCCGCGTGGGCCAGCTGCCAGCCGCCGATGACATCACCGACCGCGTAAACGTTAGGACTGCTCGTTTCCATCCGCTCGTTTACAGCGATAAACGGCCCATTCATGTTCAAGTTCAGTTCACTTGTTGCAGATACATTCGGCCGTCTTCCTGTGCTGACAAGCAGTGTATCAGCTTCCACTTCAAACTCTTTTTCTTTCGCATCCACACAGGTGACGATTTTGGTCCCGTTTTCTTCCCGCACCGACTGCACTTTCGCTTTTGTCTGGATCGCGACGCCTTTTTTCTTCAGCGCTTTTGCTAACAGCTTGGCAGCTTCCGCGTCTTCTGTCGGTACAATTCGATCCGCTGCTTCCACAATCGTGACCTTTGACTTGAGAGAAGCGAAGATGCAGGCAAATTCCACACCGATCACCCCTCCGCCGATAATGACGACGGACTTTGGAATCTCTGGAATATCAAAAATCGTGTCACTCGTATCAAAGTGGACTGAGTCAAGGCCAGGGATCGGCGGCACAGCCGGTGTTGAACCGGTAGCGACGATCACTTTCGCCGCCTGGATCGTTTCTTCACCAGATTCCGTTTTGACCGCTACACGCCCGCCTTCTTTAACAGAGCCGAAGCCGTTATAAACATCGATTTTGCCCTGCTTCAGCAAAAACGCAATGCCGCCGCGCAGCCGTTCAATTACGTCATTTTTCCGCTGTTTCATTTTATCGAACGAAAGCGTCATTTCCCCGGTTTCAATGCCCCAGTTCTTCGCTTTCTCGATGGATTCAATGATTTCTGCATGCTTGAGCAATGTTTTAGATGGAATGCAGCCGCGGTTTAAACACGTGCCGCCTAAAAAATCTGGTTCTACTAATGCTGTCCTTTTGCCAAGCTCCGCCGCGTGAAGCGCGGCGACATAGCCGCCCGGTCCGCCTCCCACAACAACGATATCGTATGATGTCATCAGTTACACTCCTTATACAAGCAGCTCATATGGATTTTCTAAAATATCTTTAAGCTCCGTCAAAAAGGCGGCTGCCGGTGCTCCATCAATCACACGGTGGTCAAATGACAAGCTGAGTGTCATCATTGGCCGGATTTCAAGCGCTCCGTTTACCGCGACTGGCTTGTCCTGCATCCGCCCCACGCCTAAGATGGCGCTTTCTGGCTGATTAATGACCGGTGTAAACATATCAACGGCATACATACCGACGTTGCTGATCGTAAACGTCGACCCTTTCATTTGATCAGGGAGCAGCTTATTTTCACGCGCCCGCTGGCTGATTTCTTTCGCATCCTGTGTCAGCTCCGCCAGCCCCTTGGCGAGCACATCTTTAATGACCGGCACCATTAAGCCGTCCGCCACTGCTACGGCAAGGCCAAGGTGAACATGGCCGTGCTCGACAATTTCATCACCTTCAAGCGATACGTTGATTTCCGGGTGCCGTGCCAGAGCTGCGGCTGTTGCTTTCATTAAAATTTCTGTGTATGACAAGCGGAAGCCCGTCTGCTTTTCTACAACCGGCAGAAGCGATGCACGCAGTTCTTTTACTTTCGTCATATCAATCTCGCTCGTCATCGTGACGTGAGGTGCTGTCTGCTTGCTTTGTACCATACGTTCAGCAATCACTTTACGCATACCCGACATTTTTTTGCGCGTCGATGTATCCGCAGCAGGCACTGTTGTGCGTTTAGCGGAAATCACATCTTGTTTCACGACTTTTCCGTTGGCGCCGCTTCCCTGTACAGTGGACAAATCGACACCTTCTCCTTCCGCAACCTTGCGGGCAAGCGGTGTTGCTTTTGCCTCGACTGGACTGCTTTCTGCGTGAGCGGTTACATCTTTTTTATGCACGCGCCCATTTGGGCCGCTTCCCTGTACGTCACGAAGCTCAATTCCTTCTGTCCGGGCAAGGTGCCGGGCAGCCGGTGTAGCCCGCGGCTTTTCGTCCGTGATCAATGTTTCTGCCCTTCCCGCTGCAACAAGCTGCGGCTCTGGGTTTTCTACTGGAGCGGCTTCTTCTGTTTCAGCACCCGATACCCCTGGTGCTTCTTGTGGCACGTCTTCCCCTTCGGTTCCAATATAGCCGATTACATGATTCACCGGCACCTGGTCGTCTTCTCCAAAGTATTTCTTTAATAAAACGCCTTCCTCATATGACTCTACTTCAATATTGATTTTGTCAGTCATAATTTCAAAAAGCGGCTCGCCAATCTCGACGCTGTCTCCCTCTTCCTTAAACCATTGAAGGAGGGTTCCTGTTTCCATCGTGCTGCTCAGCTTTGGCATAAAAATTTCTTTAGCCATCGTTCTCCCTCCTTCTTACTTGTTTTTCACCGTTTCTTTTACCGCTGCAATAATATCCGGCACCTGAGGAATCGCCGCTTTTTCAAGTGTCGGATTGTACGGAATCGGCACTGCCAGTCCGCCCAGGCGCTTGATCGGCGCGTCTAAGTAGTCAAATGCTTCACTTTCCGCAATCATGCTGGCGATTTCTCCGCCGATGCCGCCGCGCTTCACCGCTTCATGTACCACGATGAGACG
This sequence comes from Domibacillus sp., assembly GCF_031181085.1. Classification (NCBI taxonomy): domain Bacteria; kingdom Bacillati; phylum Bacillota; class Bacilli; order Caryophanales; family Bacillaceae; genus Domibacillus; species Domibacillus sp. Next base: position 34,494 of record NZ_JAPSLE010000012.1, on the reverse strand, counting down.
TCCCGTTTTCTTGACAGACTCAATAATGGTTTCTTCATCGAGCGGCACGATCGTACGCGGATCCACTACTTCTACACTAATGCCTTCTTTTTCGAGCTCCGCTGCTGCTTCGAGCGCTTTATGAACCATAATGGCTGTTGCGACAATCGTTACGTCTGTTCCTTCCCGCTTTACATCAGCTTTTCCGAGCGGAATAGAGTATTGTTCTTCCGGCACATGACCAGATGTTCTGTATAGTAACTTATGTTCATAGAAAACAACCGGGTTGTCATCATCCATCGCTGCCTTTAAAAGTCCTTTTACATCGTAAGCCGTAGAAGGCTGAACCACTTTCAATCCTGGAATATGGGCCATCCACGCTTCTAAGCTTTGCGAATGCTGGGCAGCCGCGCCTGTTCCAGATCCAGCCGGTGTACGGAGCACCATTGGCACTTTCCCTTTACCGCCAAACATATAACGTGTTTTGGCGGCCTGGTTGACCATCTGATCCATGGCAATTGTAATAAAGTCCGAGAATTGCAGTTCTAAAATCGGACGCATCCCTGTCAAAGCCGCCCCGACTGCTGCACCGGAAATCGCTGCTTCTGAAATCGGCGTATTGCGCACGCGCTCCGGACCGAACTCTTCAATCATGCCGCGCGTGACACCGAACGCGCCGCCGTATACTCCTATGTCTTCTCCAAGAATAAATACATCGCTGTTTTGACGCATTTCCTGGCTCATGGCTTCCCGAACGGCTTCTAGATACGTAATTTCTCTTCCTGTTGCTGACGTAGCTGTTGTCATGGTCTCCATCCCTCCTGTTTTTACGCGTATACGTCTTCTTCTAAAGTATCAATGGACGGTTCTGGACTCGCTTCCGCAAATCGCACCGCTTCTTCAATCTCCTGATTGGCTTCTTCCCGCAAGGATTTCGCTTCTTCTTCTGTTAAAACACCCGAGGCAATCAGTGCTTCCTTAAACCGCTTAATGCCGTCTTTCGCTCTCCACTCGTTTTCTTCCTCACGCGTACGGTACTTTTTCGCATCGCTTTTTGAGTGGCCTTTCCAGCGGTATGTTTTCATTTCAATCAACGTCGGCCCGCCGCCTTCACGCGCACGGCGCACAGCGTTGTCTACGCTGTTCATAATGTCGATCATGTCACAGCCGTCTACAATCTCTCCCGGAATTCCATATGCTTTCGCGCGGTCTGCAATATGTTCAACGCGGGTCATGTCTTTGACCGGGCCCGACATGCCGTACTGGTTATTTTCGCAAATAAACACAACCGGTAAATCCCAAATAGCCGCAAGGTTGACCGATTCATGGAAACTTCCTTCATTGGATGCCCCGTCTCCAAAGAAGCAAAGCACTACATAGTCTTCATTTCTCATTTTGGATGTCAGGGCTGCTCCAACTGCAAGCGGAATACCGCCGCCTACGATCCCGTTTGCACCCAAATTGCCTTTTTCTACGTCTGCAATGTGCATCGAGCCGCCTTTTCCTTTACAGTAACCGGTTTCACGACCGAACAGCTCAGCCATCATTTTATTAACATCGCCTTCTTTGGAAATACAGTGTCCGTGACCCCGGTGTGTAGAGACAATCTTGTCCCGAGGCTCAAGTACAGCGATCGAGCCAGCCGCTGATGCTTCCTGTCCGACACAAAGGTGCGTCGTTCCATGAATAAGCCCCTTCGCAAAAAACTGATCTACTTTTTCGTCAAAATAACGAATCAGCCACATTTCTTTGTATAAGTCTCTTAGTTTTTCATCCGTGATCGAAGTGGGCAGGTTTAATTTGGTTACCATGATTGTTCCTCCCTTTACTTTTGTTCGTATATGTTACATTTGTAAATAGCATATAACCTTCTCTTCTTTTCGTCAAGAGGTTAAGCGAAAATAAAGCGATTACTTTTCTGAAAATTAAAAGCGGTTACATAATGTTTCATTTGTTCGATTGACTTTCGTTTGCTAGTATATAAAGGGAAAATAAAACGCGAAGGGGATTTTTATGAGCCAAAAAATTATTTTTTTTGATATAGACGGCACATTGTACGATCATGACAAAAAGCTGCCGGCTTCTACCCGGCAGGCTATCCGTGAGCTTCAAGGGCACGGCCATGAAGTAGCGATTGCCACAGGGCGTGCGCCATTCATGTTCGAAGGTCTGCGCAAGGAGCTGGGTATTGAAACATTCGTCAGCTACAACGGTCAGTATGTTGTTTTCAAAGGAGAACCGCTCTATAAAAATCCGCTTAATAAAGAAGCTCTGCTCCGCTTAACAGATGTAGCCGTTGAACGAAAGCATCCTATTGTGTTTATGGATCATGAAGATATGAAAGCCAATACGCCTGAACACGAGCATGTTACAACGGGTATTAACTCACTGAAAATCAATTACTTCCCTGAGCATGACCCGACCTACCATGAAGGGCGCGACCTGTATCAGTCTCTGTTGTTCTGCCAGGACCCGGAAGACAAAGAATATGAAAAAGCGTTTCCTGAGTTTGATTTTGTCCGCTGGCATCCTGTCTCTGTTGATATTGTGCCGGCTGGCGGATCAAAAGCAAAAGGAATTCAAAAAGTCATTGATAAACTTGGCATTTTACCAGAAGATATTTATGCATTTGGAGACGGCTTAAATGACGTAGAAATGCTGAAGATGGTGGTAAACAGTGTAGCAATGGGCGATGGACACCCCGAAGCGATCAATGCTGCCAAGCACGTGACAACTAATGTTGATGCAGACGGGATTTTAAACGGTTTAAAAATGGTTGGACTGCTTGATTAACATAAAAAAACCACTCTCTTCATGAAGAGAGTGGTTTTTTTATGTTATTTATCGGCCGGCACGGAGCCTCTCGACACGTAAGCAATCCAATACACCATGGCAACAAAAATAAAACCGCCGACGGCATTTCCCAAGTATACCGGTACAAAGTTTCGCAGAAAGTCCATCCAGGTTAACTCTCCGGCAAAAATTGCTGCCGGAATCACAAACATGTTGGCGACAATGTGCTGGAATCCGATCGCGACAAAGCCCATAATCGGAAACCAGATGGCCAGAATTTTCCCGCCAATGTCGTCTGCGCCGTACGCGAGCCAGACAGCCAGCCCTACAAGCCAGTTGCAGCCGATGCCGGAAATGAAAGCCGGCCAAAAAGCTGTATCTACTTTTGCGTGAGCGGTTAAAACGGTTTTCTCCAAGTATGGACCGGTTTCTGTCAGTCCAACTACATGGCCGAAAAAATACGCGACAAACAGGGCACCGATAAAGTTGCTGATCGTAATCCAAAACCAATTATGCAGCAATCTTGAAATGGTCACTCTTTTAGCCAGAAATGCCATTGGAATGGCCATCATATTGCCGGTCAGCAGTTCTGCTCCGCCAATGAGAATTAAAATAAGGCCAAGCGGAAAAACGGCTGCGCCTAAAAAAGAAGCAAACGATCCCCATTCATGCGGAACATCAGCTGATACCCGGATCGCTAACAAGTATCCAATTGAAATAAAGGCGCCTCCTAAAAATCCCAATACAAGCATTTGAGGAAGCGGGAGCTCAGTTTTTGTTTTACCTGCTTCTATGGCCACCTGGGCAATTTTCTTAGGGGGATAATAAGCCATCTGAAGCCCTCCTGGTCTATAATAGAAAAGCAGTGCGTTCAACCGGTATTCTTAAACGCACTACTTTTTCTTTTTACTGATGATGAATGACGTCGTACTCGAGAGATTCTGACTCTGTTTTACTCGACTGCTTTGATAAAAGAATGACGCTGGCAAGTGACAGGCCTGCGGCTACAAGCCAGCTCTTTTTTCCTTTTTTCTTCTTTGGCACAGGCTGCGGCTGCGGCGCGGCTGCTCCCATTCCTTTGAGGAACGAAAGAAGAAATACGAGCGCTTCTTTTGTTTCCGGAGCGGCTAAGGTTCGAAGCATGAAACCGTAGCCCGTTTCTTTATTCTCTGAGCGGACAGCGTGATGTAAGCCGCCGTTGATTTTTTCAATAAATGGATTCATGTCTTCAATATTGATTTTTCCAAGCGAGCCAAGCAGAAGCAGGCTGTTTTTAATCATTTTCGCTACTTCAGGCTTGTCCGTTGCTTTAACCAGCACATCAAGTACCTCATCACCTTTATCAAACAAGCCGGTTACCACATCCAGGCCGCTGCGGTCTTGAATTTTATTCAGCATATGCAGAAAATCTTTAATGACTTCTTTGTGTTCAATGAGCAACGTTCCCAATTCTTCAAGGTCCCGGCGGCGCTGTTCTTCTTCACTGATTTCTAAGCGGCGTATCGACGTGATTGCTCTAGCCACGCTTCGACACTCCTTTCGTTACCAAGTCACCAGGGAACACATAATCTGGCCGCGCCCATTTTTTCTCAACTTGTACACCAATTTGCGGCTGCGGATTGCCGTTGCGGTGATTGATGCTTGGCAATGGGCTGTCTCCTTTGGCTGATAAGATTTCCATTTTCGCACTGATTTCTTTGTAAGCCGGCGTATCTGTATCTTTGTCAGCATAACTGCTCGTCAAATAGTTGATCGCGCCTTCTCCCTGGCTGTTCATCGGCAGGTACACTTCTTTGCCTTTCACTCGGTCCGTGACAAGACATGGAACTTTTACGCTTCCATACGGTGATGTCAGCCGGACAACGGTTCCGTCTTCAAGCCCCCGCTCGGCCGCAAGCTCCGGTGATACCTCCAAAAAGACGCTCGGTGTTTTCGAAGAAATACCAGCAGATTTATACGTCATGTTCCCTTCATGGAAGTGCTCCAAAAGACGGCCATTGTTGACATGGAGATCATACTCTTCCTCGTATTGGAGCGGCTCGGTCCACTCGACTGGATAAAGCCGTGCTTTGCCGTCCGGGAACGGGAACAGCGTTTTAAAGAGCAGCGGTGAATCAGTCCCGTCTTCCGCTACCGGCCATTGCAGGCTGTTAAAGCCTTCAAGACGGTCGTATGTGACACCTGAATAAATCGGCATCAAGCTTGCTGCTTCGGCCATAATTTCGCCTGGGTGTGTGTATTCCCAGCCAGCGCCAAGGCGGTTTGCGATTTCCATAATGATCTGCCAGTCTGGTTTTGAATCGCCCATCGGCTCGAACACTTGATACAAGCGCTGAATACGGCGTTCTGTATTTGTAAAGGTGCCCTCTTTCTCAAAAGACGGAGAAGCTGGCAGAACGACGTCGGCAAACTGAGCCGTTTTAGATAAGAAAATATCCTGTACCACGAAGAAATCCAGTTTCTCAAAAGCGGAATGAACGTAGTTTAAGTTTGAATCCACTAAGCCCATATCTTCGCCTTTTAAGTACATCAGTTTCACGTTGCCTGCATGGATGCCGGACACCATTTCGTGGTTGTTTAAGCCTGGCTCCGCTGGAATTTTTGTACCCCAGCTTTTTTCATATTTAGCGCGGACAGCATCATCCTTCACACTCTGGTAGCCCGGGAAGCGGTCCGGCATACTGCCGAAATCACTTGCACCCTGCACATTGTTATGGCCGCGCAGCGGATAACTTCCGGCACCTGGTTTTCCGTAGTTGCCGGTAATGAGCAGCAGGTTCGAAATGGCTGTACTTGTGTCACTTCCGCCCACGTGCTGTGTAACACCCATTGCCCAAAGAATGCATGTTGATTTCGTGTTGTGAATCGTTTCGGCAATCGTAATCAGCTCCTGCCCAGAAATGCCGGTCACTTGCTCGGCGTACTCGAGTGTGTACGGCTGAATGCTGGCAATATATTCTTCAATGCCGTTGACCCGCTTTTGCAGAAATTCTTCATCAGCCCAGCCCTGGTCCACAATATATTTTGTGACTGCTGAGAGCCAGACAAGATCTGTACCGGCTTTTGGCTGAATAAACAAGTCAGCCCGGTCTGCCATTTCGTTTTTCCGAAGGTCTGCAACAATCAGCTTTTGGCCAAATAATTTATGGGACCGTTTAACCCGTGTAGCGAGTACAGGGTGAGACTCAGCACTGTTCGCACCGACAATCATCACAAGGCCGGCCTGTTCAATATCCGTGATAGAACCAGAGTCACCACCGTAGCCGACTGTCCGGAACAGCCCGACTGTTGCTGGTGTCTGGCAGTAGCGTGAACAGTTATCGACGTTGTTTGTACCGATGACGCCGCGGGCAAGTTTTTGCATTAAGTATGATTCTTCATTTGTACATTTTGAAGAAGAAATGAAGGCCATTGATTCAGGACCATATGTTTCTTTTATATTTTTGAATTTCGATTCGATCAATGAAAGAGCTTCTTCCCATTCCGCTTCGCGGAATGTTTCACCGTCTCGAATCAACGGTTTTGTCAGACGGTCCTCGCTGTTGACAAAATCCCAGCCGAACTTTCCTTTTACACAGGTAGATACACCATTTGCCGGTGCTTCCACTGTCGGCTCCACTTTTAAAATATGCCGGTCTTTCGTCCATACTTCAAAGCTGCAGCCAACACCGCAATATGTGCAGACCGTTTTTGTTTTCTTAATGCGCGTCTGGCGCATCGCTGCTTCCACATCAGAAATTGGCATAATGGAACTAAAGCCTGTTTCCGCATTTTTCGTCAATTCAATCATGGATTTCAGCGTATCTTGTTTAATGCCTGTTAGGAAGCCAGCTTCCCCGACCATTCCTTTTTCCATCATGGCGTTACATGGGCAGACCGTAGAACAGTGTCCACACGATACGCATGAAGATTCGTTAATCGGACGCCCATCATCCCAAACAACACGCGGCCGCTCCAGGCTCCAGTCAATGGACAGCGTTTCAGTTACCTGCAAATCCTGACACGCTTCTACACAGCGGCCGCACAGGATGCACTGATCCGGATCATAACGGTAAAAAGGGTTGGTATTGTCAACTGCATAGGGCTTTTCTTCATAAGGTTCATTTTGATGCTCAATTTTCATTTGTTTAACGGTATTGTGCACTTCACAGCGTCCATTATTGTAATCACAGACCGTGCAATACAAGTCATGATTATGCAAAATCCGGTCCATCGCGATATTCTGAACCTGCTTTACCTCACCTGAAGTGGTGTCAATGACATCCCCATCTTCAATAGGAGTAGAACAAGAGCGGACAAATTCCCCATTCACTTCAATCAAACATGTGTCACACGTTTCGATGGCACCCAGCTGCGGATGATAACAAACATGCGGTACCTCTACCGCCTGCTCCTGAAGTGCCTGCAAAATAGATACGTCTCCCGGAATACTCATTTTCTGCCCGTTAATCGTCACCTTTACGTAATCGGTCACAGCAAGAACTCCCCCTCTTTTTCATGATCATTGTGCCTGCCCATTTTTATCATTTTCTATCATTTCAAAAGACTTTGTAAAAATACCCTTTCGGGAATAGAAATAAACAAAAAAAGACAGCATGCTCTTGTGAGCACGCTGTCTGCTTCTTTCGTTTCCCGTCGAAAGAAATGCCATTACGATCATGATAGAAAAAACGAGGTGGCTCGTTTTCTATTTCCTTCATCACCGAAGGAAGCCTTTTCATGTAAGCGTTATCCATTATAGCAAAGAGCCTTTTTTAACGCAAGATGATTCGTTCAGGCCCAGTATACACGTTCATAGAGCCGCCCCGGATAAAGCCAACCGTAGTAATGCCGAGTTCTTCGGCTGCCTGCAGAGCCAATTCTGTCGGCGCTGATTTTGACAAAACCATTTCACAGCCGATCTTGGCTGCTTTAAGTAAAATCTCCGAGGAAATCCGGCCGCTGAACACAAGGATTTTCCCCCTCGTCGACACGCCATGCCGCAGGCAATATCCATATAATTTATCGAGAGCGTTATGCCGGCCAATATCCATTCGATGCAGCAAAATACCGGATTCATCACAAAGCGCTGCGTTGTGAACACCGCCTGTTTCTTTAAACACATCCGCATCTTCCTGCATTTGCTTCATCAATGAAAAACAAAGATCCGGTGTTGCTTTCACATGAATATCATGCATTTTTTTTGCGGTAAGCGCGTCGTTGGCAAACACGAATCCCTGCCGGCTCATGCCGCAGCAGGATGTGACATACCGCTTGTTTTGAAGCTGTTCAAAAAATGGATTGACACGCGCCAGCTCTACATGAACAAAGCCCGAATCGTCTATTCGCATTTGCTTTATATCCTCATAACGGCGAATAACACCTTCTGACGCTAAATAACCAATAACCATATCTTCTATGTAAGACGGTGTACACACCATGGTAACAAACTCGTTTCCATTGATTTTGACCGTTACTGGCTGCTCGGTCACAATGCGGTCTTCCATCTGCTCTGCCGTTCCTTTATGAAAACGGAGCACTACCCGTTTCGTTTGGACATCTTTCATTTTGTGCTCCTCCTTTTCTTATCTTTAGCATTTTACCACCTACAGTAAAATCTAAAACAACCGCCCGGTTTTTTTGATACAATAAAGAAGAAAGCAATTTTTGGAAGGAGTCGATTACATATGAGCAAAACGGTTGGATTTATCGGAACAGGTGTAATGGGAAAAAGCATGACCGGCCATTTAATGAAGGCAGGCTACCCGGTTGTCGTCTATAACCGGACAAAAGCACGGGCGCAGGAACTGCTCGACGCAGGCGCTGTCTGGAAAGATACACCGGCAGAAGTGGCGCAGACAGCGGATGTAATCATTACGATTGTCGGCTATCCGAGTGATGTAGAAGCCGTTTATCTTGGGGAGGATGGCATTTTATCAAACGCTAAACCAGGATCGTATGCCATTGATATGACGACTTCAAGCCCCCTTTTAGCTGAGAAACTGTATGAAGAAGGAAAAAAGAAAGACATTCACGTCTTGGATGCACCGGTATCGGGCGGGGATGTGGGCGCCAAAAACGGTACATTAACGATTATGGCCGGCGGGGATCAAGCTGATTTTGACGCAGTAAAACCCGTCCTCCAAGTAATGGGGCAAAACATTATTCTTCAAGGAGCGGCCGGTGCAGGCCAGCATACGAAAATGTGCAACCAAATTGCCATTGCGTCGAACATGATGGGTGTCGCAGAAGCGATTGTGTATGCGGAAAAAGCAGGACTTGATCCAGAGCAGGTGCTTGGCAGCATCGGAAGCGGAGCCGCTGGCAGCTGGTCACTGGCAAATCTTGCGCCGCGCATGATCAAAGGTGATTTTGAACCTGGCTTTTACATTAAGCACTTTATTAAAGATATGAACATTGCGATTGAATCAGCTGAGGCCATGGGCATGAATACACCAGGCCTTACACTCGCTAAATCGCTGTACGACAAACTGTCGGAGCAGGGACACGACGATAAAGGGACGCAGGCTATTTATTTACTGCTGGCGGGCGGACGAAAAACCCTGGTTTAAGCCGGAAACATAACAAATAGGCCGGATTTTAGACGCTGGTGGCCGGAAACTTCTTTTTCCGGCCATCGCAGATAGAAATCCGGCCCAAATTCTTTTTATCCGGCCTTACACAAGCACCAATTCACGAATCGCATGGGCCACGCCATGCTCGTTGTTGGATCTTGTTTGAAAATCAGCCGCTTCTTTTACCATCGGAATCGCATTTTCCATCGCCACGCCGCAGCCTGCAAACTGAATCATCGACAGGTCGTTTCCGTTGTCACCGATTGTCATGACTTCTTCCCGTTTAATGCCCAGCTTCTCAGACAAGCGTTTCACCGCATTTCCTTTGCTGACTTCGCGATGTAAAATCTCCAAATAAAACGGTGCACTTTTCACCATCATATATTTATCATTGATTTCAGCAGGAATCGCTGCAATGGTCCGGTCCAGACGTTCCGGCTCATCAATATACATTACCTTTGGCATGGCAATATCAGCCGGCACTTCTTCTACCGTTGTATGAAGGAATGGAATTTTCGTAATAAACGCTTCATGTACGGTATACGGGCTGATCAGTTTGTTCGTCGTGTATAAATACTCTGCATCAAAAAAGTGCATCGGCGTATCAAGCGTCAGGCTCAGATCGTGCAGTGCGCGGAAATCTTCATAGCCAAGCGACTGTTTAAACACGACTTCGTTTGTATGTGTATTTTGCACGATGGCACCATTATAGGCAATCACATAATCCTCTTCATTTTCAAGGCGTAGGTCCTTTAAGTAGCGGCGTACGCCGGCAAGCGGACGGCCTGTGCAAAGAACCACCTTCACACCGCGTTCCCGAGCTTCATCAAGGGCGCTGCGCACTTCATCGGTTACTTCATGGTGATCGTTTAAAAGCGTACCATCCATATCAATCGCAATTAATTTGTACATTTCCCATACTCTCCTGTCTATGCAATCTACTTTTTATGATAAACGAGCGGCGGAGCGGCGGCAAATCCATTTCTTTCTTTTTGGAAAAGACCGATCTCTCTTGAAAAAAGCCCGCGCTCTTGGCGCAGGTTTTCTTTATGGCAAATTCACGCCGCGTGATGCGACATAAAGGGTATACCATTCATCCCGGCTCATTTCTACATCGGCTGCTTTTGCCGAAGCCTGAATTCGTTTCGGGCTCGTTGTGCCGATCACCGGCTGAATCATGGCCGGATGCTTCATCAGCCAGGCAAGTACGATCGCTTCTGTAGTCGTGTTCTTTTCCTCTGCCATTCTCTTTACAAGTGCGGCTGTTTCCTGCACCGTCTCCGGTTTGTCTTCAAGTGGCGCCCCCGAGTACATTCCCTGTGCCAGCGGACCCCAGGCTTGGATTTGGATGTTTTCCATCCGGCAGTATTCAAGTGTGCCTTCTGGAAAAATCGTTTCACAAAATGCCGGCTGATTTACATGCACACCGGATTCGAGCCAGCCAATTTTATGCAGGCTCATTTCCAGCTGGTTCACAACAAGGCGATCACTGATCGCACTTTGCAGCAGCTTAATTTGTCCGGCACTCATATTTGATACGCCAAAATACCGCACTTTTCCAGACGATTTCAGCTGATGAAACGCTTCTGCTACCTCTTCCGGCTCCATTAGCGCATCCGGCCGGTGCAGAAGCAGTGTGTCCAAGTGCGTCGTATCCAGCCGCGACAGGATGCCATCGACACTGTTTAAAATGTATTCTTTTGAAAAATTGTAGCGTGTCGGCAGCCCTGCTTCTTTATCCGGAAACGTAATCCCTGTTTTGGATTGAATTAAAATGTTGTCACGCAATGATGGACGCTCCTTTAAGACACGGCCAAATACTTCCTCCGCTTTTCCATATGCATAGATATCCGCATGGTCGAAGAAATTAATACCGGACTCAAGTGCCGCATCCACTGCTTCATGTGCCTGCTTGACCTGCTCCTCGGCAATGGCATCACGGCTCCAGCCTCCGCCGAACCCCATACAGCCAAGTACAAGCCGGCTTGCGTTTATTCCGTGCTTTTGAATCGGTAACGTTTTCAAAGAACCATCTCCCTTATTCAGTATGTACACTCTCTTTCATTGAATCATAAAACTGCCCGGAATGCGATCCAGACCGTTTTTTTGGAAATACTATGTTCAAGCCGTGCATACGTTGTTTGAGTAAAGCATGAAAAGGTGATATAGAATGAGTAGAAGGAAAAACTTTGAAAAACGGGATGTGTTTGGAGAATGAACCAGGAAACAGAACAACTGAAAGAACAGCAGCGTGTAAACGAAGTGATTGATCTGATCGACCGAAAGGAAGAGGGCCTTAAAGAAAAAACAGGCTCTTTGAAAGAAGGTATTATCGGTCTTCGCAAAAACTTTTGGGAAGATGTAACTGTCAATATGGACGAGCCAGATGATGTCATCGAAACACAAGCCGGCATTAAGCAGCAGGCCGAATTGCTTCAGGAAAGAGAAAGAAGCCACAGGCAGCTGTTTAACGAGCTGAAAAAGCTGGATCGGCTGCGCCGTTCCCCTTATTTTGGCCGCATTGATTTCCAGGAATCCGGCGAACCGAAGCCGGAACCTATTTACATTGGCACCGCTTCCTTAATGGACGAAGCACAGGAGAATTTTTTAATTTATGACTGGCGGGCCCCTATTTCAAGCATGTACTACGATTACACAACAGGGCCCGCTGCTTACGATACGATGGAAGGCCGGATTGAAGGAGAGATATCGCTAAAACGGCAGTTTATCATTCAGCAGGGGGAAATTACCGGCCAATTCGATACCAGCTTAACGATCGGCGATCATATTTTGCAGGCGGTTTTGGGCGGAAAATCAAGCGCGCAAATGAAAAATATTGTGGCCACCATCCAAAGGGAGCAAAATCAAATTATCCGCAATCAAAAAAGCCAGACGCTGATCGTGCAGGGAGCAGCCGGAAGTGGAAAAACATCGGCCGCGCTGCAGCGCATTGCTTTTTTGCTGTACGCCAACCGCCGGACATTGCGGGCAGAAAATATGCTTCTATTTTCGCCCAATCCCCTTTTCAATAGCTATGTGTCTACGGTACTGCCTGAGCTCGGAGAGGAAAATATTCTCCAGACAACCTATAAAGAATATGTAGAGGACCGGATTGGTAATGCCTTCACCATTCAAAGCCCGTTTGAACAGCTGGAACAGTTTTTGCTGGAGGGAACAGAGCAGAAGAATCCTGCTGAAGCAGCATCTGTTCAATTTAAAGCGAGTCTCGATTTTAAAAAGATTATTGATGACTATCTCGCTTCTCTGTTGCAGAAAGGCCTCCTTTTTCACAACATTGTCTTCCGGAATAAAGTTCTCATTTCTTCGGAAGAAATAAGAGAGCACTTTTATACATTAGCCACTTCCATTCTGCTGCCGAACCGGTTAGAGCTTGTATCAGAATGGCTGCTAAAAAAGCTTCAAAAACTGGAGCGGCTTGAACAAGACGAAGAATGGGTGCGGGACGAAGTGGAGCTTTTAGATAAAGAAGATTTTTTAAACGCGTACCGGGCGCGCCAGAAAAAACAGTCAAAGAAAGAAGATACCTTTAACGATGTAGACATGGAGTGGCGTATTTTAAGCAAAAGCGTCGTGCGCAAACAATTCCAGCCTTTAAGAAACAAGATAAAGCGGCTTGGCTTTGTAGATGAAAGCGCCAGTTTCCGGCAGCTGTTCGAAACACGTACGCAGACGGCCCCGCCTATTTGGGCTTCTGTTTGTGCCAAGACCCTTGAGATACTGGACCAGCACACCCTTGACTGGGAAGACGCAACCGCTTATTTGTATTTTCAAGACCAACTGAAAGGGAAAAAGTCTTTTTCCCATATCCGCCACGTTTTTATTGATGAAGCACAGGATTATTCACCCTTTCAGCTTGCATATTTAAAAACGCTGTTTCCATACAGTAAAATGACGCTGCTGGGAGATGTAAACCAGTCCATCTTTGTGCAGGCCTTGAATGAGCTATCCGTTTTAACAGATACGCCGGACAACAAGGAATCGTATGAAAAAATTACTCTTACGCGCAGCTACCGATCCACCCGGCCGATTGTTGAATTTACGCGACAATTGATCGAAGGCGGCGAACAAATTGAAGCGTTTAACCGGGAAGGGACAAAACCGACTTTAACATATGCGAATCACGAAGAAAACCTTCAGCAAAAGCTGTTAACGCGTATTCGCTCAATGCATGAAGGAGATCATCATCAGACGATCGCTGTGATCTGTAAAACGATGCAGGAGAGCCAGCGTGTACACGCGTGGCTTTCGTCTCACATTCCCGCTCAACTACTCGATCAGGAAACGTACACGTTTGAGCAGGGGCTGGTTGTCATTCCTGCTTATTTAGCGAAAGGGATTGAGTTTGATGCGGTTCTTCTTTTTAACGTATCTGAAGATGTATACGGACGGGAATGGGAGAGAAACTTGTTTTATACTGCCTGCACCCGCGCCATGCATGAGCTTCACCTGTTTTCGTCAGGAAAAGAAACGCCGCTTATGCAGGCCGTCCAGCCCCAAACATATACGATCATCGAAAATTAAAAAACGTGCCCCGGTCATTTTGAGCCGGAGCACGTTTTTTCTTACTGTTCGCTATAGCTGATCTGCCAGTCAATGCCGAATAGATCGCGGACCTGCCCATACAGCTTGCTCCAGAATGTTTCCTGCAGCGGCATGGTCACCGTTCCACCTACAGCCAGCCCTTCAAAATAAGAACGCAGCTTAGCCATATCCGAGCCAACGAGCGCCAGGCTGATTGCGCTGCCCGGTGCATATGGCGTACCCGGAAACGTATCGGAAAACAGAAGCGTTGTACCTTCTACTTCCAAATTCGCATGCATAATGCGGCTTTTTGCTTCTTCCGGCAGCGGATGATCCGGATGCGGATGATCCGGATGCGGCGGTGCTTCACCGAATGTCATTCGCTTAGCTTCTGTGCCGAATACATTTTCATAAAAAGAAAGAACGTCCTCGCAGTTTCCATCAAACACTAAATATGGCTGAACTGCCATTCCAATCACTCCTGTTTCTCATATTCATTCTTCTAGCAATCAGCCGAAGGTACTGCTTCTATACGTCATTCTTTTTCCACATAGCCGTTCGAAAGTCCTTTATTTACAAACCATAAATCCTTTTAAACTTTATAAGGGACGGGATGCAAGAGGAAGAAGAATATGAACCGTTGTCCCTTTTCCTTCCTCACTTTCAACCCGCATCATTCCTTTGTGTTCTTCGATAATTTTGTAACTGACCATCAGCCCCAGGCCCGTTCCTTTTTCTTTAGTAGAGTAAAAAGGTTCAAACAGATGCTTGATTCTTTCCGGCGAAATTCCTTCTCCCTGGTCTTGAAATTCGATATGAAGATGGGAGCTCGTTTTTTTGCAGGTAATGGTCAGCGTTCCTTTAGAAGCAGTAGCCTCAATTGCGTTTTTTATCACATTAATAAACACCTGCTTCAGCTGATGTTTATCGCATTGAAATAAAGGAAGACTCTCTTCCATCACCGTGACAATCTCCATGTTATGCATAATCGCCTGGGCAGTCATTAAATGGACGGTTTGCGTCAGGATAAGCTCGATATCATTTTTTTGAAAGTTGAGCGCCTGTGGTTTAGCAAGAGCCAAGAATTCACTAATAATGCCTTCAATCCGCTCAAACTCTGATCTTATAATCGAAAAGTATTCCGGCTCACGCTCGTCCGTTTCTTCCAACAATCGAATAAATCCTTGAATGCAGGTGAGTGGATTTCGAATTTCATGAGCCACTCCCGCTGCCAGCTGCCCGGCCATTTCTAATTTAGCTGATTTCAGCAAATATTCTTCTGCCATTTTCTTCTCTGAAATATCTCTAAAAGCAACCACAACTCCCTGAATTTCTCCGTTTTCCAGGATAGGGGAACAGATATAGTCGACAGGGAAGCTGGTACCGTCTTTTCTATAAAAAAGCTCGTCTGTTACATGACGGGTTCTTCCATCAATCAGCGTATGATTCGGCATACAATGTTCAAGCTCATATACATGCCGGAACGTTTCTTTCGGTGTTTTGCCTAACAGTTCTTGCGCGTCATAACCAAGCATTTTCGCACCCGCCGGGTTGATTAAAGTAATTTCCCGCTTGACATCTATTGCGTAAATACCGTCTCCTATCGAGTCCAGCACCAGTTGCAATTGTTGTTTTAAGGAAATGATTTCCTTCTGTGCTTTCTTCTGTTCTGTTATATCCTTTGCAATCCCATACACACCCACAATTTGACCGTCTACTACAATCGGCATATTCGTCGCATGAACCACTACTTCCTCGCCGTTTTGATGAATACCGACTGTCTCATAGCTTTGCGGCGTTCCTTGTAATGCCTTCTCAAAATATTGCTTTATTTCCTTAAGAAACTGCTCTCCTACAAACATTTCCCAGCCTTTCTCCTTCACTTGCTCAGGCGTATAGCCTAATACTTGATGAAACGAAAGGTTTGTATTGAGCAGCGTACCATTCACATCCATACTATAGACGATGTCTGGATTAAAGCAGAAAAGAGACTCATAACGCTGTTTATTTTCCTTTAACTCTCGTTCAGTCCTTTTCTGCTCGCTAATGTCCCGGATAATGGCGGATGCCCCGGTTACCGTCCCATTTTTATCTTTAAGCGGAGATTGTGTCACACTGACTGGAATAACTCTTCCATCTTTACTTAGCCGCTCCGTCTCAAACTGGCTTACCTTTTTTTCTGAGAAGGTAAGCTGGGCAAGATGAGTAAATGTTTCCCTACAGTGATCGGGCACATTCAAAATCTCTTTGCCCAGCAGCTCGTCTTCCTCCCACCCAAATAAATCCACATACGCCTCATTCACATAGGTGACCTGGCCTTGATCGTTCATCGTCACGATCGCATCGGCGGTATTGTTTACAAAAGACTCTAAAAGCTCCTTTATCTTCCGCAGCTCTTCATGGGCTTTTTTCAGCTCTGTAATATCATTGCACGTGACAATCACTTCCGTAACCTGTCCATCCTTAAAAACTGGATTCAGTACAGCGCTGTAATGAATGCCGGGCAGCTCTACTTCGTAGGCCACTTCTTTTCCTTCCCAGCCCATTTGATAAAATTTCTCTTTTCGTGCGGCAAGCTCCGCCGGGAAAAAGTCATACAATGTTTTTCCAAGAGCTTTTTCCAGCGTTAAACCCATCCGCTTGAGCATCTGTCCTTCTCCAAATGTATGGATAAACTGACCATTTTCTTTTTTATATTTAAAAATAAGTCCTGAATGGTTTTTAAAAAGAAACTCTATCTCTTGATGAGTCGCAACCAGCTCTTCTTCCATTTCCTTCTCGCGGGTAACATCGCGGCCGATTCCGTATACACCTGCAACCTCGCCATTCACCATAATTGGAACATTGGTCAAGCTTACAATTAAATGATTTCCTCTCCTATGTTCAACCTTACATTCATAATGCTGAACGATTCCTTTCTTTGCCTCATTAAAATGGCACTGAACTCTTTCTCTATCCTCAGGGGCGATTAAAGGAAGAAAGTTTTTTCCGAGCAGCTCCTTTTTGCTATAGCCGGATATCGGCTCCGATGCTTGATTGAAACCTAGAAAATGTCCTTCCAGTGAAAAAATATAAGCAGAGTCAGGATAGTAATCAAACAACGATTTAAACCGCTGCTCGCTTTCCTGCAGCTGCCGTTCCAGCTTGATCCGCCGGTCCCGCTCAATCGCAAGTCCTGCCAGGCTGGCACACGTTTCAAGCATTTCAATTTCATGAGCAGCAGGCGTGCAAACCTCTGAATGGTAAACCGCAAATGTACCGACAACACGGTTTTCTACCAGAATCGGACTGGACCAGCAGGCTTTGAGCCCAAAATGGAGAGCATCCTCGCAAAAACCTTCCCAAAGTGGATCATTCTCAATATCAGGAGAAATAACGGTTTCTTTCCGGCAGACGGCAGCTCCACATGATCCAATTGTCGGGCCTGCTTCAACAAGATGAATCGCCTGCTGATACGCCTCGGGAAGGGTCGGTGCATATTCAACAACAAGTCTGTTTTCTTCATTCACCATTAAAAGAGAACAATGTGTTTTCCGTTGAAAATGCTCTTCAAGCTTTAATGTCAGTGCTTGTATCGTTGTCTGCAGTGAATCGCCGCTGGCGAGCGTTTTAATCATCCATGTATGTAAATTTATAATAGACGCCATTTCGTCTGTCGAGACGTCGTTTGTACAACAGTTTCGATTAACCGGCTTCCCTTTGAATACCTCCATGATGTGCCTCCCGCTTTACATAATGATCTTGTAAAGAAATAAATCCCTTATGTTCTTTTTTGGAAAGAAAACGCTTACATGCATCTTTTTATGTTCCATATTAGGATGATTATAACATGATATAAGGACGGAAATATGACTATTCAGACAGTTATTAAATGTAATAAATTTACATACATGATTGTGAGAGAAACGTAGCTGGAGGAGTTCTGTAGGGGATGGAAATCAAGAAGTAAAGCATAGACTTAAAAGGCTGCAAAAAGCCATCTCTTATCTCCGTCTTTTTGACATAGCTCTTCTCAAAAATGGGTATAATCCGAATAACTAATACTTCAGGATGTGACAACCATGGACAACCTTACACCTGAGCAGCGAAAAAAAGTTATGAGATCGATCCGGTCACAATCAAAACTTGAAAATAAAGTGACGAAAGCACTTTGGCATAAAGGTCTTCGCTTTCGGAAAAATGCCGATCTTTATGGCAAACCTGACATAGCCATCCAAAAATATAAAGCTGTTGTATTCATAGATTCTTGTTTCTGGCATAACTGTCCAAGGCATGGCCATATCCCAACTACTAACGAGGATTATTGGACAAAAAAATTAGGCCGCAATATGAAGCGCGACCTAGACGTTACCCGCTACTACAAAGAAGAAGGCTGGTGCGTTCTTCGCATGTGGGAACATGAGTTTAAAGAAAATTTTGATGAAGCGATTGAAAAAATTATAAAGTTTATTGATTCAGCAAAGCAAAAAGCCGGATAAGCCGCTTCCTTTTGTTTGTACAGACTATCGATTTCCTTTAAAGAAAGCGGCTCTTTTCCTCTTTTATAATGATTTAGCAGAATTTTAAAGGTCAATAAATACTATAAGTTTTGTAAAGCTCAACCTTTAGCTTATTAAATCTTTTTTGCATTATTTGAGCAAAATCTTCTCTTGATATTTTCAATTGGTCATTTTTAACAAATCCTTTTAGATGTAAGGAGGAAGGATCTTCAAGTAAGAGCTCTTTAACCATTTCTTTTAATTCACCCGGAAACTTTTCAAACTCTTTAGATTCTGAAAATTCATCCCACCATTTATCACCTTTTTTATTGTTGACTTCACTTGGCACTAAAACTAAATTGCCTACACAACTCATAGCAAAGGAGGTATTATCTCTTTTTGCTGTTTCTTTCAGTAAGCTAATTGGGTATATATGGTCAAATTCATAAAAGTATTCCATCGAACTAAAAGAGTCGATTTTCTTAGCATATAAATAATTTAAAAAGAGCTTTTCAACTGGATGAATTCTTGTTCTTTGTACTTCTTTTCTCTCCAGCTGCTTTTCAAGCCAGTTATCAAGTACCCCTTCAAACTGCTGCCTACTCAAGCTCTTTAAATATCTAGAATTTTTTCGAATCCACACAGCTATCTCATCATGATTGATCAGCTGGCTGCTTTCCAGATTAGATATATCCATTAAATTTAAAGAATTTTTAAGTTTCGAGTCTGTAGGTCCTTGCCATTCACTGCGAAGAGTATCATATAGATAGTGAAGACGTATATTTTGTGCATAATCTCTCCTTCCTTGTGATTGACTGGAAGGCCAATCAGGAGAAACTCCATATTCCTGATCATACTTTGCATAAAAAATAGTCGCCACTATAGAAATCATTTGATGTTTTCCATGTACTGCATTGTTTGACAAAACGCGCTTGTTAGACTTGAAATTAAGGACTGGTCTTAAATATTGATCAACTTCACTAGCAGCACTATAGATTGCATTTAGAAATCGATCGATTTTTCCTGCCCGATTTAATTCCACAAACCGATCTTCTAAGTAAGCCATTTTGTTCAGAGGGAGACCTAGTGCAACAGACATAAGCATAAACCCGGTGTCATCAACAGAAACAAGCTCCTGTTCATCATCATTCTTATAATCCCTTGGAGCAAATAATATTGGAAACTTCCTTTTCAAATCTTTGCTTATCGCAAAGAGGTAGTCAAACAATAGATAAGATTTTTCTTCTGTTACTCCCAAAGATTGGTTGTTTCTATTATAGATCTTATATCCATATTCTTCTAAACTAGAATATTTTTCATCTATAATACGTTCATATTCCTCCTGCTTCGTGCCATTATAAGAAAAAGTTTTGTCCCATTTAGCCGCAAAGATTTGGTATTTTGAAAGTTTAGTTCCTTGTTTATTAATTAACTCAAAGATCTCTGGAAGATTTTCGTAAGGTCCGTTATAAATAACCACTGGAATTTCAATATCATCAATAAGGGATTCTTCTCTAATTGAATTAATATGTTTTGAAACATCTCTTCCGTGATTTTGATACATCATTGTAAATAATGTAGGGTTCTCAAAAAAGCTATCTGTTTCAACCCATTCCTTTACATGATCCAATAACAAAAACGCATCAAATACTTGAGAATTAAATGAAGAAACCTTACTAATCCATTTCCTCATTTCCTTTCGAAAGTTTTTATCAAAGTAATCAAAATCTCCATTTTCAATAACTTTTTCACTCTTCAGGGCGTTAAACATTAATTCCACTAAATCAGCCGGTATGTCATTTTCGTCATAGAAAGCAGTTGGGTCTTTTATATAAGCGGCTAATGAAGAAGTCCTCTGTAATCCATCAATTAGTAAATTTTTATTTTCCTCCTCATAGAACAACAAGGAACCTACAGGATAACCATTTTTTATCGAAGTTATTAATTCCTTTTTTTGATTTTGTGACCAAACAATGTTTCTTTGAAAGGTTGGTACTTCAATTTTCAATGATCTGCTTTCTCCATGAAAGGCTTCTACTAGATCCATTACTTTGTGATTTTGAACCTTAGTATATCTTTTACGCATCATGAAAGCTCTCCTTTTAACAATCTATTTTACTCGTGATTTTATATCTAGCAACCTTGCAAAATCAAACATTCAGAATAGCTGCGCACCATCCACATGCCAGTTAACCGCCAGTGTTTCATAAATGGCCCTTTTGGGTTTCAGCTTTCCAAAAGGGTCAGCAATGACTTTCGGTTCCGGCTCGCCGTCCACGTTTCGAATAACTACAAGAAAGTAACGTTCACGCAGTTCTTTTGCCGTTGTCCATTCCTTATCGGTAAACATAATATTACCATTTCGTTCTCTCAACCCTTTTACTTCAAACACGTAACCGGACTCACCACTCATTTTAAAGTCGTAGCCGGTTCCCTCCATCGTAGTATTCTTTAGAGAAACATCCAAGTCGATAATTCTTCCATCCTGGTAAAATTGTTGAAACAGTTCTTCCGCTTTTTTACCGGTAATGCCACGGGTCGTGTAAAGTGCCGGTGTTTCCTCCACATGTTGGCGCTCAATAAGTGGATTTATATATAAATCTGATTCCTTTTCCAGAAGCTCCTGTACAATTGAGCCGAGTGCCGCTTCACTCATAGATCCGTACTGCTCCATTACAGCTACTTGGCTTTGTGTCCATGCAATGGGTTGATCCCGGTTTTCTAAATAAGACCTGTAGCTTTGAATATAATAACCTAGTTTCTCATAATCCATTCCAAACTTGGATTCGTTTTGGTCAAATGCTTCTTCTATGTTGCTTAATAATAAAAGTGGGCTAACTTCTCCTTCAAAACGAGCCAAATATAACGCAATAATGAGTGACACTTTGTAGCCAATACTTTCTTTTCTTGAAGAGAAAACCCCAATAGTTTTTAGGCGGTGCAAGCAATCAATTAAGGCAGAAAAATCTTCTTCCCGCTCTTTTAAAACCGCAATTGCTTCATTAAGCGTAAACTTTCTAAAAATACCTCTATGTTGCTTTCGGAGACCAATAAAGTGAAGAATGTACATTGCAGCACCGTGCCTGTCAGGATTTAACTCAAAAATATTTTCATCTATCCAGCGCTGGCTTTCTCCATTAAACAAATACTCATACATAGCGCGATCTCTTTGAGCGAAACTATGCTGCTTATATTCCCGACCCTTGTTCGATGGCTCCAATGGCGGAATTACTATGCTAGATTTAAAAGTAGGTTCCAGATCTCCAGTCATACTTTCCGCTTCTTTAAAATTCCAAATGATCCGTACAGGAGTTTCATCAAAATATTTCTTTGCCCATCCATTACCTACATACGTGAAGTTTAGATCGCTGCTGTTTTCACGGATAAAAATATAAATATTACCTGTAGGATTCAAAAAGTTTTTAATTGTTTCTTGCCCTAAATGTGTATCCTTTTTAGCAAACCATTCAAAACCTTCATCTATAAAGCGATTTGCATAGTCATGACCAGTTCTTCCAGCTGTATTAACATTTGCAAAGATAAAATAATCTTTATTAACACGTACATATCCTGTAGCCCAGTTTCCTCCTTTGCGTTTATCTTTCGGTATATTAAACATTTCTTGCACATCTTTTCTTGAATAATTTTTGCCAACCTCAAAAGGGTTTTTTCTCACAATGCCACCTCCAGCTTCTTTAATATTCCTTAAAAATAATAAATCAAATCTAATATAACACTTTAAGAAACATTGACTAAGTTTAGCTATATACTCAAAAAAAACCGGCATATTCCTATATGGAATATGCCGGTTTAGCTACTTAAAATAAGCTAATCTGCATATGGTCTTCCCTGCTTTTATCTTCTTGCCGTTTCTTAAGCTCACCCGCTACCCATTTGGCGATAGGACCTGCAACAGCTTTAGCAAGGAGAACAGGCACAGCATTGCCAATTTGTTTGTATTGTTTGTCCAAGCGGTTATTCTCAGATGCCGTTTGGCTTCCCCCATCTGAAAATTGGAACCAGTCCGGGAATGTCTGAATGCGTGCGATCTCACGGACAGACAAGCGACGATGCTGGTCAGGACCACCTGGCAATATCCATGCATCGGTGCCTATTTTTTCCATTGGGGGACCATCCGGATGAAGCGGTGCTTGCCGCCCAGACGCCTGGATAGTAAAACTTTGTTCATTCCAGCACTTCTTTCGGTTTCTTGACAAGTAAATAGATGAGTGTGATCCAGTAAAATAAGGTCCTGGATTATCGCGTAAGTCACCAATTGCTTGTTCAAGCGTTACATATGGTGCCTGCCCTAGCCCCGTCCCGTGTGTTGGCGCAGGGTAGTCATATTTAAAATTAAGCCCTTTTTTGGTACCAACGATAAAGACCCTTTCACGCAATTGTGGCACCCCATAATCACGTGCATTCAGTAATTTATACTGCACATCATACCCCGCCGAAGCAAAGTCTTCGGAAATTTGACGGATAACTTCGCCTTTTCCAAGCGTCAGCATCCCCTTTACATTTTCCGCAACAAAAACATCTGGCTGTGCTTGCATAATACAGCGGATAAAGTGGATATATAAAAAATTGCGCTCGTCATCAATTAAGCGCGGACCTGCTTCACTAAAACCCGGGCATGGAAAGCCGCCAAGGATCAAGTCTGCTTTCGGGAAATGCTTTACTTTCCTGATATCTTTTAGCTGCTGGACAGCTGAACCAGAAAAGTTCATTTTGTATGATTCTTCCGCTTCCTTGAAAATATCATTTGTATAAATTGTATGGAAAACACTTTGGTCACGAAGTTTAGCATAAGCTTCCTTGTCCTTAAATGCTTCCATCGCTTTTTCTTCCCCTATAGCGGCAGCCAGCCCAGATAGTTCAAAGCCAAGATCCAGCCCGCCACAGCCGGAAAATAAGCTGATCACATTAAATTTCTTACGGTTATATGAAATGTGCTCAAGTATATCTATATCGTCATCATCAATAATGCTTGATGTTTCTTCAGTAATCTTCTCGAGAAGCACGTTGCGAACGTCGTCGACTGAATAGTCAGGAGCCGGCTTAAACTTTCCGCGTCCTCGCTCGTTTAATTTCAAAGTTGATCCCTCCAGTACTCTTATTATAGCACTGATTTTAAATCTTGGCCAAACATATATTTCCATAAGGGAATTGTTACCGTAATATTAACTTTTAAAGTATTTTAGTACTTTCAACTATGCTTTAGCTGGTATTCTGAGGTAAGCTTTAGTGAAGACCAACCGTGTTGTTGACCTCTGCTAAACTTTACACGCAAACTAATCGACTCACTCCCATCACTCCAAGCAAGCGTGTTTTGAATGGCTGTAGGGACGTTAACCAGCACCTCAACATTACTGTTGATATACTCGTGTTCTTTGCAATAACTTGTGTTCTCTTCGTAAAAGGTTACAGCCACCATTGCTTCTCCAAGCAAGTGTTCAATCCCCTGTTTTAGTTGCTCTTGAGTAGCCTTGCTTAACTGGGCCCCTAATTCTCTTGCTACTGTTGTTAAACTATCTTGATGGCCAAGTTGGCCAGCGTGAAATTGCTCTTTCGTTTCATTGACAATATCTGAAAGACTTCCTACATTAAAGTATGCAGGACCTAAAATAGTACCGATGCCTGGATTTTTCGTCGTTATCTTTACACTTTTGCGAGCTGCTGCTTTTAGTGAGATATTCTCCGTTATAGACTTGCCTTCCTTGTACAAGATAAGTTGTAAGTCTGCTGTATCCAGTTTGTCTTTTACATAAGCCTCTGGAACAAGCTCAATCGCTTCAACTGTATAGGAGGAGTGCTTTTCATTTAATACTTGGACAACAGGCTGGATAATTGTTTCTGTGGCTTTGTATATTTTATGGAGAAGATCTGGCTTTACATCAACTGCGTAACGCTCAATTAATTCCAGGCATGCTTTCTCATCCACTTGATTAATTTGTGGAAAAGCCTTTAAAAAGTAGTAATACGAGATCGCTTCATGGCATTTCCCTACCGAATTACTAGTATTTGATTTAGGTACATGCAGGTGATCAGCAATTGCTTTTTCGACTTTGCGAATTGTAGCGGCATTTTTGCGCTCTCGCTCATCTCTCTCTGGAAAATGCTCATAACTTGCAGCCAGTTTAATTGATGAAACTGGTCCGCTTTCAAATTTAAAACGAAGTGTTAAAGCAATTGGCCCGAACTTAATGCCTAGTGTCCCTTTGCCTTTTTTGTAAATTTTAATATCATCAAAACGTGGCGGCGAAAAAGAGAATTCTTCTATCTTTGTTACTTCGTCTCCTTTGTACCTTGTAATAATATTCAGGCTTTCTGTCATAAAAAAAGAATGGAAGGCATGAATCATCCCCTTGTTCCGTTGGTTAAAGCTTTGTTGCAACAACTCAAAAGCAGCTTCTCTTAAATCAAAAAGCAATTGTTCGCGATACTTTTCAATTTGGGGTGTGAACTTTGGAAAATGACTTTTAATAAATTGCTTTAATAGCCTTATATCTATTGAATATTGTTGTGGAACGGCTTCGTCTGCCACAGACTGTAAAAAACTTACATAGCTTCGATCAAATGCATAATTAAACGACTCTTGTAAATCCTCTGCTAAAAAGTAGGTTGATAAAAAGCTTTTAGCCCCTGGATTCCTTGGTTGGATATAGCCATTCCCCTGGATCATAAACAAATTGACAGTAACAACTTCACCACTTTGAAGATAAAGCGTTAAATCATTTGCTTTACTTGAATTCTCACTATCAAACTTTGATAATACACAGCTGATAGCTGGAATTTTTTCATGTATAAACTTAGCAGTAGCTAAGGCTGTTTCTGGAATGACAGACAGAGGATCATTATGTATTAATTCTTTTAGAGCTGCTTGCACACTTTTGACGTGTTTATCACCAATTTCCCTAGGTTTTTTTCTCATGCCAACTGCCCCCAATTTAATTACTCTATATGAATTATTTTCAGAATAAATAACTGATTTGCAATATCAAATAATCTCTTTAAAGCAAATCCTCTTCCATACCGCTTCTTAATTTAGTAAATTATAACACATATAAAAACCAGCTCCCCACCTTAGCAGGAAACTGGCTCTTGTATTAAAGTCCATATTCTTTCATTTTGTTGTAAAGCGTGCCTCTGGAAATGCCGAGCAGGGTGGCGGCTGCGGATTTGTTGCCGTATGTTTTTTGCAGTGCCTGCTCGATGGCGGCCGCCTCATCTGTTTTAGCGGGGCGGGCCATGTCCTCCGGCAGGTGCTTTTTGGTTAGTACCGGTCCGTCGCCAAGCAGAACGCAGCGCTCGATAACATTGCGGAGCTCGCGTACGTTGCCGGGCCATTCATGCTCAGTGAGCATGAGCGCCGCATCCGGACTGATTGTATCCATTGGTTTGTTGTATTTGGCGCTAAATTCTTTTAAGAAGGTTTCTACGAGCGGCAAAATATCTTCTTTCCGATTTCGAAGCGGCGGAATGTCAATGGTGATCGCCATTGTTTGATCAAGTACGATTGGACTGCTGGAGGCGGTAATAAGCCGGACGTGCTCCGTGGAAGCAAACAGCCGGTCCCGAAGCGGTGCTGGCAGCTTGTCGATATCTCCAATGAACAATGTGCCGCCCCACGCTTGATTCAGCTTGCCCGTCTGGCTGTCGTTTCCATAGCCGAACAGCTCCATTTCAAGCAATGATTCCGGCACCACACTGCAGTTCATCGCAACGAACGGCTCGGCTGCTTTGGAGCCGCTGAAATGAATCGCCTGGGCCATCATTTCTTTCCCGGAGCCTGGCTCGCCCGTTAAATGAACCGGCATGTTGGCGTGCGCTGCTTTTCGCGCAGCTTCCAGAGAAGCCGCAAGCTTCGGATCACTGCCCGTAATAGAGGAAAAAGGATCTTTCGCCTGTATATGCATGGGCAGCGCTGAATCGAGCTCGTCATTCAGCTTCATCATATTGGTAATATCGTGCTCGGTCGCAATGCCGCCAGCTATATTCCCATCTACCACAACCGGAGAAGCATTAATGAGCACGTGGTTGGTCTCATTCGGACGGTGATATTCCCCCCGGATGTTCTGGCCATGCTGAAGAACACTATTAAGTACAACCGACTCGGCCTGGAAATGGTCACCGATTTTTTTCCCGATAATTTTTTCCCGGGAAATGCCGTACGTTTCTTCAGCCGTTGTATTCCAGAAAAGAACGGTTCCTTCTCTGTCAACTGCCGTCACGGAGTCATTAATCGTTTCGGCCAGTGTATGAAAATACCCGGTTAAAAGGCGGATCCGCATATCCGGGGTGACAATCTGGTCAATGCTATTGTCCCGTACGTAAAGAACAGGCCGGCGCCAATCCCAATCGCCTTCTCCTTCTGCCTGAACCGCTGATGATGGAAGCCAGCCGCTTCTCTCCAGCCATTCACCAATGGTGCCCTCGCCTGAAAGCAGGCCCGCTTCGTGCTGTTCAATTGTATAATAGTTCTCGCCTTTTTGAATGACGATACAATGGCAGTTTGCCAGCTGCTGCCCTGCATCGGCCGCTGCTGTGTCCGGATGAACCGTCTGAAAGGTGATGCGTTCCATAAAAAAACCCTTTCTTCCTTTTTATTTAACTTACCATAAAAGGAAGGGTCCTTTCTACCGGGGGTGCTGGTCCATAAACTGATTCATCTCCCAAATAGCAAGAAGAAGGCGGGCAGGCTGAGGGGGTTTCCCGTCTTTTATTTCGCTGCCATAGCTGAATGATTCGATCCAATCTGCCAGTTCTTCGTTCGATTCATGAAGCGGAACGACGTCCAGAAAGCGGCGCAGCGCAGCCAGCTTCTGCTCAGCCTGCTCAAAATAAGCACAGAAGCTGTCATCTGAACGGCCAAAATGGTTTTCCTGCTCTCGAGCTGCCAATTTCTGCGCTTCTTTGATTAAATGAGCCGTATGGAAAAGATCCGCCTCTTTCCAGCAGGGATTTCCGTCCCGCAGTGACAGAACAACGTCAATCAGCAGATGTTTAAAGCGTGCTTCAATTGTTTCTTTTTGAAGGGCGAGCTGGCGTTCAAGCCCCGGCATATACAAATTCACCAGCAGCGCCGCGCTAATACCAATCACCACGAGGCCGATTTCATTTAACACAACCGCTGCTGTCATATGGCCAAATGCGTAAATATGCAGGAGAATGACCGTACTCGTCACAATGCCTTCATTGATTTTCAGCATAACCGTCAATGGAATAAAAACCAGCAGCAGTGCGCCGATCACAGGTGGATGGTAGCCGAATCCTTCGAAAAAAACAAACGAAAACGGGATCGACAGCATGCAGGCAAAAAAGCGGTCACGGGCGCTTTGGAGCGACTTCTGACGTGAATGCTGTACACATAAGATTGTAATGATTGCGGACGATACATAAAACTCAAGCTGAAGAAACCCTGCGGCGGCAATCGCTGCCGACACAGCCACAGCTGTTTTCACCGTACGAAAGCCTATTTTAAAAGACACCCCGTATCCCTTCCTTTCTCCTTTATCTATCTTTTTCAGTAGAAAAAAGGAGCACCCAAAGGGCGCTCCTTTATTAAACCCATCCACGGTACGTGCAAGCTTCAACCATTTTCTTCAGTCCCGCCATGTAAGCGGCAAGGCGCATATCTGTTTCATGCTGCCGGGCTGTGTTATACACACTCGTAAAAGCAGCTGTTAAGATCGCTTCAAGCTTTTCATCTACTTCCTGTTCAGTCCAGTAGTAGCCTTGATTGTTCTGCACCCATTCAAAATAAGAGACGATCACGCCGCCGGCGCTTGCCAGTACATCCGGCACAAGAAGGATGCCTCGTTCGGTGAGGATTTTCGTTCCTTCCAGCGTCGTCGGACCATTGGCCGCTTCCACTACTACTTTTGCTTGAATGTGAGGCGCATTGGCTGCTGTCAGCTGATTCGAAATGGCTGCCGGCACAAGAATATCACATGGTTTTTGCAGCATCTCTTCATTTGTAATACAGTTTTCTACTAAATTTGAAACCGTTCCGAACGAGTCGCGGCGGTCAAGCAAATACGGAATATCGAGTCCATCAGGGTCATAAAGAGCACCGTATGCATCAGATACACCGACGATAATCGCGCCCTCTTTATGAAGAAACTGGGCCAGATAACTGCCCGCATTTCCGAAGCCTTGAATGATCACCCGTGCTCCCTGCACAGAAAAACCAGCGAGACGAGCAGCTTCTTTCATTACGATGGTCACGCCTTTAGCCGTTGAGGAATCCCGTCCAAGTGAACCGCCGAGTACAAGCGGTTTACCGGTAATAAACCCTGGTGAATCGAATTCGCGAATGTGGCTGTATTCATCCATCATCCAGGCCATGATTTGTGCATTGGTATATACATCCGGTGCCGGAATGTCCTTTGTCGGTCCGACAATTTGGCTGATCGCCCGGACATACCCCCGGCTGAGGCGTTCGAGTTCACCCATCGACATAGCCCGCGGATCACATTGAATGCCGCCTTTACCGCCTCCATACGGCAGGTTGGCCAAGCCGCATTTCATACTCATCCAGATTGACAACGCCTTCACTTCTTCTACCGTTACGTCCGGATGAAAACGAATCCCGCCTTTTGTTGGGCCGACTGCATCATTGTGCTGGGCGCGCCAGCCGGTGAAAACAGTCGTAGTGCCGTCATCCATTCGAACTGGAATTCGGACCGTCAGTAGGCGCTGCGGTTCTTTTAACAATTCGTAGACGTCTTTTCCGTAGGACATTTTATTCAGTGCCTGCTCCATCACAAGTTGTGTACGTTCAAGTACATTAAGCTGCTCTGTTTTTGCTGCCGCGATCATTGGATTCATCCTTTCTTTTATGCCGTTTCCTCGTATTTTTCATATGAGCGGGTTAGTTGTGCGCTTGGCGCAGGTGTCATTAAGCTGACTGCCCAGACAGCGACGGTGCTGACAAAGAAGCCTGGGATAATCTCATACAGCAGTCCTGCCAAAGACGGAATGCTCGCCCAAACGATAACCGTTGCGGCTCCGCCGATAATACCAGCCAGTGCTCCCCATTTATTCATGCGTTTCCAGTACAAGCTCATTAAAATAACCGGGCCAAATGCGGCGCCAAATCCTGCCCATGCATAGCCGACAAGCGACAGAATAGTACTGTTATTATTAAGTGCCAGGCCAACGCCAATAATAGCGACGACCAATACAGCACCGCGGCTGATCAGCATCAATTCTTTGTCGGATGCAGACCGGCGGAAAAACGTTTTGTAAATGTCTTCTGTCAATGAGCTTGACGTCACAAGAAGCTGCGAAGAAATTGTACTCATGACAGCCGCCAGCAATGCCGCCAGTAAAAAGCCGCTTATAAATGGGTGGAACAAAATTTCACTCAATGTAATAAAGACGGTTTCCGGATCGGCAAGCTTTCCCTGCTGCTGCGAGTAATAAGCGAGTCCAAGGAACCCAGTCAGCATGGCACCGCAGACCGAGAAAATCATCCAGCTCATGCCGATATTGCGCGCTTTTTTAATTTCTTTTACAGAGGTGATGGCCATAAAGCGAACGATAATATGGGGCTGCCCGAAATAGCCGAGTCCCCATGCCAGTAATGAAATGATGCCAAGAACGCTTGTCCCGGTAAAAATATTAAACAGATCTGGATTCATCGCATTCATTTCTGTGAAAACCGGGCCGATACCGCCAATTTTCATAATGGTTACGATCGGCACCAAAATGAGAGCGCTTACCATAATAAGTCCTTGAACAAAGTCCGTCCAGCTGACGGCTAAAAACCCACCAAATAATGTGTAGGCGACGACAACACCGGCAATAATCCACAAACCGACTTTGTAATCGACCCCAAACGAGGTTTCAAACAATACGCCGCCGGAAACAATGCCTGATGAGACATAAAACGTAAAGAAGACGATAATGACAAGTCCGGATGTCAGCCGGAGCAAATTAGAGCGGTCCCCAAATCTGTTTTCCAAAAAAGATGGAATGGTCATTGAATTGTTCGCAATCTCCGTGTACACACGTAAACGAGGTGCGACATACAGCCAGTTTAAAAAAGCTCCGATCGTCAAACCGATCGCAATCCAGGAAGCGCTCAGCCCCTGTACATACATTGCCCCGGGAAGCCCCATTAACAGCCATCCGCTCATGTCAGAAGCGCCTGCACTAAGAGCTGTAACAGCCGGTCCAACCGAGCGGCCCCCAAGCATGTAATCTGATAAATTCGATGTTCGTTTGTACGCTGCGTAGCCGATCAATAGCATCCCCACCATGTATATGCCAATTGGAATAAGTAATTGGATATCCATTTCTCCTTCTCCCCCTTTTGATAAAAGAAGAGCTGCCTTTCAAGACCTGAAAAGCCAGAAAGGCAGCTCGAGATTCACTCTTACAGCTTGCGTGCCAGCATTTTCCCCTGTGTGAAGAGAAGAAGGTAATCATACCCGCCCGCTTTTGAATCCGTGCCGGACATATTAAACCCGCCAAACGGGTGCACGCCAACCAAAGCGCCTGTGCACTTTTTATTTAAATACAAGTTACCACAATGCATGTTTTCGAGTGCATAGCTCAAACGCTCTTCTTCCTTAGAGAAGAATCCGCCTGTTAAGCCGTATTCTGTGTCATTGTAAATGGCAATTGCTTCTTTCCAGTCCGCCGCTTTTGCCATTGCCAGTACAGGGCCGAAGATTTCTTCCTGCATAATACGCGCTTTTGGATCTACATCTGCAAAAATCGTTGGCTCAATATAATAGCCGTTTCCTTCCGCTTTTTGGCCGCCTGTTTTTAAAACGCCTTCTGATTTGCCGATTTCGATGTATCCCATAATTTTATGGAATGATTTTTGATCAATTACCGGTCCGATTGATGCATTTTCTTCCGGAAGGCCCACTTGAAGTTCTTTCGTAAGCGCGACTACTTTTTCAACCACTTCGTCATAAACAGATTCAACGATAATCGCACGGGAGCCCGCTGAACACTTTTGACCCTGGAAGCCGTATGCTGAAGCAACGATTGCCGCTGCTGCCGCATCTAGATCAGCTGTTTCATCTACGACGACGCCGTCTTTTCCGCCCATTTCAGCTATGACACGCTTCAGCCATAATTGGCCTGGCTGTACTTTTGAAGCACGCTCGTAAATACGGCAGCCAACAGCACGAGAGCCTGTAAAGGAAATAAATCTTGTTTTCGGGTGCTCTACCAAGTATTCTCCTACTTCAATGCCATCGCCCGGTACAAAGTTCAAGACGCCATCCGGCAGGCCGACTTCTTCCATCAGCTGAACGAATTTCGCCGCAACGATTGGAGCAGAATCTGCCGGCTTTAAGATGACTGTGTTTCCTGACACAATCGAAGCAACCGTTGTTCCAGCCATAATCGCCAGCGGGAAGTTGAATGGTGAAATCACAATGCCTACGCCAAGTGGAATATACGTTAACTCTGTTTTTTCCCCTTCTACTTGTGTTAACGGCTGGTGCTTGCTCGTTTCGCTTAAACGGATCATTTCACGTGCGTAAAATTCCATAAAATCAATCGCTTCTGCTGTATCTGCATCTGCTTCTGCCCAGTTTTTCCCTACTTCGTATACAAGCGCTGCAGAGAATTCATGCTTGCGCTGGCGCATCAAGTCTGCCGCTTTGAACAAATACTCAGCGCGCTCTGCCGGTGCTGTGTGCTTCCATGATTCAAATGCTGCTAGTGCCGCCTGCATTGCTGCTTCCGCATGCTCTGATGTTCCTTTTGATGCGTAGCCGACAATTTCATCTGTGTTCCCTGGGTTAATAGATGTTAGTACTTCTTCTGTTTCTACTCGTTTTCCGTTGATTACAAGCGGGAATGTACCGCCAAGTTCACTTTTTACTTTTGCCAGTGCGTCCTGCATCGCTTTTTTGTTTGCTTCATCCGCGAAGTTTGTGAATGGCTCGTTTTTAAATGGTGTGCGCTCGATTGTAGTTGTCATCTTTACCGTCTCCTTTTAATTAAAATAAGTTTTTTAGTACAAACCAGACGTTTGCCGGGCGTTCTGCCAGCCGTCTTGTAAAATATCCAAACCAGTCATTTCCGTATGGTACATATACACGAACTTTGTAGCCTTCTTCTACCAGCTTGTTTTGCAGATCCTCACAAATTCCGTACAGCATCTGAAATTCAAATTGCTCTTTCGGAATGTTATGTGTGCGGACAAGCTCCTTCGTGTAAGCGACAGCGTCCTCATCATGTGTCGCCACAGCCGCATAGTTTCCATTCAGCAGATGCTGCTTGATGATTTTTTTGAAATTATCGTCTACATCTTTTTTCTCTGGAAACGCAACCTCCGGTGACTCTTTGTAAGCACCTTTTACGAGGCGAAGATTGGCTCTTTGCTCGTTTAAGTCCGCAATGTCCTGCTCTGTACGATATAAATACGCCTGGATGACAATTCCGACGTTATCGTAATCAAGGCGAAGCTCTCTATAAATATCAAGAGAGATTTGGGCATGTGCGTAATCTTCCATATCGATTCGGACAAAATTATTGTGAAGTACGGCGCGGTCTAAAATTTTCCGCATATTCCGCATGCATAGCTCTTTACTAATATCAAGACCAAGCGATGTCATCTTCAATGATAGATTCGATGTAACACCCGCTTCAGCAATGGCATCAAGTGTCTGGATACACATAGCGGTTGATTCGGCTGCTTCTTCTTCTGTAAAAACAAACTCGCCTAAATGATCCAGCGTGACCACTTTGCCTTCTGCATTTAATTTTCTTACCGCCTGAATGGCTGTGCTGATTGTTTCCCCGGCAACAAACCGGCCGGCACCGAAACGCAGTCCATATTTCTTTGCTAATTTATTAGCCGATTGATTTTGTCCAATGAATTGAAATACGTTACGCATCATCAGTTCCATTCTATGTACCTCCTTTTCCATTTATACATTATTGTTCATTTATTATTTTTTGAACAACTTTGTTTATTTGATAAATTTAATATACCATAAATTTTGCCTTAATGTTGCGAATTGTCAGATTTTCTAACAAAAATTTAAAAAAATATGAAAAAAGCAGGTATTGGGCAGTGTGAAACACTCCTAAATACCTGCTTTTCTCTTATCTTTTTTTAGATAAAGAACTTTTCTTCTCAGAAGATGCTGCTTTTCTTTTCCCCCGTCCGTTCTCTTCTCCCTTTTCACTCGATTTTTTTCCAGGACGGAAGTTAGGATTTTTTTTGCAACCGCATCGACGACAGCCGCATTTTTTCATCTGCTGCCACTCCTTTCTTTTACTCACACGGTATGAAAGAAAGAAGCGAACGACACGGCGGCCGGCTTACATTGATTGTGAGAATGACATTCATTTATAATAAAGAAAAAAGGGGGGGCCAGCGTGGACCGTGCTATGTTTGCGTTTGGAAATGAAGGCGAAGCAATGGGAAGCGTAACAGAATGGGCAGGTAATGTACAGCTGCTGATGGCTTCGGCGGAGCAGAACTTAAAATTAACGTCGCTTCCAGCAGCGGCATCGATGTTTATGCGACGTTATGGGCTGTTTCTTGCCGGTCACCTGGCCGTTTTTTCAAAAGAGCGGCGCATATGGGACGGTGATCCTGATGAAGTGGAGATCGTCATGGAAGACGGAGACGGATGGCCTCTTTTATTTCGGCTGAAGCATGAAAACTGGATTTCCTGCGGCGACGAAGGGGCGGACTTTTTGCTGAACCGGCTGGCCGAGCCAGTGATCCAAACCATTGCGAAAGAAGCGAAGCTGCCAGCAGTTATTTCCCGGGAAAATATTTTCGGTTATGTGCTTTGGATGTATGTGCATATTTTAAAGGATACCCGCGATCTTGCGCTCCTGCCGCAATATGAACGGTTTTTACGCAAGCAGAAACCGGAGGAGGCAATGGCAAACTTTAGCCGGCTGACGTGCTGCTTGTACAAGGAAGTGCCGGGCTGCGAGAAATGCCCATACTGTCCGCTTTTGAAAAAGAAAAACTGTGAAACCGCGCAAACCCTTTAAAAAAGCCCGGCTTCCGTTTTAAAAACGGGGGACTGACCCCATAGGGTGAGACAAATAAAAACACCTTTAAGTTGAAAAACGGGTATGTAAGTACCTAAAAAGCCAACTTGGAGGTGTTTTTTCTATGGGTACAAGAATCAGTTATCCATCGGAAG